>NZ_CP116871.1:312771-625543 GCF_031885415.1 Microbacterium forte
GCCATCAGCCGGTGGCTGGCGAGGGGGATCGAGGCTGCCGACGTGTTGCCGGTGGTCTCGATGTCGCGCGCGATCACGGTCGACTCCGGCAGCTTCAGCTGCTTGGCGAACTCGTCGATGATGCGCATGTTGGCCTGATGCGGGATGAACGCGGCGATGTCGGTCGGTTCGACGCCGGCCTTGTCGAGTGCCTCGCGGGCGACCTTCGCCATCTCCCACACGGCCCAGCGGAAGACCGTCTGGCCCTCCTGGCGCAGGGTCGGCCACGGCACCTCGCCGTCACGGAACTCGGTCAGGGTTGCGTTCATGCCGACCGCATCGGCCTTGGAGCCGTCCGAACCCCACACTGCGGGGGCGATGCCCGGCGTGTCGCTCGGACCGATGAGCGCAGCGCCCGCGCCGTCGCCGAGCAGGAACGAGATGCTCCGGTCGGCAGGGTCGACGACGTCGGAGAGCTTCTCCGTGCCGATCACGAGCGCGTAGCGTGCGGCGCCCGACTTGATGAGCGCGTCGGCCTGAGTGATCGCGTAGGCGTAGCCGGCGCAGGCCGCGTTGACGTCGTAGGCGGCAGCCGGGTTCGCACCCACACGGTCGGCCACGATCGCTGACACCGACGGCGACTGCTTCGGGTTGCTGATGGTGGCGACGATCACGAGGTCGATCTGGTCGGCGGGAACGCCGGACTTCTCGATGGCCTCCGCGCCGGCGATCGCGGCGAGGTCGATCGCATCCGTGCCCTTGTCGGCGCGCACGCGGGTCACGATGCCGGTGCGCTGGCGGATCCACTCGTCGCTCGAGTCGATGGGGCCGATCAGGTCGTCGTTCGGCACGGCGTTCTCGCCACGGGCAGCACCGAAGGAGTAGATCCGCGTGAAGGCGGGACCGGTGACCTGGTTCAGGATGGGGCTCATGCGGCTTCTCCGTTCAGCAGCGCGACGGCCGCATCGAGATCATCGGGGGTCTTCACGGCCACGGAGAGGACTCCGCGCAGACCGCGCTTGGCGAGACCGGTCAGCGCGCCGGCGGGCGCGAGCTCGATCAGGCCGGTGATGCCGTGATCGGCGAACGACGCCATGCAGAGGTCCCAACGCACCGGTGACGACACCTGGTCGACGAGGTGGCTCAGGGCCTGTGCGCCATCGGCGACGACGGATCCATCGCGGTTCGACCAGAGGGTGATCTGCGGGTCGGCCGGGATGACCGTCGCGACCGCATCGCGCAGAGCGGCGACGGCTGAGGCCATGTATGACGTGTGGAATGCGCCGGCCACCTGCAGCGGGATGACGCGGGTCCCCTTGACGGGCTCGGAGGCGAGGGCGTCGAGTCCTGCGAGCTCGCCGGCGACCACGAGCTGTCCGCCGCCGTTGTAATTGGCGGGGGAGAGCCCGAGCTCGGTGAGACGCGTGAGAATCGCCTCTTCATCGCCGCCCAGCACGGCGCTCATGCCGGTGGGGGTCTGTGCCGCCGCGTCAGCCATGGCGCGGCCGCGGATGCCCACCAGGCGCATGCCCGTCTGGGCGTCGATCACACCGCTGCCCACGAGCGCGGCGATCTCGCCGACCGAGTGCCCGGCGACACCGTCGGCGGGGCGACCGCCACGCGCCGTGAGCGCGTTCGCCGCGATCAGGGATGCGGCGACGATCAGAGGCTGGGCGATGCGCGTGTCACGGATCGTGTCGGCATCCGACACCGTGCCGTGCTGCTGGAGATCGACCTCCGCCGCCTCGGAGTACGCGGCGAGGCTGTCTGCCACACCGTCGAGCTCGAGCCAGGGGGAGAGGAAACCGGGGGTCTGCGAGCCCTGTCCAGGGCATACGACGACAATCACAACCCCAGTCTGCCAACGATCCGCCATCAGTGGTGGATGATCCATCACAAGATTCGAGAAAACCCTTGTGTGTGGCGTACAGCTGATGGGGCTCAGATTGCCGATCAGCGCGACGGACGACGCAGGGGAGCCCTGCGCCGAACCTGCTCTGCGGCGCCGATCGAACCGAGGATGAGCGCGGTCTGCAGGATCAGAGCCTCGCGCGGACCCGTGGCGTCCCAGCCGATGACCTCGCTGACGCGCTTCAGGCGGTAGCGCACGGTGTTCGGGTGCACGAACAGCTCGCGGGCGGTCGCTTCGAGCGAGCGGCCGTTGTCGAGGTAACTCCAGAGCGTCGTCACGAGATCGGTGGAGTGCGCCTGCAGAGGACGATAGATGCGCTCGATCAGCGTCTGCTTGGCGAGTGGATCGCCCGCGAGCGCCCGCTCGGGAAGGAGGTCGTCTGCGTCGACCGGACGGGGAGCGCTGCGCCATGCGCGCGCCACGGCGAACCCGGCGAGGGCCGCCCGTGCACTCTGACTCGCGTCGACGAGCGCGGCGACCGCAGGACCGAGCACGACGTAGCCGGGGCCGAACGAGGGCTCGAGTCGCGTCGCGATCTCTTCGAAGCCGAGTTCTTCCTCTTCGCCTTCGGCAGGCTCCTGGCCGGCGATGCGAGCGCGGCCGATCACGAGCACGAGTCGGGATCCCTGCACTCCGATGAGCACGTCGACCGCGAGCTTTCGCGCTGTGCGACGCACGAGGTCGACGTCGAACTGCGGGGGAGTCGTGCCGACCAGTACCGCGACCTCTCCGTGACCGTGCCAGCCCAAGGCGGCGATCCGACTCGGCAGCTCTTCGTCCGCTTCACCGGTGAGGATGGAGTCGACGACGAGGGCCTCGAGTCTGGCATCCCACAGACCGCGGGCCTCGGCGGCTCTGGCGTAGACGTCGGCCGCGGCGAAGGCCACGTCGCGGGAGTAGAGCAGGATCGCCTCTCGGAGATCTGCGCCTCTTCCGGCGACGCGCTCTTCGGTCACCTCGACGGTGACTCGGATGAGCTGCAGAGTCTGCTGCAGGCTGACGCTGCGCAGCAGCTCTCTGGGTGCGGCCGCGAAGATGTCAGCGGCGATCCATGGCGTCGACGTCGGATCCTCATACCACTGGATGAACGACGTGATGCCCGCCTGGGCCACCAGCCCGACCGCAGAGCGGCGGGCTGGTGGCATGTCGGCGTACCACGGGAGGGTGTCCTCGAGGCGCTTGATCGTCACCGAGGCGATGTCGCCGGAGATCCGGCGCAGCCAGGTGAGCGTGGCCGACTTGTCCATGCCGCGCGAAGAGGAACCCGTCACCGACGACTCAGCTTTCGCCGCCCGCGTTGCCGCTGGTGCCGGCGTTCACGTCGTGCAGGCTGTACTTCTGGATCGCCTGCGCGGCGAGAGAACGGTCGACGACCCCGTCTTCGGCGAGAGACTGCAGCGTGCGGACGACGATCGACGGACCGTCGATCTTGAAGAAGCGACGAGCGGCTGCACGCGTGTCGGAGAAGCCGAAGCCGTCGGCGCCCAGCGTCGCGAAACGCTGCGGGACCCACGGACGGATCTGGTCCTGCACGGCGTGCATGAAGTCGCTCACGGCGACGACGGGACCCTCGGCACCCTGCAGCTTCTGCGTGAGGTACGCCGTGCGGGGCTCTTCTTCGGGGTGCAGGAAGTTGTGCTCGTCGGCGGCCAGGCCGTCGCGGCGCAGTTCGGTCCACGAGGTGACCGACCAGACATCCGCGATCACGCCCCAGTCGTTCTTGAGCAGCGCCTGCGCCTCGAGGGCCCAGGGGAGTCCGACGCCCGATGCGAAGAGCTGAGCGCGGGGGCCTTCGCCCTCGCCGACCGACACGCGGTGGATGCCGCGCACGATTCCGTCGACGTCCACGTTCTCCGGCTCGGCGGGCATGACCATCGGCTCGTTGTAGAGCGTGATGTAGTACATGACGTTCGGGTCTTCGTGCTCTCCGCCGTACATGCGCTCGAGACCGGAGCGCATGATGTGCGCGATCTCGTAGCCGTAGGCGGGGTCGTACGAGACCGTCGCCGGGTTGGTGGCGGCGAGCAGGTGCGAGTGGCCGTCGGCGTGCTGCAGGCCCTCACCCGTGAGGGTGGTGCGGCCGGCCGTGGCGCCCATGATGAACCCGCGGGCCATCTGGTCGCCGGCGGCCCACTGCGCGTCACCCGTGCGCTGGAATCCGAACATCGAGTAGAAGAGGTAGATCGGGATCAGCGGCTCGCCGTGCGTGGCGTACGAGGTGCCGGCAGCGGTGAACGCCGCGAGTGCGCCGGCCTCGTTGATGCCGACGTGCACGATCTGACCCTGCGGGCTCTCCTTGTAGGCGAGGAGGAGCTCACGGTCGACCGAGGTGTAGTGCTGGCCGTTCGGGTTGTAGATCTTCGCCGACGGGAAGTAGGCGTCCATTCCGAAGGTGCGGGCCTCATCGGGGATGATCGGCACGATGCGGTGGCCGAAGTCCTTCGAGCGCAGCAGGTCTTTCAGCAGTCGGACGAACGCCATGGTGGTGGCGATCTCCTGCGTGCCGGAACCCTTCTTCGGCAGGGCGTACGCCGTGTCGTCGGGGAGCGCCAGGCCGACGTGCGTCGAGCGACGCTCGGGCAGGAAGCCGCCGAGCGCGTTGCGACGCTCGAGCATGTACTGGATCGTCTCGTCCTGGGGGCCCGGGTTGTAGTACGGGGGCAGGTACGGGTTCTCCTCGAGCTGCGCGTCCGTGATCGGGATGTGCATCGCGTCGCGGAACGTCTTGAGGTTGTCCAGCGTCATCTTCTTCATCTGGTGGGTCGCGTTGCGGCCCTCGAAGTGCGGACCCAGGCCGTAGCCCTTGACGGTCTTGGCGAGGATGACGGTGGGCTTGCCCTTGTGCTCGGTCGCGGCCTTGAAGGCGGCGTAGACCTTGCGGTAGTCGTGGCCACCGCGCTTGAGGTTCCAGATCTGGTCGTCGGAGTAGTCCTTGACCAGAGCGGCGGCACGCTCGTCACGGCCGAAGAAGTGCTCGCGGACGTACGCGCCGGACTCGGCCTTGTAGGTCTGGTAGTCACCGTCGGGGGTGACGTTCATCAGGTTGAGCAGCGCGCCCTCGGTGTCGCGGGCGAGCAGGTCGTCCCACTCGCGGCCCCAGACGACCTTGATGACGTTCCAGCCGGCTCCGCGGAAGAACGACTCGAGCTCCTGCACGATCTTTCCGTTGCCGCGCACAGGGCCGTCGAGACGCTGCAGGTTGCAGTTGACGACGAAGGTGAGGTTGTCGAGGCCCTCGTTGGCTGCGACCTGCAGCTGACCGCGGCTCTCGACCTCGTCCATCTCTCCGTCGCCGAGGAAGGCCCAGACGTGAGACTCGGAGGTGTCCTTGATGCCGCGGTTCTCGAGGTACTTGTTCGACATCGCCTGGTAGATGGCGTTGATCGGACCGAGACCCATCGAGACGGTCGGGAACTGCCAGTACTCCGGCATCAGCCGCGGGTGCGGGTACGAGGGGATGCCGTACGGCGCGTGCGACTTCTCCTGGCGGAAACCGTCGAGCTGGTCTTCGCTCAGGCGGCCTTCGAGGAACGAGCGGGCGTACGTGCCGGGGGAGGCGTGACCCTGGACGAAGATCTGGTCTCCGCCGCCGGGGTTGTCGAGACCCTTGAAGAAGTGGTTGAAACCCACCTCGTAGAGGGCCGCCGACGACGCGTAGGTCGAGATGTGACCGCCGACGCCGATGCCGGGGCGCTGTGCGCGGTGCACCGTGATGGCCGCGTTCCAGCGGATCCACGCGCGGTAGCGACGCTCGACCTCTTCGTCGCCCGGGAACTCGGGCTCGTTCTCAGGAGCGATCGTGTTGATGTAGTCCGTGGTCGGGACCATCGGCACGCCCAGGTGCAGCTCCTTCGAGCGCTTGAGCAGGCTGAGCATGATCTCGCGGCCACGGCCATGGCCCTTCGCGTCGACGAGCTCGTCGAGCGACTGCTGCCACTCGCCCGTCTCCTCCGGATCGCTGTCGAGGGGGCCCTGGGAATACGGATCCTGGTCGTGCACAGTCACGGGGGAGCCTTTCGTCAAGCTGGCAGGTCATGCCATTGAAACGGGAAGCGACGCGGGCAACCTTGTCGGTTGTACACAACGCGTGCCGCCCTCAGCCTATCCCCCTTCCACGACATCGGTGCGCATCGGGTCATCTGTAGACTGGACGCACCAGGGCCTTTAGCTCAGCTGGTAGAGCGCCACGTTTACACCGTGGATGTCGTCGGTTCGATCCCGGCAGGGCCCACCTCATCGATCGCCTGCTGACGGTGGACGATCCTCCACCTCAGGTCTCCGACGGGCGCGGAACTGTACTCTGCAGTGTCGAGAATGGCCAGGCCCGGGGGATTTCTTCGTGCATCGTCGCGCCGCTCGTAGAGTTCTTCGTGGACTCTGAGCGGCTTGCGGACGTCGAGGCGATCCGGGAAGGAGGCCACGTGAAGAGCTGTCGAGAGTGTTCGTTCGTCCTGGCCGATCCGGTGGGCAGGCTCACCGTGTCGCGTGTCGGACTGTTCTCCGACGCCCGGTTCCCCGGCCGGAGCATCCTGAGCCTCCGCGATCACTACGACGACATCGCCGACGCGCCGGCGGAGATCGCCGAGCTCTTCCTGATCGACATCCAGTTCGCCTCCCGCATCATCCGCCGAGCGACCGGAGCCGATCGCATCGACGTCGCACTCTCCGCGGCCGCAGGGCTGCATGTGCATGCGCACCTCGTCCCCCGGCGCCGAGACCGCGATCCTCGTCCCGACCACGGTCCCGACGAGGACCCGAGGGCGCACCGGCCGCTCGAGCCGCTGCCCGAAGCGATGGCCATCGGACTGCTCGCGGCGGCTTTCGACGTCGTCGGGGCCGGGATCTCCGGCTCATAGCGACGGGCGCACCCGGGCACCGAGCCCGGATGCGCCCGCCGCATCGCGCTGAGACTGCTACTGCTGGATGAAAGCGAGGATGTCGGGGTTGATCACATCGGCGTGCGTGGTCAGCATGCCGTGCGGGAAGCCCTCGTAGATCTTCAGTGTCGAGTCGCTCAGAAGCTCGGCCTGCTTCACCGATGCATCCTTGTACGGCACGACCTGGTCGTCGTCGCCCTGGATGACCAGCACCGGCACCGTGATGGCCTTGAGGTCGTCGGTCTGGTCGGTCTCGGAGAAGGCCTTGATCCCCTCGTAGTGGGCCAGGGCGCTGCCCGTCATCCCCTGGCGCCACCAGTTCGCCACCACGGGCTCGGAGAGTTCCACGCCCTCGCGGTTGAATCCGTAGAAGGGGCCGGAGGCGACCGCCTGGAAGAACTCCGCACGGTTCGCCGCCAGCGCCTCGCGGAAGCCGTCGAAGACCGAGATCGGCGTGCCCTCGGGGTTGGCGTCGGTCTGCACCATCAGTGGGGGCACGGATGACACGAGCACAGCCTTGGCGACTCGGCCCTGGGGCTGACCGTACTGTGCGACGTAGCGTGCGACCTGGCCGCCACCCGTCGAGTGGCCGATGTGAATCGCATTGCGGAGGTCGAGGTGCTCGACGACTGCCGAGGCATCGCTCGCGTAGTGATCCATGTCGTGCCCGGTGCCGATCTGCGACGACCGTCCGTGCCCGCGGCGGTCGCTGGCGATGACACGGTAGCCCTTGCCGAGGAAGTACAGCATCTGGGCGTCCCAGTCATCCGACGAGAGCGGCCAGCCGTGGTGGAACATGATGGGCTGAGCCTCGGGGCTGCCCCAGTCCTTGTAGTAGATCTCTGCGCCATCATCCGTGGTCACGAACGCCATGATCAGCCTCCAGGTTTCCGTCGTCCCGAACGATGCCGGACGACTGTCGGTCGCCCCACGTCTGCTTCGTGGGAGCGCGACCACGCTAACCCGCGCGCCGTCATCGACCGCTCGACATCTGTCCAGGATCCGCCCCGTTCGCTTTCGACATCCGTCCGGTGCCGACCGGGCAGGGCGTCGATAGTGTCTCCACCATGACGAACTCCCGCCTCTCACACGGTGCGGGATTCTGGGTGGTCGCGTCAGCCTTCCTGCTCGTGATGGCGTACGCGACGGTGCCCACACCGCTGTACCCGCTCTACCAGGAGGCCGACGGGTTCCCCGTCTCCGTCATCACGCTGATCTTCGCGGCCTTCGCCGTCGGCGTCGTGCTCAGCCTGGTCCTGCTCGGGCACGTCAGCGACTGGATGGGTCGGCGCCGGATGCTGATCATAGCGATCCTCATCGCGGTGCTCAGCGCCGTGCTGTTCCTGCTGTGGCACGAGGTGCCCGGTCTCCTCGCCGCGCGACTGGTGAACGGTGCGAGCGTGGGCATCCTCACTGCCACGGCCACCGCGCATCTCGGCGAGCTGCGCGCGCACGCCCGACCGAGCGAGAACGTCATCGTCGCCGCATCGGTGGCCGGTGCCGCGAACCTCGGCGGGTTGGCGCTGGGACCGCTGATCGGCGGTCTGTTCGCCGAGTTCCTGCCCGCGCCGCTCGTGCTGCCGCACGCGGTGTTCCTCGTCGTGCTCATCGTCGCCGCGATCGCCGTCGCCTGCGTTCCCGAGACCGTGACGCCGCCGCACGAGCCGCGGCGGTATCGACCGCAGCGGATCGCCGCGCCCCCGCGATCGAGGACGGCGTTCGTCGCCGCGGGTTTCGGCGCGTTCGCGGGGTTCGCTCTCTTCGGGCTGTTCACTTCTCTTGCACCGACCATCCTCATCAGCACGTTCGGCGAGCACGACCATCTTCTCGCCGGCGTGACGGCGTGCTCGGTGTTCGCCGCTGCGGCATCCGGGCAGGTGGCGCTCGCCCGCGTGCCGATGCGCATCCAGCTCGCGGTCGCGGCCGTCTGCTGCGCAGTGGGCCTCGTCGCGGTCGCAGCAGGAACTCTGCTGCCGTCGCTCCCGGTGTTCCTCGGAGGAGGCATCGTGGCGGGCGTCGGAGTGGGGCTGCTGTTCAGATCGGCGGTCGCCACGGCATCCGCTCTCGCGGAGTCCGGTCGACGCGGTGAGACGCTGGCGCTGATCTTCCTGATCGCGTACTGCGGTCTCGCCCTGCCGGTCCTCGCGATCGGTGTGATCCTCACCTTCGCATCGCAGACCGCTGTGCTGCTCGTGTTCATCTCGATCGTCCTGATCGCGACGGTCTCGGCAGCGGTGGTCATGCGTCGCGCGTTCGTCGGGCCCGCGTCGCGCGCGCAGCGTGGAGTAGTCGTCCCGATCGATGACGAAACCGCCCCGTAACCGTCCCGCCATCGTTCCGCGGAGAAGACCTGCCAAGCTGATCTCAGCGAAAGGCGGACGTCGTGACCGAACCCTCACCCTTCGGGCTGCTGCTGCGGTCGCTGCGAGTGGGCCAGAACCTGACCCTCGAAGCGCTCGCCTCGCGATCGGGTGTCAGCGTTCGCACGATCGGCGACCTCGAGAGAGGCGCAAGCGTCTCTCCCCAACGCCGCACCGTCGACGCGCTGGCCGACGGACTGGGCCTCGATGCGGCCGATCAGCATGCGTTCCTCCGCGCTGCGCGCGCCCGACCGCGTGCCGCCCTCGCGAGCGACGGCCCTGGGGCGATCTCCCCGCACCGGGTGTTCGACTTCTCGGGCCGCGACGCCGAGATCGATGAGGCGCTCGCGATCCTCTACGGTCCGCCGGCTCCGGATCCGCAGCGCCCCGCACTGATCATCAGCGGGGCCCCGGGAATCGGCAAGACGACCGTGGCGATCGAGATCCTCGAACGGGGAGGGCAAACGAGCGGCCACCACAACGTCTTCCTCGGGCTGGACGGCTTCAGCTCGTCGCCCCTGACTCCGCTGCAGGTGATGACCGCCATGCTGCGCCAGCTCCCCGGAGCGGAGCAGAAACCGCCCGCGGATCTCGGCGAGGCGAGAGCGCGATGGCGGGCAGCCGTCGACATCGCCCCGGTCACGGTGCTGCTCGACAACGTCGCGAACGAGGCGCAGATCCGTCCCATCCTGTCGATCTGCGCCGGCGATGTCGTCGTCGTGACCTCTCGCCGCAGCCTCGCAGGTCTCGAAGGCGTGCGGCGACTGCGTCTCGGACCACTTCGACGACAGGAGAGCATCTCCTTCCTCCGTCGGCTGATCCCGCAGGCCGTGACCGACGACGATGCTCTGGGTGAGGTGGCGGGCCTCTGCGACGACATCCCTCTGGCGCTGCGCGTGGTCGGCAATCGCATCGCCAGCCGGCCCGCATGGACGGTCGATGACCTGCTCGGCCGGATGCGCACGTCGGAGGACCGGCTGCGTCTTCTCGTCGCCGGTGATCTGGCCGTGGAAACCGCCATCTCGCTCTCCTACGACGAGCTCGACCCCCGCACCGCCGCCCTGTTCCGCTGGATCTCCCTCATCGACGGGAGGACGTTCGGCGCTCACCTCGCCGCCGCGGCGGCGCGTTCAGCCGATCTCGCCGAGGTCGAGTCTCGCCTGGACGATCTCACCGATCTGGGGATGCTCGAAGCACGCGGCGGCGATCGCTACCGCCTTCATGATCTGATGCGACTCTTCGGCCGGAGCAAGCTGCGCATGACGGTCGGACCGGACGAGATAGCGCGGCGCCGTGACCACGTTCGATCCTGGCTGCTCGGAAGCCTGGAGCGCGCGGGCGCCTGGTACGAGCCGATGCGGGAGCCCACGGACCTCGGCCGCACCGGGAGAGGGTTCGTCAGTGCGGAGGCCGCCGCGGCCTGGATCCGCGCAGAGGTCGAGCACTGGTGGCCGGCGTATACGGAAGCCGCAGAGCTCGGCGACGATGCGGTGGTCTGCGATGTCGCCGATGCGCTGCACTGGTATTCCGACATCTGGATGACGTGGGGCAACTGGCACCGGTTCTACTCGCTCGCGGCGAGCGCGGCGCAGCGCTTGGGGGATCCGGCGAAGGAAGCGGCGCAGCTCGGATATGTCGCGTGGGCTGAGATCGTCGAGGTCGGCGATCGCGAGAAGGCGGTGATCACCGGACGGTCGGCGCTGGCTGCTGCACGGCGCGCCGGGGATTCGGCCCAGGAGGGCTGGGCGCAGTACTACATCGGATGGGCGAGCTGGACCCTGGATCGTCTCGTCGACGCTGATGGGGCTGCCCTCGCTGCCATCGACGCATTCACCGCTGCGCACGAGACCACGGGGCTGGAGAACGCCCAGGTGCTGTCATCCATGATCAAGGGCAAGCGCGGTCAGTTCCTCGAGTCCATCGCGGCGACGGAGGCCACCCTCGCGAGGGTGCGATCCACCGAGACCTCGGACAGCCTCACCAGCATCGTCACCCAGTACGCGGCGTGCCTCGACCTGATCGACGCCTACGTCGCCGTCGGACGATTTGAGGATGCGATGCGGATCGGCGAGTCGGGCATCGCCATCGCTCGCTCGTTGAACGACGACACCCGAGTGCTGCTCATGATGCGCAGACACATCCGTGCGCTGATCCACGCCGGCGAAGGCGAGGCCGCGATCGCCGAGGCTGATGAAGCTCTGACTCTTCTGGGGCCGGGCAGCAGCGAGGCGTTCATCTTCGAGAGGGTGCGTCGTGACGTGTCGGCCATCGGGACGCCGCGATCGCCGGAAACAGCCGTGGAGTCCGCATGACGGTCGGTTCGCGACACGCGATCACAGCCGGCCCGTCGATTCCCAGAGCCGGATGAGCTTCAGCGCCAGGTGCAGCGTGCTGCGCTTGACACCGTCGTCGAGCGCATCCTTCACGATCGGGGGCATGCGCTCGAGCCGGTAGTAGAGCGTCGTGCGATGCACGAAGAGAATCCGGCACGCGGAGACTACGTTGGCGCCGACGTCGAGGTACGTCTCGACAGTCAGTCGCTGGGTGTCGTCCGTCTGGGAGTAGAGCACGTCGGCCGCCGGAGAGATGATCCGAAGGGCGTCGGGGTTCGCGGATGCCGAGGCGAGCAGCCGCCAGACGCCGAGATCGCTCGCGTCGACGGACGGATGGAACTGGGGGAGGGCCGCAGCGAGAGAGGCGGCTATCGCCGCCTCGTCGGCTGCGCTCCGGAGGTCTGTCGCGCCTCGCTGCGGCGAGGCGGAGCCGATGCCGAGGATCCTCATCCCGCGTCGTGCGGCCTCTTGCAGGAGGATGTCGGCGAGGTCGATGTCCGACGGCTGACCGACCAGCATGACCACTCCGCCCTCGAGCGTGATGAAGTGCGCGGGGACCGGACGCAGATGGGCGAGGTGGCGGCCGAAGGCGATGCGATCGACGTCGGTGACGGCGGAGTCGATCAGGACGGCGCGCACGACCGTGCCCGCCTCGCGTTGCACCCACCTCTGTCTGAGTGCGCGCGAATAGGCGTCTCGACGCACCGAGTCATCCACGTCCAGCAGATCGCGCAGGACCGACTCGCGATCGGCTCGCGATGAACCGGGGTCACGACGAAGGGTGATCCGGACGAGCGCGGCCGCCGCATCGACGGCCTCGAATTCGCTCGCTGTGAGGGGCGACCCCGCGCCGAGGTCGATCACGATGAGCGCGACGGCATCACCGTCGTCCTGCACCGGCACGGACAGCAGCGTCGGCGACTGCGGGCCGACGATCCCCGGTGGGCCGAACCGGCGGATGACCACTCGACGGTTCAGGGACGCTTCGAGCTGGTCCGCGATCTCGTGCAGCGCCATCGAGGTGGCGTCGGTCGTCGTATCGCTGATCGTCATGGGTTCGCTCCTAGCGGGGGATGGGCTCACCGTGTCGCTCTGCGTCGATGGGAGGGGACTCCACCTCACCGAACTCGAGTACGTCTCATGGAACCCTCTCTCTCGCGCACACACCAGGAGGAAAGCAGGCAGAAGTGGAGATGCTCGTCTTCGACTCCTGTCGCATGGTCGCCGGCCTCTCGGTTCTTAGATTCGTCTCACACGCACGTACGACCACGAGGTGGCGAGATGATGAGAACCAGCACGGTGGTGCTCGTGCACGGCGCTTTTCTGGACGCATCGGGATGGTGGCCGATCGTGCTCCGTCTGCTCGACGGCGGACATCGGGTGCTCGTCCCGCCCGTGATCGGCCGCAGCTTCCTCGGCGACTGCGACTACATCCGTACGTTCGTCGAGCGCGTCGACGGAGAGGTGCTCCTCGTCGGGCATGGATACGGAGCAGCGGTCGTCACCGTGGCCGGTGAGGCGACCAACGTCACCGGACTGCTCTTCATCTCGGGATATGCGCTGGATCAGGGGGAGAGCATCGCCGAGATGAGGGATCGCTTCGCCCCGGATGAGGCATCCGGCCACCTCGTGCCCGCCCTGTTCCCAGGCGACGCCGGAGCACGTCGGACAGAGCTCACTGTCGCGCCCGATCAGTTCGCTCGTCTGCTCGCGCAGGGATTGCCCTCGGACGAGTCGGGTGTTCTGGCGGTCTCGCAGCGCCCGATCTCCGCCTCGGTGTTCACCGAGCGGGCGCCCGGCGCCGGGTGGAGGGCGAAGCCGAGTTGGGGCGTGGTGGCGACCGAAGACCGGTTGGTCAGCCCGCAGCTTCAGCGCTTCGGGTATCGGCGGGCGGGCTGTCGGGCTGTGATGGAACTCGACGCGCCGCATCTGGTCACTCAGAGCCACGCTGCGGAGATCGTGCAGCTCATCGGAGGCATCCTCGAGGAGATCGCGGCCCATGGCTGAGGCGCAGGTGAGTGCTGCGCCGGCGCGCATCGGATGGAAGGCAGGATTCGCTCCGCTCGCCGTCCCCATCTTCCGTCTGGTGTGGCTGGCGTCCATCGTCAGCAACATCGGAAGCTGGATGCAGACGGTCGGCGCCCAGTGGCTGCTGGTCCAGGACGACGGATCCCCGCTGCTCGTGGCGCTCGTCCAGACGGCATCGGCAGCTCCCGTGCTCCTGTTCGCGATTCCGGCCGGTGTCATCGGCGAGTTCCTCAACCGTCGGCTCGTCCTTCTCTGGTCGCAGATCGTGCAACTCGCGGTCGTGCTCGGGCTGACCTACCTGACGGCGACCGGTCAGACGACCACGACGGTCCTGCTCGCGTCGACGTTCGTGCTGGGGACGGTCTCGGCCATCCAGCTCCCTGCGTTCCAGGCACTGGTGCCCGACATCGTGCCACCGAAGCTCCTCCTCGACGCGGCGAGTCTCTCCTCCATCGGCGTGAACATCGCGCGGGCGGTGGGACCGGCGATCGCCGGTCTCGTCGTCGCGCAGTTCGGGGTCGCGGCGGTCTTCCTGCTCAACGCGCTCTCGTTCCTCGTGTTCCTCGGGGTGCTCTTCTTCTGGAAGACGTACAGCCCGCCCGCGATTCGCCCGGAGCCCTTCGTCGACGCGACGAGGGCCGGCATCCGCTACGTCCGCCATTCGCGGGTCGTCCGGCTCATTCTGCTCCGGCTCGCCGCCTTCCTCGTTCCCGCGAACGCCCTGTGGGCGCTGCTCCCGACGATCGCGAAGAACTCCCTCGGGTTCTCCGCGAGCGGATACGGTCTTCTCCTGGCGGCTCTCGGCGCCGGTTCCATCGTCGGCGCCTTCGTGCTTCCCTGGGCGCGTCGGGTCGCAGCCGTCAACGGCGTGGTGCTCGCCTCGTCGGTGGTCTTCGGCGCCGGCCTCGTGGCGCTCGTCGCCTCGCCCACGCTGTGGGTGACATTCCCGGCGCTCGTGGCGACGGGGCTCGCGTGGATCGGTGTGATCGCCACCATCAACGGAACCATCCAGGCTTTCCTGCCCGTCTGGGTGCGCACGCGCGGCCTGTCCTTCTACCAACTCGTGCTGTTCGGATGCACCGCCTCCGGCTCTGCGGGCGCAGGGGTGCTCGCGGCCATCTGGGATCCGGGTCTCGTGGTCGTCGGAGCGGGAATCCTGTGTGGACTGGGTGGGCTCTCCCTCCTCGTATGGCCGATGCCCGCGACGAGCGGCATCGGCCGGAGGATCGTGGAGGTGCCGGGGGTCGACGACCGGCCGCGCGCGGGCGGCGACGATGACTCTGCCGTTCTGGTGCTGATCCGATACCGGATCACGGAGGAGCGGAGACAGGAGTTCCTCGCCCTGATGCAGCGGGTCGAGCAGACGCGTCTGCGGACCGGCGCCAGCGAATGGCAGGTGTACGTGGACGCGGACGACCCGGACTCCGTCGTGGAGGCGTACGCGGTCGGCTCGTGGCGGGAGCATGTGAGCCAACACGAGGGGCGGACCACCGAATTCGATGCAGAGCTCATCGCCCGTGCCCGCGCCATGAGCGACACCGCACCGGAGGTCGCGCACCTGCTTCAGATCGCGCGACCTCACCGCCACCGCATACCGACCACCCCCTCCCACGAGTAGTGAAGGGCCTTCACATGGACACGTCCGAGAGCCCCGAGGTGGGTCACGACGTCCCCTCACCCCGCCGGGTGCAGCGCGGCGGCTGGGCGCGGGAGCCCACCACGCAGGAGGGCATCACCCCGTTGCGCTGATCAGAGCGGAGTGACCTCGGCCAGGTATCGATGGATGAGGGTGACCGCCGTGGCGCCTTCGCCCACCGCCGATGCGACGCGCTTGACGGAGTTCGCGCGGACGTCACCGGCGGCGAAGACCCCGGGGACGGAGGTCTCCAGATAGTAGGGGGCGCGTTTCAGGGGCCATCGATCCAGGTCGTCGGGCGAGAGGTCTACGCCGGTGAGCAGGAAACCGCGGGTGTCGAGGCGGACATCGGTGGTCTCCGCCCATTCGGTGTTGGGCGCGCCGCCGATGCAGACGAAGAGGTGCGTGGCCGGCAACCGCGTCGCCGTTCCCGCCTGGTCGAGGGTGATCTCCTGCAGGTGCTCGTCGCCGTCGACGGCGACGACTCGGGTGTTCACGAGGATGGTGACGTTGGGCTGCACGGCGAGTCGGTTGAGCAGATACGCCGACATGGTCGATGAGAGCGACGGTCCGCGCACGAGCACCGTGCATGTGCGGCGTGCGCGGCCAGGTTCATCGCGGCCTGTCCTGCGGAGTTCGCGCCGCCGACGACGTACACATGCTGTCCGATGCAGGCGGAGGCCTCGCTGGTGCCGGCGCCGTAGTAGATGCCCGCACCCTGGAGGTCGCGGGCTCGCGGAAGGTCGAGTCGACGCCACTGCACTCCTGTCGCGCACAGGGCAGCGCGGGTGTGTATCTCGGAGCCGTCGGCGAGCAGCGCCCGCACGTCGTGATCCGTGAACGTGCGATCGACCCCGTGACGCATGAGGACGAGATCCGCTCCGAACGAGACCGCCTGCCGGCGCGCACGCTCCGCGAGCTCTGCCCCGGAGACTCCACCGGGAAAACCGAGGTAGTTCTCGATGAGGCTGCTGAAGCCGGCCTGACCGCCGACGGCGTCGCGTTCGACGACGGCGACACTGAGACCCTCCGATGCCGCGTAGACCGCAGCCGAGAGTCCCGCAGGACCCGCGCCGTGGATGATCAGGTCGTACGTCGATCGGGCAGGGGGATGGACCCAACCGAGAGCCGACGCGACCTGCTCCGGGGTCGGATCTTCGAGGACGCCGCCACGCGGCAGTGCCACAAGGGGGAGACGCCTGCCGGCGAGATCGACGCCCCCCGCAGACGAGGAGCCTGCCGGTACCGCGATCGAGAGGAAGGGGACTCCGCTGCGGGTCAGATAGTCGCGAATCGCGTACTCGTCCCGACCGTCGGCATCCGCGATGAGGCGGAGAGGCGGCTGGTCGCCCGAGACGTCGGTCATGCGTTCCCGGCGAGCTGCTCTTGCCAATCCGCCGGGACCCGCTCAGCAGGACCCGGGGTGGTCTGCGACAGCGGGTGGCTGTGCGGGGGCGCGAGGACGGGTCCGTCGAAGGCGGTCTCGGTGTCGAAATCCCAGAACCAGTCCTCGCCGGGCTCGAAACTCTGGATCACCCGATGACCGCTCGAGTGCGCATGCTTCGTCGCGTGCTTGTGCAAGGAGTCGTCGCAGCATCCGATGTGCCCGCAGAACGCGCATCGACGCAAGTGCAGCCACCACGAGCCGAGGCTCTCGCAGTCCACGCACCCGGGGCCGGATGGCGGGACGTCGGAACGGATGAAGTCGCTGACATCGCTCATGGGCGGGTCTCCTGTGGTCGGTGTGCTGTCCGGGTCATGATGTCGGGATTCTGGGCCGTACTCAAGGGTGCCCGCCGGAATGCCCCTGCTCGTTCGACACCCGTCGAAGCCTTGTCCGTCGACATCCTCTAGGTTCGACAGCGTGAGCAGCTCTCCCTCCCGCCGCGTCCCGATCGAATCACAGAAGGTCGATGCGCCCCTGACTTCCAGCGCGACGTTCCTCGTGCTGCGGATCGCAGAGGGTGCGGATGCCGCGGCGTCCGTGCGTGACGCGATCAGCGGCATAGACGACATCGTGAAGAACGTGGGATTCCGTGACCTCGATGCGATGTTGTCGTGCACGGTCGGCATCGGCTCTGCAGCATGGCCGCGACTCACCGCGCGCCGCGCTCCCGCGGAGCTGCACCCCTTCGCGCCGGTCGTGGGTCCCGTGCACACCGCCCCCAGCACCCCCGGCGATCTGCTCTTCCACATCCGTGCGAACCGTCAGGATCTCGTCTTCGAGTTCGAGAGGCAGCTGCTCGATGCTCTCGGCGACTCCGTGACCGTGGTCGACGAGATCGCCGGCTTCCGCTACTTCGACGTCCGCGACCTGCTGGGCTTCGTCGACGGCACGGCGAATCCTGTCGGGAACAGCGTGGCCGATTCGACTCTCGTGGGTGCGGAAGACGGAGACAACGTCGGCGGCAGCTACGTCGTCGTCCAGAAGTACCTGCATGAGCTCGATCGGTGGCAGTCGCTGACGACCGAGCAGCAAGAGGCGATCATCGGTCGGAAGAAGGCCGACAACGTCGAGTTGGACGACGCCGTCGCGGGGCAGAAGTCCCACAAGACGCTCGCCACCATCGTCGTCGACGGGGTCGAGCACGACATCCTCCGTGACAACATGCCCTTCGGGCGCCCTGGTTCCTCGTCGTTCGGCACCTATTTCATCGGGTACTCGCGATATCTGTGGGTCATCGAGAAGATGCTCGAGAACATGTTCATCGGCGATCCGCCCGGCGCATACGACAGGCTGCTCGACTTCTCGAACGCGACGACCGGCTGCGTCTTCTTCGCTCCATCCGCAGACTTCCTCGGCAGACTCGCGGACGAGCAGCTCCCTGCGTAGCCACGGGGCGAGCGTTTCTCACCCGGTGCGCGTGGATCGCCCGGGGTCAGCGCTCGGCTCGACAGCGGGCTCGCGCACGACGTACAACCCCGACGTGGCGTTCGCGGTCGACGCGAGCGCCTCGACCCACTGGCGGTTGAGGTCGGGCACCCGGCCGCCGGAGTAGCTGAAGACGAGGTTGCAACCGGGGTGCAACCACACCGTGCTGCGACCGCCGCCGATGCTGGTGTCATCCTTCCAGGTGAAGAGGAAGGGCTCACCTCGTCGCAGCTTCGTCGTCACGACCACCTGCAGATGGTGGAGCGTGCGATCGTCGATCTCGGCCTTCTGGCTTCCCTCGTACACGAACCTGCCCATGTGCCCAGACCTACAGTGGTGCGTGGCGTGTCGCAAGGCCCTTGCGAACCGCCGGCGCGAGAGCGCACGAACAACGGGGGAGTGGACGAGGCGTAGGGTCGATGCCATGCGTCCGCAACCGCTGCTCGTCTACGACGGTGACTGTGCCTTCTGCACCACGTGGGTCCGCCGACTCGAGCGGTGGCTCGTCAGGTTCCCCGAGGCTCAGCCGTGGCAGTGGCTCGACCTCGACGAGATCGGCCTGAGCTCCGCCGATGTCACCCGCTACGTGTGGCTTCTGGTCGGCGAGCGCCGGTTCCGCGGTCACGCCGCCTTCGCCGCGCTGCTGAGGATGCAGCGCTCGAGGTCTCTGCGCGTCGTGGGCCAGCTGCTCGTGACGTCGCCGTTCTCCTGGGCTGCGGCACTCGGCTACACGCTGATCGCCCGCTTCAGACACAGGCTGCCCGGGGGGACCGCCGCCTGCGCGCTGCCGCGCCCCGAGAGTCGCGCAGTCAACTGATCGCGACTCCGGTACTCTCGGCGCATGGCCACCGCAACGACGCAGACCCCTAAACGTGAGGCGTTCGGCTCGCGGAACGTCTTCATCCTCTCTGCGATCGGCTCCGCCGTCGGGCTGGGGAACATCTGGCGGTTCCCCTACGTGGCGTACGAGGGCGGAGGTGGCGCGTTCCTCATCCCGTATCTGTGCGCGCTGCTGACCGCCGGCATCCCTCTGCTGTTCTTCGACTACGCCATCGGTCACCGGTTCCGCGGTTCTGCGCCGTTGGCCTTCCGCCGGATGCACCGCAGGGCAGAGCCGCTCGGCTGGTGGCAGGTGCTCATCTGCGTGGTCATCGCGGTCTACTACGCGGTCATCATCGCGTGGGCCGCCATGTACACCTGGTTCTCCGCTCAGCTGACCTGGGGGCCGGGCAACGAGAACGACTTCTTCTTCGTCGACTTCCTCCGCTCGGCCGACGTCGCCGAGGTCGGCATCTCGACCGAGTTCGTGCCTCAGGTCGGGCTGCCGCTCGTCGCGGTCTGGCTGATCGTCATCGTGATCATGGCGCTGGGGGTCAAGCGGGGAATCGGCCGGGCCAACATGATCCTGATGCCGCTGTTGACAGTGATGTTCGCGATCCTCGTGGTGCAGTCGCTGTTCCTTCCCGGCGCGATGGACGGCCTGAACGCCTTCTTCACGCCGAACTGGGAAGCACTCGGAGACCCCGCCGTGTGGGCCTCTGCCTACGGGCACATCTTCTTCTCGCTCTCGGTCGCCTTCGGCATCATGGTGACGTACTCGTCATACCTGAAGCGCAAGACCGACCTCACCGGCTCCGGCCTGGTGGTCGCCTTCGCGAACTCGGGCTTCGAGATCCTCGCGGGAATCGGCGTGTTCGCCGCGCTCGGCTTCATGGCGCAGGCGCAGGGCACCGAGGTCGCCGGAGTCGCGTCGTCGGGGATCGGACTCGCGTTCATCGCCTTCCCGACGATCGTGTCGCAGGCGACGGGCGGCTCGATCATCGGCGTCCTGTTCTTCGGGGCGCTGGTCTTCGCAGGCGTGACCTCACTGATCTCCATCCTCGAGGTGATCGTCGCCGCCCTGCAGGACAAGCTCGGCTGGGCGCGCATCCGCACGACCCTGACGGTGTCGATTCCGCTCGCGATCGTCTCGATGGCGCTCTTCTCGACGACCACCGCTCTGTCGGTCCTCGATACGGCTGACGCGTTCGTCAATGCCTTCGGCATCATGGCGGTCGCGCTCGTCGCCGTGATCGTCGTGGCCTGGCTGCTGCACAAGCTGCCGGCGCTCGTCGAGCACCTCGATCGCCGTTCGAGTTTCCGGGTCGGTCGGGTCTGGATGCTGCTCGTCGGTGCGCTCGCGCCCCTGGTGCTCGGCTACCTGCTGGTCACCGAGCTGATCTCGAAGATCTCCGAGCCGTACGGCGGCTACCCCGGATGGTTCCTGGCCGTCTTCGGATGGGGCATGGTCATCGCACTCGTCGCGCTCGCGCTGCTGCTGTCCGCGTTGCCGTGGAGCGGTCGCTCGCACGCCAAGGACGACCCGGAGTACGACGAGTTCCTCGCCGAAGAACACTACGAGCCGGATGCCGAGACCTCGTCGATCCCGATGGTGCCGACGACGGAACCCCGCTCGACGGAGAAGGGAGCCAGCGCATGACCATCACAGCCGTCGTCATGATGATCATCGCGATGGTCACGATCTGGGGCGGACTCGTCGCCGCCATCGTGAACCTCGCGCGTCACCCCGAGGTCGCGGATTCGGAGCCCGCTCCGCCGGTCGAGCTCTGACCGACGCCGGGGGACGCGGCGTCGCCCCAGGACCTGCATCCCACAGGTCGGGGCGCTATCCGTCGGCCGGCCAGCGCAGGAGACTCAGAGCACCGATCACGAGGGTCGCGCTGCCGCCGTCGCGGAGACAGGTCAGCAGTGTGCGACCGCACCCGCGGCAGAGGAGGATGACGCCGGCCGGATCGAGCTCGGCGATCGCGTCGGCGAGCTCGGCCTCGCGGTCGCAGTGCGCGCATGCTGCTCGCGCGCTCGTCATGTCTCTGCCGAAGACCTCGAGCAGGATCCCGCCTGCGGCGTTGCCGTCGACTCGCGTGCGATGACCGGGGTGGGCAGCGTCCATCAGGCACCTCCGAAGCGCTCAGTGCGGATCCGTTCCGGCGGATGCCCCGCCGCCACGAGCAGGTCTGCGACCGCCTCGACGAAGCCCGTCGGCCCGCAGACGTAGACCGACGGGTGTTCGGTGGCGGGAATGGTGGAGGCCGCGATCGTCGCCGCGTCCACCCGGCCGGCCGGGCGTTCGGAGCCCGGAGGCGCCGAACGGCTGTACGCCCAGTCGACGAGGAAGGCGTCGTCGGCGAGCTGGGCGAGGTCGTCCGTGTAGAACGCATCGGCGGCTGAACGCACCGCGTACAGCAGGCGCATCGGCGCCGAGCTGCCCGTGCGCGCATGCTGCCTCGCCATCGCGATGAGCGGGACGATCCCCGACCCGCCTGCGATGAGCTGCACGGGCTCGGTCTGGGTGGGGGTCCACACGAAGTAGGCGCCGATCGGACCGCGAACCTCCAGTTCGTCTCCGGGGCGCACGTCCTCGACGAGATAGGGAGAGACCTCGCCCTCGGGCACTTCGTCGACCGCGAGTTCGATGATGTCCGAGTCACCGGACGATGCGAGGGAATACGACCTGACCGCTTGATACCCGTCTTCTGCGGTCAGACGCACGTCGACGTGCTGACCGGCCAGATTCCCCGGCCACCCGTCGACCCGCAGCTCGAGCACGCGACCGTGGGGGGTGGGGTTTCGTGTCTCGACGACTCTGGCGACCAGCCACAGCGGTGCCGTGGTCACCAGTAACGCTCCTCTTTCCAGGGATCTCCGTACATGTTGTAGCCGTTCTGCTCCCAGAATCCGGGTTCGTCGTTCTCGAGCAGATCCAGACCGTGGACCCACTTGGCAGACTTCCAGAAGTAGAGGTGCGGCACCAGAAGGCGAGCAGGGCCGCCGTGCTCCGCAGCGAGCGGCTGGCCGTCGAATTCGAACGCCACCCACGCTTTGCCGCCTGTGAGGTCGGCGCGCGGAACGTTGGTGGTGTACCCGCCGTAGGAGAAGACCCGCGTGAAATCGCCCTCGCCGGCATCCTGCAGCAGATGATCGAGCGAGACCCCACGCCAGCGGGTGCCGAGCTTCGACCACCGGGTCACGCAGTGGATGTCTGTGGTGATGGTGTCGATCGGGAGTGCCTGCAGGTCGTCCCATGACCAGGTGCGACGGATGCCGTCGAGACCGACGACCGCGAACTCCCACGTGTCGAGGGAGACTCGCGGCGTCGGCCCTGCGGAGAGCACGGGGAAGTCCTCGGTGAGGTACTGGCCCGGAGGGAGGCGGTCGTCCGACTCGCGTCGCCGTGCGCCGAAGCCGCGGGAGATCACACCCATGATCGTCTTCTTTCGTTCGGTCGGAGCGGAGCCGCGAGTCGCTCGCGGGGGATTCCTGCCGTGTGGGACTGATTCTAGGGCGACTGAGTATCGGCGCGCCCTGATCATTTTTTACTCATAAACGTGCGCTTCATGCTAACTTCACTCGTAAAACAGTCGTTCAAGCCACGGAGTCACATTGCTGAGTAGTTTCGCTGTTTCTGCTGATTCCACTCAGCCTGAAGTCGTCTCTGCCTCGCCCGAGAAGCTGGCGCGCGACAACATGCCGCTCGCGACCTTCCTGGCTGTGGAGAAGGCGAGATCGGCGACGCATGTCGACCTCGACGATCTGCTCTCGGCCGCACGCCTGGGCCTCGCCCGTGCCGCGATGTCGTATGACCCGGCGCGCGGCATTCCCTTCGGCGCCTTCGCGAGCAGCCAGATCAACTGGGCGATGCTGTCGGAGATGCGCAGAGCGGATCCTGCCGGCGAACGCAGTCGCGACAAGATCGAACGCCTGCGGGTCGCCGCCGAGACTCTGCTCGCTCGCACCGGCCGGGTGGCGACCACGGCGGAGCTCGCGCGGGAGTCCGGCTTCACTGTCGACGTCGTGGCCGAGATGATGAAGCTCGACGAGATGGTGCGCACCGCGACCAGCTTCGAGGAGCACTTCGACGTCGAGACCGGGCGTCAGGCCGCCGATCTCACCGACGGCGTCATCCTGCCCGAGCACGCGGTCGAGCAGTCGGAGACGCGTGCGATGGTGAACCGCGTCATTGAGGCGCTGCCGGCGGCGATGCGACAGGTCGTCCGCGGGATCTACCTCGAAGACCGGATGGTGAAGGACATCGCCGAAGAGCTCGAGGTCAGCCACGCGTATGTGTCGAAGGTCCGCTCGCGGGGTCTCGCTCTGATGCGCGAGGCCATGGAGGCATGGGAGAACGGCACGACCGGCGATCGATCGACCAAGGCGCGGGCGGAGTTCTTCGAGACCCTGTTCGGCCCGATCCGCCCCGAGGCTCGCGACCGGTCGAGCGAGCTCCTCGCCGCCGTCTGAACCGACCCCCGGAATCTTCCGGCTCCGTGGTTACGACGGCGGCGCATGTCGCGAATATCGGTTGTGCAGGCCCACGGATGGGCCCGCGTCCAGCCCCATAACCACGGAGGAATTCTCATGGGTCTTCAGATCGCAACCAACGTCGGTGCACTCAACGCGTACCGCAACCTCTCTGTCAACCAGAACGACGTCTCGAAGTCGCTCGAGAAGCTCTCGAGCGGTCTGCGCATCAACCGCGCAGCCGATGACGCCGCCGGCCTCGCCATCTCCGAGGGCCTGCGTTCGCAGGTCAACGGCCTGAACGTCGCAGCACGCAACGCTCAGGACGGCATCTCGGTCATCCAGACCGCGGAAGGCGCGCTCACCGAGGTCCACTCGATCCTGCAGCGCGTTCGTGACCTTGCCGTGCAGGCGGGTTCCGACTCGAACAACGCCGATTCGCGCACCGCCATCAAGACCGAGATCGACTCGCTCGGCAAGGAGCTCACCCGCGTCGCCGCCAGCACCAACTTCAACGGCATCAAGCTGCTCGACAGCGCGAGCACGCTGACGTTCCAGGTCGGTGCAGGCTCTGACGCCGATGAGGACCAGATCGCAGTCACCCTGACCGACTTCTCCGGTCTCGGCGCTCGTATCGAGGCGCTGACGGTGACGGACGCTGCCGCTGCGCTCACCACGATCGCGGCGCTCGACACCGAGATCAAGGGTGTCTCGACGGCTCGTGCCGGCCTCGGTGCCGTGCAGAACCGCTTCGAGTCGACGATCAACTCGCTGCAGGTCTCGGCCGAGAACCTGGCCGCAGCGAAGAGCCGCATCGCGGACACCGACATGGCGGCCGAGATGGTCAAGTACACCGCCTCGAACATCCTGCAGCAGGCCGGCACCGCCATGCTCGCTCAGGCGAACCAGTCGGGCCAGGGCGTCCTGCAGCTTCTCCGTTGAGTCGCTGCGCCTGAGGCGCAACAGGCGCCCGGGCGGAGTCACCTCCGCTCGGGCGCCTTCCTGTAGGACACCCCAGACCACCTCGCACGGAAGACGACCGGGATGAAACTCGACGGACTCGTATCAGGGCTCAAGACGCAAGAGCTCATCAAAGCGCTCATGGACGTCTCGGCGATTCCGAAGACGCTCATCACCAACAAGATCGCAGACCGCAACTCGATCATCACGAACCTCCAGTCGCTGAACACCACGCTGCAGGAGCTCGTCGCCAAGGCCAAGACCGCGGCCGCACCCTCCTCGCTCGCCTCGTTCACGGCGACATCGTCATCCGAGACCGTCACGGTCACGGCCGGCGCGAAGGCATCGGCGTTCTCGACCGACGTCGTCGTCGACGCCGTCGCCACGGCGCACTCCATCGTCACGGCATCCGGAGGATCCGCGGCATGGGGCGGCGCATTCACTCTCGTCGGCTCGGACGGTGAATCTATCGAGGTGACCCCGCTCGGCACGGGTCCGCAGGACCTGGCCAAGGCCATCAACGCGTCCAAGGCCGGGGTGAGCGCGACGGTCGTCCCCGCCGGTGTGGATGCCGACGGCAAGCCGCTTTCTCGCATTCAGCTGACGTCGATCGAGACCGGCGCAGCCGGCGAGTTCGCCGTGCATCGAGGCACTGCCGCGGACGTCGCGGCCGGCACCTCGACGGATCTCGGCGCCGAGCCGGGCGCCGCCGTCATCACGCAGGGGGCCGACGCCCGAATCCGTCTGTTCGCCGGAACCGCCGCCGAGCAGACGCTGAACAGCGCCAGCAACACGATCAGCGTGGGCGAGGGCATCGAGGTCACGGTCACGAAGCCCAGCGCTGATCCGGTGACGGTGACCGTCGCCAGGGACGACAAGAAGCAGACCACGACCGCCGAGACGTTCGTCAAGGAGATCGCTGCGCTGCTGACGCGCATCGACAAGGGATCGAAGGCGACGATCGGAGATGTCGGCGAGACCACCACTCTCGGCGTGTTCACCGGAGACAGCACCGTTCGCAATCTCCGCGGCGCTCTCGCGAACGCGATGCAGCTTCCGGTCGACGGAGTATCGCCGTCGACGATCGGAATCTCGATCAGCGACAAGGGCGTGCTCTCCTTCGACGCGGAGAAGTTCGGAAAGGCCCTCGCCGAGGATCCGGAGAAGACCCAGGAGATCTTCTCGTCGATCGCCGGACGGGTCGAAGGCGTCACCGACCAGTACTCCGACAAGTACGACGGGCTGCTCACCCAGCGCATCACCGGTCAGGAGACCGAGGTCAAGACGCTCAAGACCCAGGTGGAGCGATGGGACGTCCGGCTGGAGCAGAGGCAGGCGACGCTCGAGCGCACGTATGCGCAGCTCGAGGTCCAGCTCTCGAAGCTCCAGTCGCAGTCGTCGTGGCTCACCTCGCAGCTCGCAGGCCTCAACGGCACGACGACGTCGTGACCTGAGCACCGCAACCACCATCTCATCGGAGACCAGAACCATGCCCATCACCTCTCTCGACCGCGCGAAGCAGCAGTACCTCGAGCAGCAGGTCGCGTCGGCCACGCCCGAACGCCTTCTCGTGCTGCTCTACGACCGCCTGCTGGTCGACATCGAGCGCGCAGACGCCTCGCAGGAGTCCGGAGACTGGGCGGCCGCGGGCAACCACCTCGTGCACGCGCAGCAGATCGTCGCCGAATTGAACGGCTCACTCACCGATGAGTGGGACGGCTCCGCTGAACTGCATGGCGTGTACACGTACCTCACGGGCCGTCTGATCACCGCGAACATCGCTCGTGATCGGGTCGCCACCGCAGAGTGCCGCGATCTCGTCGTTCCGCTGCGTGAGGCCTGGCATGCGGCGGCCGCGGCGATCACGTCCGGCACGCAGACGCCCATCACGGCTCTGGCCTGAGCTCTCGTGCCTGACAACCTCTCGGCCTGGCTGACGGTGCTCGACCAGTTCGAGCGGGCTCTCGACGCTGCCGACGAGCAGCTCGATGACCAGCCCTTCGATGCGCCACCCGGCCCCGTGCCGGAGGAGCTTCGCGAACGCGCAGAGGCTGTTCTCGCGCGACAGCAGCTCATGATCGGCGGCCTGGTCACCTCCCGCGCCCATGTCGCACGCGAGATCGCCGCACTGCGACGGGTGCCGACCTCCAAGACCGACGTACCCGCATATCTCGACGTCGAGGGTTGAGCATCGAGGTTACGTGAGCAGTCGAGTGTCGCGATAGTCGGCACCGAGCACGGATCGCTCGACGATTGGCCAGGGATCGGCCTCTCCACCAACGTCCGGAGTGCCCCCGTGCTCGAATCCGTCACCTCCTCTGCGCTGATCAGCGCCCTCGATGGGCTGGCCCTGCGCCAACGCTCGATCGCCGAGAACATCGCCAACGTCAACACGCCCGGCTACCAGGCCAAGCGCGTCCAGTTCGAGGACGAGCTGCGCTCCGCCGTCGAAGGCGGTTCGGGAACAGTCGGCGCCACGGTCGAGCGATCGCTCGAACCGACCAGGGTGAACGGCAACAACGTCAACCTCGACACCGAGACCCTGTCGAACATCGACACCGTGCTGCGGTTCCAGTTCGCCAGCCAGGCGATCGGCGGCCAGGCGGCGTCCATCACCAAGGCAATCGGGCAGGCCTCCGCATGACCTTCGACGCGATCGGCATCGCCGGCACCGGCCTGACCGCGCACCGCAAGTGGCTCGACGCGCTCAGCGACAACATCGCCAACGTGAACACGGCCACTCCCGCGGGCCAGGAGGCGTTCCGAGAGAAGTTCGTCACCGTGCAGGCCGGCACGGAGAGTCCGGGCGTCTACGTCGCAGGCGTGGTCGAATCCGATGCCGAGGCCAAGCTCGTGTACGACCCCGAGCACCCCTACGCGAACGAGGACGGCTATGTGCAGTACCCGAACGTCGAGCTCGGCGACCAGATGAGCATGCTGATCCTGGCGCAGCGCGGATATGAGGCGAACGCCGCCGTCGTCGACCGTGCGAAGACGACGTACGAGGCCGCACTGCAGATCGGGCGCAACTGATGTCCGGCGTCGAGGCCATCTCCGCGGCAGGCGTCACGCCGCTCTCTGCGCTCAGCTTCGAGACGGGTCCGGAGGCATCCGGTGCATCGGCATCGGGGAGCGCCTTCGCGACATCGCTCTCGGGTGCCGTGGAGAACCTCCAGCAGCTGCAGTCGTCGTCGAACGAGCTGGCGGTGAAGGCCGTCACAGGTGACCTGCAGGACATCCACCAGGCGATGATCGCCTCGACACGCGCCTCAGTGACGCTCGATCTGGTGGTCGCCGTGCGTGACCGCAGCGTCTCGGCGTTCAACGAGATCATGAGGATGCAGGCCTGACGATGCCCAAGATGCTCACGAGCTACTACGACCGCGCGAAGCTGGTCGTCTCAGGATTCTCTCTCGCACAGCGCACGATCGCCATCATCGGCGTCGCGCTGCTCGTGATGGGGGCCATCGCGCTCGGCGCATGGCTCACCAAGCCGCAGATGAGTCCGCTGTTCACCGGCCTGAGCGCCGGCGATGCCTCGGCTGTCGTCGAGCAGCTGAAGTCGGCGGGCGTGGGCTACGAGCTCACCGAGGGCGGCGCGACCATCCTCGTGCCCGACGACCAGGTCTACGCGCAGCGCCTGGCAGCGGCATCGGCCGGTCTTCCCGGAGACACCAGCGAGGGGTACACGCTGCTCGACGACATGGGTGTGACCGCGAGCGAGTTCCAGCAGTCGGTCACCTACAAGCGCGCGATCGAGGGCGAGCTGGCCGGCACGATCGGTGCCATGGAGGGCATCTCCACCGCATCGGTGCAGCTCGCGATCCCCGAAGAGAGCGTGTTCGTCTCGGAGCGGCAGAGCCCGACCGCATCCGTGTTCGTGAAGACCCGCAACGGATCGACCCTCAGCGACGAGAAGATCGAGGCCATCGTGCACCTCACGAGCGCCGCTGTGCCGGGGATGACCCCCGAAGACGTCGCGGTGACGGATCAGGACGGCCGAGTGCTCTCGGCTGTCGGAACCGGCCTCACCGGCAGCTCGTCGAAGCAGGCGACGGAGCACGAGGCGAAGGTCGCCGCATCCGTCAGCAAGATGCTCGAGACGATCGTCGGGCCCGGAAACGCCACCGTGACGGTGTCGGCCGACGTCGCGAACTCCACGTCCGAGCGCATGGACGAGACGTACTCCGCCCCCGAGGGGGAGCTGAGCGCGTCGGAGGAGACCAAGACGGAGACCTACAACGGCGGTCAAGCGGGCGGCACCGGCGTGCTCGGCCCCGACAACATCGCGGTCCCGAACAACGCCGACGGCACCGGCGCCTACGAGTTCGAGGAGACGTCTCGCAACAACGCCGTGAACAAGTCGACGGAGAAGACCATCACCCCGGCAGGAGAGGTGACGAGGCAGACGGTCAGCATCGCGCTGAATCGCGGAACCGTCACAGGCGTGACGGCGAACCAGATCGAATCGCTCGTGGCATCGGCCGCCGGCATCGACGTCGAGCGCGGCGACGAGATCGCCGTCGAGTTCGTCGAGTTCAACGAGGCGGGAGCGACGGCGGCGGCGACGGCGCTCGCGGCAGCGGAGGCCGAGCGTGAGGCGCAGATGCAGCAGGAGCTGCTGCGGTCGGCGATCATCGGCGGATCGATCCTGCTGGCGGTGATCATCCTGATCGTCTTCCTCGTCGTGCGCCGCAAGATGAAGCGCCGTGTGCTCTACACCGAAGACGGTCCGATCGAGTACTTCGCCACCGTCACCGAGAGCGAGGAGCAGAAGCTCCGTTCACTCAGGGGCCTCAAGGAAGCCGAGGCGATCGTCGCCCCGGCACCCACGACGCTGCTGCCGTCGGCATCGATCGACCTCGATGACGAACCGGAGCCCGACAAGGTGCTCGTCGAGCGCAGACGCCGTGAGATCGACGATCTGGCGAAGCGCGAACCCGACACCATCGCCAGCGCACTGGCCGACCTGATGGACGAGGCGACCGTATGAGCGCATTGACCGAGTTGCTGGATGCACAGGCCGACACGGTCGAGGTCTCGACCGCCGTGGCGCCCGCGGCGATTGCGGTGCCGGAGATGAGCGGCCTTCGCAAGGCCGCGATCGTGCTGATGAACATGGACCGCGCGGCCAGCGCCGAAGTGCTGCGTCACCTCGGTGAGGAGCGCTCCGAGATGCTCGCCGCCGAGCTCACGCAGCTCGGGGGAGTGGACGTCGCCTCCACCGCCCGCGCCCTCGCGGAGTTCCGGCGCATCGCCACCGGCGGCTCTGTGCCGTCGCGCGGCGGCCAGGAACTCGCCACCGGACTGCTCGAGACGGCGTTCGGGCGCGAGAAGGCCGTCGGGATGGTCGGCAGGGTGATGTCGCAGGGCTCGGTGTCCTTCGACTTCCTCAACGCGGCAGACCCGGCCCAGCTCGCCACGATCATCGAGGGCGAGCTGCCGACCACGGTCGCCGTGGTGCTGGCGAACCTGCGAGCCGATCGTGCGGCGGCGGTGCTCGCCGCCCTGCAGGACCCGCTGCGCACCGATGTCGCTCAGGCGATCGCGACGATGGGCACCGCGACCCAGGAGGCGATCTCGATCGTCGCCGACTCGCTGCGCTCTCGCACCGGCGTCTTCGCGATGCGCGACAATCATGAGGCGATCGGCGGCGTGCAGCCTCTCGTCGAGATCATCAACAGGTCCGACACCGCCCTCGAGAAGTCGCTGCTCGCGAGCCTCGAGGGGCGCGACCTGGCGCTGGCCGAGGATATCCGCAGCCGCATGGTCACGTTCGCCGACATCGCTCGTCTCGAAGACCGCGACGCCCAGCGTGTGCTGCGCGGGATCGACCTCCGCATGCTCGCGCTCGCGCTGAAGGGCGCAGACGAGCAGATCACCGACAAGGTCAAGAGCAACATGACCGAGCGCAACCAGGAGAACCTCGCTGAGGAGACCCGGGTGCTGGGTCCCGTGCGCATGCGTCAGGTCGACGAGGCCCGCGCCGAGATCGTGCGCATCATCCGTGATCTGGAGGCCGCAGAGGAGATCACGATCTCGCGCGAAGACGAGGACGAGCTCATCGAGTGATCCCTCTGACGGCAGGTGATTCGGCGGCGGCGGTTACGGCCGCAGATATGTGTCGCGATAGTGGGCAGGGAGCACGGATCGCTCGACCTACGGGCCACGGACAGGCCTCGCCCTTCGACTCCGAGGTGTCCGCTGTGCTCGATTCCGCCTTCACGCCGTTGGTCGTGCCGCGCGTCGGCGAGACTCCCATCGACCTCCGAGGCGAGGCCGACCGCGCTCGCACCCGGGGCTACGCCGACGGCTTCGCCGAAGGTCGCAGAGTCGCACTGGACGAGGGTGAGGCCCAGCGTGCCGCGCAGCAGCAGCGGATGCAGGAACTCCAGGAGCTGTACCTGCACGAGCGGGGCTCTGGTCTGCGCGCGCTGGAGACCGCGCAGGCGGCGCTCGACCAGCGCATCGACGAGCTGAGCACGCTCGCTGCCGACCGAGTCGAAGAACTCGCGGTCATGCTGGCCACGACGATCCTCGGAGCGGAATTGTCGGATCCTGCGCGATCCGCCGCTCACGCGCTTCGGCGCGCCCTGGCCGAGATGCCGGCGGACCGGTGGACTCGCGTCGCATTCAGCGTGCAGGACGCCCGTGTCCTGCAGGAGGAGGAGTCGACGATCGACGCGCTCCGCGGCATCCAGGTATCGGTCTCTCCCGCCGTAGACAACGGCGGCGCCATCGTGGAGATCGAGAACGGGGCGGTCGACACGCGCATCACCGCAGCACTCGCGCGCGCGGCCGCAGCACTCGACGGCGACGACCAGGTTGCCGAGGTGATCGGGTGATCACCGGGACGCGGTCGTGGCAGCGCGCGCTCACGGCCGCGCGCCCCGAGCGCTCCGGCACGGTGAAGGCGGTGCGAGGACTCGGGGTGGAGGTGCTCGGCATCGACGGAGCGGTCGGCGACCGCATCCGCATCGACACGGCGGACGGCCGCCCGGTCGATGCCGAGATCGTCGCCGTCGACGGTGCCTCAGCCCGCTGCATGCCCCTGGGCAGGCTCGACGGGATCACCGCCCGTGCCCGGGTGCGGCATGGGGGAGCGCCGCTGCAGGTGCCGACGGGACGAGCGCTGCTCGGACGCGTGCTCGACGGACTCGGTCGGCCGATCGACGGCAAGGGGCCGCTCGACAGGAGCGTCGCCCACGTGTCGCTCGACCACGATGCCCCGAGCGTGATGGACCGCCAGCGCATCGACCGGCAGCTCGGACTCGGTGTGCGCGTGCTCGACACCATGACACCCGTGGGCTCGGGACAGCGTCTCGGTCTGTTCGCCGGGTCGGGTGTGGGCAAGTCGTCACTGATGTCGATGATCGCCCGTGGATCCACCGCCGATGTGAACGTCATCGCCCTCGTCGGCGAGCGCGGTCGCGAGGTGCGCGAGTTCCTCGAAGACGACCTCGGGCCTGAGGGTCTGTCGCGTTCGGTGGTGATCGTCGCGACCTCGGACCAGCCGGCGATGGCACGGCTGCGCTCGGCGTTCGTCGCCACGCGGATCGCCGAGGGCTTCCGCGATGACGGACTCGACGTGGTGCTGATGATGGACTCGTTGACGCGCGTCGCCATGGCGCAGCGCGAGATCGGGTTGAGCGCCGGCGAACCGCCCGCGACCCGGGGCTATCCGCCCTCGACGTTCTCGGTGCTGGCCCGGCTGCTCGAGCGGGCGGGAACAGGGCCCGTGGGGTCGATCACCGGTCTCTACACGGTGCTCGTCGACGGCGACGACCACAACGAGCCGATCGCCGATGCCGCCAGAGGAATCCTCGATGGGCATGTGGTGCTCGATCGGGCCCTCGCGATCCGCGGTCACTTTCCTGCCGTCGACGTGCTCGGGTCGGTGTCGCGCGTCGTGTCGAAGGTCACCACGCCGGAGCAGCGGCAGAACGCCGTGACGCTGCGCAGCGTCCTGGCCGCTCGGCGCAGTGCGAACGACCTGATCGAGATCGGCGCCTATCGGCAGGGGGCCAACCCGATGGTCGACGCCGCGATCGCTCACGAGGGTGCGATCTCCCGATTCCTCACCCAGAGCATCGACGACCTCGCCGCGACAGACGAATCCTGGCTGCAGCTCGCCACCCTCACCACCGACTTCGGAGGACTCACCCCATGACCTTCCCACTGGCTGGTCTGCTGCGTGTGCGCGGCGCCCAGGAACGTGTCGCCGCCGAGCATCTCTCGCGTGCGAGCGCAGAACGGGCGCAGGCCGAGACCGCGGCGCAGACTGCGATCACGAGCCTCGCCGACATCAGCGCTCAGATCGATGATCCTCGGGCGCTGATGGCCATGGCCGCGGCCCGCGCCGCGGGGCGCAGCACTCTCAGCGACCTCCAGGCGCTCGTCGACATGAGACGCAGCGCGGAGTCGGAGGCCAGGTCTGCGCATGTCGAAGCGCGACGCGATCTGAAGGGGCTCGAGCGACTCGAGAGCACCCACCGGGTCGAGACCGCCAAGGCCGAGCTCGCCGCCGAGCAGACCGCGCTCGATGAGATCGCCGTGGTGCGCACCTCGCGACGTGAGGGGAGCGCGGCATGACCGGGCTCGCAGCGGTGATCGCCCGCGTCGACGCGATCGAGACCCAGATCGTGTCGCTGGATCCAGCGGGGCGTGCGGCCGCCGCAGCTGCGACCGAGGCGACCACCGAGACATCGGCGGCCAGCTCGACGACGTTCGCCGGAGTGCTGGAGGCGGCCAAGGCGGCCTCGGCCACCGAGACCACCGCCCCTGCCCCGGCCGAGGGGTCAGCGGCCGCCAGCACTGCGGCATCCGGCGGAGAGAACGCAGACGTCATCGCAGCACTGCAGACCTTGTTCTCGGCGAGCGCCTCGGGGACAGGCGGATCGACTCCGTCGATGCAGAAGATCATCGAGATGCTCGGATGACCGGGGTGGCACTGCTCGCGATGATCTCCGGCGCCGGCCCGGGTGAGGCGGACACCGGGGGACGAGCGTCGGGTGACTCCGGTTCGCTGTTCGGCAACGCGCTCACCGCGGCAGGTCAGGCGCTTGACGGCGCGTCGGACTCGGGCACGGCGATGCTCGCCGCAGATCGGCCGAGCGGATCGACGGCGGAAGCATCATCGGCAGCAGATCGCACGATCGACCCGCAGGCGGCGATCGCGGCCATGACCCATCTGGTCGCGTGGTCGGCTCCGGAGACCGCAGGGCCCTCCGTGGCAGCCCCGCAGGTGACGACCCCGCAGGTGACGACGCCGCAGGTGACGACGCCGCAGGTGACGACGTCCCAGGTGACGACGTCCCAGAGCACCGTTCCGGGTGAGACGGCTCCGGACGCGGTGGTGGAGACCGTACCCGGGACGGCCGGGACGGAGGCGACACCTGTCGATCCCGTGAGCGGCGCCGCCACGACGGATGGAATGCACGTGGTTCCGGTTGCCGCGGCGTCGCCGACGACGTCGGCTTCGGCGTCGATCTCGGCACCCGCTTCGGTGAGCGCGGCAGTCGTCGCCGGTGGACGCGGCGACCCCCGATCGATGCAGGGCGGGACGCTGGGCGACGTCCGAGAAGTCGACGTCGACGCTCCGGCGACTCCGCTGGAGCCTGCCGGTGGCGGCGCCGATCCGTCGCTGTCCGAGCCGGTCGCCGTCGTGCCCCGGCCGGAGTCACTCCCGAGGCAATCGACGCCCGCGATCCCGTCCATGGTCGGTGCCCCTCTGGCCGCGACCGTGGCCGCTCCGAATCAGCAGGTGACGAGCGATGCGGGAGATAAGGCGCAGGGGTCGCAGCCCGCTCCCGCGACGGCCTCGACCGTGCCGGTCGCTGCCCCCCTGCCGACGGCGACACCCGTGTCGTCGCCCGATGCGGCCACAACCGCGAATCGTGCGGTGGCCGCCCAGGTCGCGCCGGTGGTCGTGAGCATCGCCCAGCGTCCGATGGGGACGCACCAGCTCACGATGACGGTGAACCCCGACAGCCTCGGCCCCGTCACGGTGCGCGCGCACATCTCCGCATCCGGAGACGTGCAGGTCGAACTCAGCGGTGCGACCGACGCCGGGCGCGACGCGCTGCGCACCATGCTCGTCGAGCTGCGCCGTGACCTCGCCGCAGTGATGCCGCACGCCTCGCTGAGCGTCACCCACGGCTCTTCCGCTGATGCCTCCAGCGACCGCGGCCAGCAGGCCGCGGGCGATGCGCCGACAGGGCAGGGAGCAGGCGATCGCGAGGCGAACCGCGGGCGCCCCGACCACCCCCGCGGGATCGAGCAGGCGCGGGATCTTCCCCGCACCATCCAGACAACGCCCTCTGCCACCTCCGGCGCGGGGCTCGACATCTTCGCCTGAGAGGACGACCGAATGACTGTCGACGCAGTGAGCGCCCCGAGTTCGATCCATACGGGAAGCACCACCGACCCCGCAGCCCGGAAGCAGGTGCTCGACGGGGAAGTGTTCCTCAAGCTCCTGGTCACCCAGCTGACGCACCAGGATCCCTCGAGTCCGATGGACACCAACGAGATGATCTCGCAGACCACCCAGCTCGCCATGATGGAGCAGCTGACGGCTCTCGCCGACAGCGGCGCCGAGGCCTTCGCCCTGAACATGCGTCAGGCCGCGAGCGCGCTCATCGGCCAGGAGGCGAGCTACAAGGATGCCGACGGCAAGACCGTCTCGGGCCTCGTGACCAAGGTCTCGTTCGACGGACCGATCCCGCAGGTGACGATCGGCGACAAGACCGTCGCGCTCGACGTCATCACGGGCGTCACCACCGCACCGACCACCCCCGCACCGACCACCCCCGCTGCGCCCACCCCCGCCGCAGTCTGACCTCCGTCTCACCCAGGAAGAGAGAACCCCATGCTCCGCTCGCTCTACTCCGGAATCTCCGGCCTCCGCTCGCACCAGACCATGCTCGATGTCACGGGCAACAACATCGCGAACGTCAACACGGCCGGGTTCAAGGGCTCGTCCGTGCTGTTCCAGGACTCCCTGTCGCAGCTGATCGGCAACCCGGGAATCCCCGACGACGAGGTCGGCGGTCGCAACCCCGCCCAGGTCGGTCTCGGCGTGCAGGTCGCCGGCGTGCGCACCAACTTCGCACAGGGCTCGGCCCAGGCGACCGGCCGAGGAGGCGACCTGATGATCTCGGGCGACGGTTTCTTCGCGGTCCGGTCCGGCGGAGAGACCCTGTACACCCGAGCAGGTGGATTCTCGTTCGACCCCGCCGGCAAGATGGTCACCGCCGACGGCTCGATCGTGCAGGGCTGGTCGGCACAGGACGGCGTCGTCAACACCGGCCAGGCGACGGGCAACATCGTGCTCCCGCTTGACGCCGTGTCTCCCGCGAGGGCCACGACGGAAGCCACCGTCACCGGCAACCTCCCGTCGACGGCTGCGACCGGCGACGAGCTGGTGCGCGACGTCACTGTCTACGACGCGCAGGGCACGCCTTCGACTCTCAGCCTGACCTTCACGAAGACGGCGACCGGATGGGACGTCACCGAGCCCGCCAGCGGTGCGACCGGGTCGCTGGCGTTCACCGACGGCAAGCAGGCCGGGGCAGGCCTCACGCTCACCGCAGGGGCTGTGAGCGTCGACCTGGGAGCGGTCACCGGCTATGCGGAACTGTCGACGGTCGCCGTGTCCGAGCAGGACGGTGCGGCAGCCGGCACCCTGAAGTCGTACAGCATCACCGGCGACGGATCCATCGTCGGCACGTTCAGCAATGGTGCGACGCAGACTCTCGGCAAGATCGCGATGGCCACGTTCGCCAACCCCGAGGGACTCGAGAAGGCCGGCGGAACGTCATACCGCGCATCCGTCAACTCCGGTGCGGTGCGCATGGGCGAGCCGGGCCAGGCAGGCTTCGGCAGCCTCGTCTCGGGCGCTCTGGAGATGAGCAACGTCGACCTCTCGCAGGAGTTCACCAACCTGATCGTCGCGCAGCGCGGCTTCCAGGCCAACGCGCGCATCATCACGACCAGCGACGAGGTCCTCCAGGAGCTCACCCAGCTGAAGCGCTGATGCGAACGAACCCGGCGCCGTCTCACGGCGCCGGGTCCGCCTGCGGAGCGATCCGGTGAACCGGGTTGCCCGCTGCCGAGAAGCGGCCGGGGGCTCTGTCGCACACTGCCCCTGGCGCCAGGGGCAGCGGAGAGAGAGGCTGAGGGCATGTGCTTCGTCCGCCGGTACCCCGTGATCATCATCACGGTCGTGGTTCTCGCGGGGGTGCTCGCTCTGCACATGGTCGGCATACCCGCCATCGGACGATGGATCGCCACTGCCTACGTCGGAGCGTTCGTCGTCTGGACGCTCGTCGGAATGGTGCGGGATGTGCTGCGCGGGCACGTCGGGCTCGACATCCTCGCAGTCGTCGCGATGGTCGCCACTCTCGCCGTCGGAGAGTACATCGCGGCACTCATCATCGTCCTGATGCTCGCGGGCGGCGAAGCCCTGGAGCAGTTCGCGGGCAGACGTGCGAAACGGGACCTCTCGGCACTGCTGGACAGGTCTCCGCGGATCGCACATGTCCTCGTGCATCCGCTGGCACCGGACTCGGAAGAGGTTCGGGATGTCGCAGTCGACGATGTCGCGGTCGGCGACGCGCTGCTGGTGCGTCCGGCCGAGATCGTGCCGATCGACGGCGTGCTGCTTTCGGCGTCAGGTGAGTTCGACGAATCGTCGCTCACCGGCGAGAGCATGCCCGTCGCTCGCGAGGCCGGGGGCGAGGTGCTGTCCGGAGCGATCAACGGAGCACGGGCCGTCCGCATCCGCGCACTGCGATCGAGCGCAGACAGCCAATACCAGCAGATCGTCGCGCTCGTGCACGAGGCTGAGGAGTCGCACGCCCCGGTCGTGCGCCTCGCCGATCGATTCGCGATTCCGTTCACCGCCGTCGCTCTCGTGCTGGCCGGCGCCGCATGGGCGATCTCCGGTGACTCGACACGGTTCGCCGAGGTGCTCGTGCTCGCGACTCCGTGTCCTCTCCTCATCGCGGCTCCCGTCGCATTCCTCGGCGGACTCTCCCGGGCGGCCAAGACCGGAGTCATCATGAAAGGCGGTGCGGTGATCGAGCAGCTGGCTCGGGTGCGGTCCGCGGCCTTCGACAAGACGGGCACCCTCACCCAGGGACGCCCCGACCTCGTCGATGTGCGACCCGCCACGGGGATCGATGCTGACGAACTGCTGATGCTCGCGGCGTCCGCCGAGCAGTACTCGTCGCACGTGCTCGCCGAAGGAATCCGTCGCGCCGCCGCAGAGCGTCGCCTCGAACTCCGTCGATCCGATGACGCGAGTGAAGTCGCGACCAACGGTGTGGTGGCGGTCATCGACGGCCGCACCGTCGTCGTCGGCAAGCCCGCTTTCGTCGCATCGCTCGCCGCCGACACCGTGCGCGCAACTCTCGGGACAGGTGAGGCTGCGGCCTACGTCGCGATCGACGGGCGGTTCGGAGGCGTCCTCATCCTCGCGGATGCGCCGCGACCTGAGGCGACCTCGGTCGTGTCCTGGCTCCGATCGCATGGCATCGAGCGCATCATGATGCTCACCGGAGATGCTCGATCGACCGCGGAATCCGTCGCTCGCGAGGTCGGGATCGACGATGTCCACGCAGAACTCCTCCCGCCGGAGAAGGTCGGGCTCGCCGCCGACCTCCGTCCGAGACCGATGATGATGGTGGGCGACGGTGTCAACGACGCGCCTGTACTGGCGGCCGCCGACATCGGTGTCGCGATGGGTGCGCGTGGGGCGACGGCCGCGGGCGACGCTGCGGACGTCGTGATCCTGGTCGATTCACTGACCAAGGTCGTCGATGCGGTCGCCATCGGACGGCACACACTGCGTGTTGCGCTCACCGCGATCTGGATCGGCATCGGGCTGAGCGTGGGGCTCATGCTCATCGCGATGACGGGGATCATCCCGGCGGTCGCGGGTGCTCTCGCCCAGGAAGCGGTCGACCTCGCGACGATCCTCTATGCCCTCCGCGCACTGGGCGGTCCAGCCACCGGACTCGTCGCCCCTCGCGCGTCGTGAGGTCGAGACCCGCCGGTGCGCCGACTGGTTACCGGGGGAGAGCCGCGTCGCGATAGTCGGGGCAGACTTCCCCCTCTCATCCGAAGCCCGGAGACCCCCTCGATGATCATCGTCACCCGCCTCGACCGCACCCGGTTCGCGGTGAACCCCGACCTGATCGAACGAATCCATGCGTCGCCGGACACGACTCTGCACATGGTCGACGGGCATGTGTACGTGGTCGAGGAGGACCTCGACGCCCTGATCGACCTGATCGTCGCCTACCGTGCGCGCGTCCTCGGCGCAGCCCAGGCTCTGACCTCACAGACGGGCGCGTGATCATGGATCCCGCGTTCATCATCGGAGTGGTCCTGGCGTTCGGTGCCCTCGTCGCGATGATCACGATGGAGGGGGCGAGCTTCGAGGCTCTGCTCATCCCCGCGCCGATGATCCTGGTGCTCGGCTCGACGATCGGCGTCGGCATCGCGAGCCACACCCTCCGCGACACGATCCTCGCGGTGAAGAGCCTCGGGCGCATGGTCCGTGGCCCCAAGATGACACCGGAGGCGGTGATCCCGTTCCTCGTCGGGTATGCCGAGAAGGCTCGCGGCGAAGGGCTCCTCGCCCTCGAACAGGAACTCGACTCCGCGCCTGACGAGTTCACCAGGCAGGCGCTTCAGGCGCTCGCGGACGGCACGGATGCCGAGGATCTGCGGACCCTCATGGATGACGAGATCGCGGCGACATCGTCGCGCAACCGCGTCGCATCGAAGTTCTTCGGCTCTCTGGGCGGATATGCGCCCACGATCGGCATCGTCGGCACCGTCGTCTCCCTGACGCACGTGCTCGAGAAGCTCGACGAACCCGATCACCTCGGTCCGATGATCGCCGCAGCCTTCGTCGCCACCCTCTGGGGCCTCCTCTCTGCCAACTTCATCTGGAACCCGATCGCCGGCCGTCTGGGTCGGATCGGGGCCGTCGAACTCGAGAGGATGACCCTCGTCTCCGAGGGGATGCTCGCCATCCAGGCCGGCAGCGCGCCCCACCTCCTGCAGGAGCGACTCGAGGCGCTGTCGACCGTGAAGCCCAAGGCCGGCAAGCAGAAGCGGGAGCCTGAGTCGGTCGAGGGCGTCCAGTGAGCACAGCCCGTCGAGCTCGCGGTCGCGGGCATGAGGACGACTCGCATGACGAGCCGGACGAGCGCTGGGCCGTCTCGTATGCCGATATGGTCACCGTTCTCATGTGCCTGTTCATCGTGCTGTTCGCCGTGTCGAACGTCGACAAGACGAAGTTCGAGATGCTCGCGAACAGCCTGGCGACGGGGTTCGGGCAGGAGAGCACCGAGGGTGGCGCCGACACCGCGGAGGGCGTGATCGTGCCGCCCGAGCTGCAGGACGACGACGGCGTGGTCGACCTCGCCGCCCGCGCGGAGACCGAGTTCGAGTCGCTCGTGGGCCTGCGTGACCGCATGAGCACGTCCCTGGCGGCTCAGGGACTGCAGGACACCGTGCAGTTCGTGATCGACGATCGGGGGCTCCAGGTCGGGCTGGTCGGCGCCGAGACCTTCTTCGCCGACAACAGCACCGACCTCTCGGCGAAGGCCGATGCGGTGCTCGACACCATCGGAGACGTCCTGGCCACGGTCGACAATCAGGTGAGCGTCGAGGGGCACGCCGATCACCGGGTCTCGGCCGCTCCCTTCCCGACCAACTGGGAGCTCTCGGGAGGGCGCGCGACCCAGGTGGCTCGATTCCTCGTCGAGCACGAGGGCTTGGGAGGTCCACGCGTGAAGGCCACCGCGTTCTCCGACACCCGCCCCATCGTGCCGGGCGACAGCCCACAGGCGCTGGCCAGCAACAGACGCGTCGACATCGTCGTCGAGTCGAACGAAGAAGAGCAGGTGAGAGCGCTGATACCCGCTCTCGCGGCTGCTGCGAACAAGTGAGCACTCACGTGAACACCACCGTCGAGGAGACCGTCATGACCGCATCCGCCGTGCTCGATGACCCGGTCGTGCGCTACCCGGCGTACGATTTCGGACGCCCGGCCCAGCTCGGGCGCGAGAGCACCCGGCATCTCGAGGCGGCGTTCGAGTCGTTCGCCCGGCTGTGGTCGTCGCAGCTGACCGACAAGATCCGCGTGCGGGCGCACCTGGCGCTCGAGAGCGTCGACCTGGTCTCGTACGAGGAGTACTCCGACACGCTCCCCGGCACGACGGCGATGGTCGCCGGCTCCTTCGCCGACCGTGATGAGCCGTGCGTCGTGCAGTTCGGACTCGACAGCGCCCTGCTGTGGGTCGTGCAGATGATGGGGGGCAGGAGCACATCGCTTCCCGCAGCCCGTACGTTCACTCCGATCGAACTGGCTCTCGTCCGCAACCTGATGGAGGGCACGTTCGAGCACCTCCACGCCAGCCTCGATGCTCTGCTCCCGGGCGCACCGAGGTTCAGCGCCGTGCACTACAACCCCCAGTACATGCAGGTCATCTCCGCCACCGCCGCGGTGATCGTCGCCCGCTACACGATGCGGCTGGGCGACTCGGAGTCGACGGCGACCGTCATGCTGCCCGCGTCGGCGGTCGTCGACCGCCTTGCGGCCTCAGGATCCGATGCTGCATCGGCTCACACGACCGAGCAGACCCTCGAACAGGTGCGCAGCACCCCGTTGGAGCTGACGCTGCGTCTCGCCCCCATCACGATCGGCACCGGTGAGATCCTCGACCTCGCGCCGGGAGACCTGCTGCGCCTGCCGCACCCGGAGACTCGACCTTACGAGCTGATGGCCGGACAGACGCGGATCGCCCTCGCGACACCCGGCAGCAGGGGCTCGCGCCTCACATGCAAGATCACGACCACCCATGAGGAGACCCACTGATGAGCACCTTCCATGAGACCGCCATCGCCGCGGCGATCGCCGGCAAGCTGCCGTTCGGATACCCCGTCATCCCGGCGCCCTCGACCGACCCGGGCGCGTCGGGCGACGCGGTCGTCGTCACCTTCACGGGCAGCCCCGGTGCTCGTATCGCGATCCAGGTCGTCGATCCGTCGCAACTGGAGGACGGTTCGAAGACCGCACCGCTGACCGATCGACTGCATCCGATCTTCGAGGCGGCCACAGCCGTGCTCGGCAGCGGTTCGCTCGGCGACGGAGCCGTGGTCGCGGCCACTGATGTCTTCACCGACTCGGGCACGCAGGTATTTGACATGGTCGACGCCGACGGCAGCGTCGTGGCCCGCGCATCCGTGCGCATCGACGGGGCGAGGTCCGCAGCCGCGGCGGGTCCTCAGCGACTGAATCGCATCGCGGGCGTCGAGATGGAGCTCGTGGTCGAGATCGGGCGCACACGGATGCCGGTGCGCGACGTGCTCTCGCTCGAACCGGGGCGTGTGGTCGAGCTCGACCGCGCGGCCGGGTCTCCCGCGGACATCAAGCTGAACGGCCGCCTGATCGGGCACGGCACCGTCGTGGTCGCGGAGGGCGACTTCGCGATCCGCGTCGAGCGCATCCTCGACGGCGCCGAGACGGTCTGACGATGGACGACATCCTCGTCGCGCTCCGAGCGATCGTGGCGCTGGGAGCGGTGCTCGGTCTGCTCCTCTTCCTGAGCCGTCGCCTGCAGAAGTCACAGGCGAAGGGAGTGAGCCCGCTGGCCGGGCTGATGCCGAAGAAGCTCGCCAAGCTGACCGAGCTCGTGCCGTCGCGTCCGGCGGCAGCCACGCGCCCGGAGAAGATCACCGTGGTGGCGCGGTCGGGCATCGGGGGCAAGGCGCAGCTCGTGGTCGCCGAGTTCGGCGGCATCCGCTACGTGCTCGGCGTGACCGAGCACGGGATCAACGTCGTCGACACCCAGGAGGCGCCTCCGCTCGCCGAGGATGTCCTCGCGGAGGACGAGCGCCCCGCTGTCTCCGAGATGCCCGACGACATCGTCGACCGCGCACTGCGCTCCGTCGCCTGACGGCATTCAGCTCATCGATCGACGCGGTTACGTGCACCTCGTCGTGTCGCGATAGTCGACTGCGAGCACGGATCGCTCGACCCTCTGGCTACGGATCGGCCACGTCACCCATCTTCGGAGTGCCGCCGTGCCCGTATCCGCCGCAGTCGCCGCGTCGCCGTCTGCGCGCGCACCGCGACTGCCGCGGCGTGCCTGGGTGCTCATCGGCGTCGCGTTCGGCATCGCGGCGGTTCTGGTGCTCCTGCAGACCACCGGTGCGCACGCCGCCGCGTCGCTCATGCCGACGGAGACCGGTGATGGCGACGGCGTGACGATCAACGGCATCAACGGGACCCCGTCCGACAGCATCATGACGCTGCTCGGCATCACCGTTCTCAGCGTCGCTCCGGCCCTGCTGCTGATGATGTCGAGCTTCACCAAGATCTTCGTGGTGCTCGCCCTCACCCGCAATGCGCTCTCGCTGCCGTCGATCCCGCCGAACCAGGTGCTCGCGGGGCTGAGCCTCTTTCTGACGCTGTTCATCATGTGGCCGGTGCTCACCGACATCAATGCCGTCGCGGTCGCACCGTTCACCGATGGTCAGATCGACTTCGGCAGGGCGTTCGAGCTCGCCCAGGAGCCGCTGCGCGAGTGGATGCTCACCTACACCCGCGAAGAGGACATCGCGCTGATGCACCGGGCGGCGCAGATGGAGAACCCCACGGACGCCGCCAGCATCCCGCTGCAGACGCTCGTGCCGGCGTTCATGATCAGCGAGCTGCGCGCTGCCTTCCTGATCGGGTTCATCATCTTCGTCCCCTTCCTCGTGATCGATCTCGTCGTCGCCAGCGCACTGATGTCGATGGGCATGATGATGCTGCCTCCCGTCATGATCTCGCTGCCGTTCAAGATCCTCCTGTTCCTGCTCATCGACGGCTGGGGCATGGTCATCACGGCGCTCGTCCAGTCGTACAACGGGGGTGGCTGATGAACCCGGAGGCCGTCATCGACATCGGGCAGGCGGCGCTCATCGTGGGCGCGAAGCTCTGCGCGCCGCTGCTCATCACCGCGCTCGTGGTGGGATTCGCCATCTCGCTGCTGCAGTCCATCACTCAGGTGCAGGAGATGACGATCTCGTTCGTGCCGAAGCTCGTCGCCGTCGGCATCGCCCTGCTCGTGACGGGGCATTGGATGATCGCCGAGATGATCGCCTTCACGAACGAGATGTTCGCGCGGATCCCGTCGCTGCTGAACGGCGGCTGATGAACATCCCCATCGACTTCACGTGGCTCGAGGCGACCTCCCTCGCCTGCGTGCGGATCACCGCCTTCCTGGTGCTGGCGCCGCCGTTCAGCCACGGCACGATCCCGATGCGGATCCGCGCGATGCTCGGCGTGGGTCTCGCTCTCGCCGTATCGCCGGTGGTGACAGCAGGCTACGAACGTCTCGACACCGGAGCCTTCATGCTCGCCCTGGCCGGTCAGGCGCTGACGGGCGCGCTCCTCGGCTTTCTGGTGATGGTGCTCTTCAGCGCGATCCAGGGGGCGGGCCATCTCGTCGACACGTTCGGCGGGTTCCAGCTGGCGCAGGCGTTCGACCCCGGGATGGCGATCAACGGTGCGCAGTTCACGCGCCTGTTCCAGATGACCGCGATCATGCTGCTGTTCGCCTCGGACGGATACCAGCTCGTGCTCGGCGGCCTGTTCCGCTCGTTCGACGCCGTGCCCGTCACCGGCATGATCGATCTCGCCAAGCCGGCGGAGGCACTCGTGGGGGCGGCGGGGCAGATGATGCTCAGCGCCGTGCAGATCGCGGGCCCGCTGCTCATCGTGCTCTTCCTCGCAGACGTCGGTCTCGGACTGGTCAGTCGCGTCGCGCCGGCACTGAACGCGTTCGCCATGGGCTTCCCGATCAAGATCGGCCTCACGCTGCTGCTGGTCGGATTCGTCTACGCGGCGCTGCCCAGTGTCGTCGCAGTCATCGCCGAGGAGGCCGCGAGGCTGCTCCTGGGGGTGACGCGATGAGTGAGTCCGACAGCGGCGAACGCACCGAGAAGGCGACCGAGCGTCGCCTGAAGGAAGCGCGGAAGAAGGGGCAGATCGGCCGCAGCCAGGACTTCACCGCCTGGGTCTGCATAGCGGCCGCCGCCGTGATGATGGTGCCGACGATCGCCTCCGGCACGCAGGTCGTCACCGAGCTCTTCCTCGCCGTGACACCCGTCGCGATGAACCCCACCGACGGCGCGGCCCTCGACGTGCTCGGCTCGGCGATCGCATCGCTCGGCGGCATCCTGCTCCCGATGCTGGTGGTGGTGCTGCTCGCGACGACGGCCACCGCAGTCGCTCAGGGCGGCATCCATCTGCGAGGGGTGACGATGCGCACCGAGCAGTTCAACATCGTGTCCGGCATGAAGCGGGTCTTCGGGCAGCAGGCGCTCTGGGAGGGTGCCAAAGCGCTGCTGAAGACGCTGGCGATCGGGCTCGCGCTCTGGATCGTCGTCTCAGGTCTCGTGCCTGTGCTCATGGCCAGCGGCAGCCACAACATCACCTGGCTGCTCGAGCAGGCGGCCGGGGGAGCGATCGCGCTCCTGCAGGTCGCGGTCGCGGTGGGCATCCTGCTGGCCGCGATCGACGTGGCGGTCGTGATGCGACGCAACCGCAAGCACACCCATATGACGAAGAACGAGGCCAAGGACGAGCACAAGAAGAGCGAGGGCGATCCGCTCGTGCGCTCGCAGCGCCGTTCGCGGCAGCTCGCCATGAGCCGCAATCGGATGATCGCCGCGGTCGGCGACAGCGATGTCGTCCTGGTGAACCCCACCCACGTCGCGGTCGCGCTGAGGTACGAGCCGGGCAAGTCGGCCCCTCGGGTCGTGGCGAAGGGGGCGGGGGTCGTGGCGCAGAAGATCCGCGAGAGGGCGGAGGAAGCCGGCGTGCCGATGATCAAGGACGTCCCGCTCGCGCGTGCGCTGCACTCGGCCTGCGAGATCGGGCGGGAGATCCCCGAAGAGCTCTACACCGCCGTCGCCCAGGTGCTCGCCTTCATCGAGCATCTCAAGCGCCGAGGGTCGGCCAGGGGGACGCACACGATGCCCTTCGCGAGCACCAGGGACCGCGGCCTCTGAGCCGGGTCACGAACAGATTTCGAACGACGAGAGAGAACGAAGGCGAGACGCATGATCGGTCAGCTGTTGTCCAAGGCGACGGTGCCCGTAGGAGTGGTGGGCATCATCCTCCTGCTCATCGTGCCCATCCCGACCGGGCTCCTCGACGTCCTCATCGTCCTGAACATCTCGTTCGCGCTCCTGATCCTCCTCACCGCGATGTTCATCAAGAAGCCGCTCGACTTCTCGGTCTTTCCCAGCCTGCTGCTCGTCGCGACGCTCTTCCGGCTCGGTCTGAACGTCGCGTCGACGCGTCTCGTGCTCAGCGAGGCGCATGCAGGCGAGGTGATCCAGGCGTTCGGGGAGATCACGATCAGCGGGTCGCTCGTGATCGGTGCGGTGATCTTCCTCATCCTCACCGTCATCCAGTTCGTCGTCGTCACCAAGGGTGCAGAGCGCGTCGCCGAGGTCGGAGCACGATTCACCCTCGATGCCATGCCCGGCAAGCAGATGGCGATCGACGCGGATCTGAACGCCGGGCTGATCACCGACACCGAGGCGCGCAGGCGTCGAGCCGAGGTCGCGGCGGAGGCCGACTTCTACGGCGCGATGGACGGCGCGTCGAAGTTCGTCAAGGGTGACGCGATCGCGGGCATCGTGATCGTCGTCATCAACTTCGTCGGTGGCATCATCATCGGCATGGTGCAGCACGGCATGGAGGTCGGCGACGCCCTCGAGACCTACAGCATCCTCACCATCGGCGACGGACTGGTCACCCAGATCCCCGCGCTGCTGATGGCCGTGTCGACCGGCATGATCGTGACTCGCGAGAACGCCGAGTCCGAGATGGGGCAGGCGGCCGGTCGTCAGCTCATGCAGTCGCGCAACGCCCTCGTGATCACGGGCCTCGCAGCCATCGCCATGGGCTTCATCCCCGGGATGCCCCTCGTGATCTTCCTGGCGATCGGAGCGGTGCTGCTGTTCGCGGCATCCCGCGTCAAGGCCAACGAAGACCGCGATGCCGCGCTCGAGGCCGATGCGCTGCAGCAGGAGGCCGTCGAGGCCGGGGCCGAGGGACCGGAAGAGCTCATGGACAGGATGCGCGTGCACGCGCTGGAGATCTCGCTGTCACCTGACATCGTCGATCTGGCATCCGGGGGAGCGGGGGATCTGCTCACCCGGGTGAAGTCCCTTCGTCGCAAGCTCGCTCTGGACATCGGCATCCTGATGCCGCCGGTGCGCACCCGTGACAACATCGACCTGCCGGCGCAGACCTACTCGATCCTGATCGCCGGGGTCGAGGCCGGGCGCGGATCGGTGCCGCGCGGACACGTGCTCGCGATCGGCACGGGTCTCGAGCAGCTTCCCGGCACGGCCGTGGTCGACCCCGTGTTCGGCCTCGAGGGCAAATGGGTGCCCGCCGAGATGTCGCACGCCGCTGACATGGCGGGTGCGACGGTGATCGATCGGGCGAGCGTGATCATCACCCACCTCTCCGACATCGTGCAAAGCCAGGCCGATCGGCTGCTCTCGCTCGAAGACGTACGCCAGCTGACCGAGCACCTGAAGCAGTCCAGCCCCGCGACGGTCGAGGAGCTCACTCCGGCCGTGCTGTCGCTCGCCGCGATCCAGCGCGTCCTGGCGGGGCTTCTCGCCGAGCGGGTGCCGATCAACGACCTCTCCCGCATCTACGAGGCGCTCGCACTGCGAGGCAAGACCTCGACCGAGACCGCGGGGCTGATCGACGCGGCCAGGGCGGCGCTCGGGCCGGCGATCGCCTCGCGCTTCGCCGAAGACGGAAGGATCCGGGTCGTCATGTTCGAGCCGATGCTCGAACAGCAGATGCTCGAGGGGATGCGGGTCGTCGACGGCCATCCGCAGATCGTGCTGACGCCGGAGTCGACCATGCAGGTGCTCGAGAACGTGCGTCGCACCGTCGCCGAGCTCGAGCAGGTGGGTCCGGAACCCGTGCTCGTGTGTGCTCCGTCTCTGCGTCAGGCCGTGCGTCGGATGGTCTCGTCGCAGGTCAGCGGCCTCCCCGTGCTGTCGTACGACGAGGCGGCGGCAGGCGGCCTCGCGACCGACGTCGTCGGAGTGGTGCGCATGACGCAGTCGGCTCTTCCGAGCGCGGCAGTGTAGGGCCTGGATCTGCTCATTTACGAGCTGAGTGCGATACGTTTGTGGGCAGAGGGCGCAACAGCGCTCACGCCATGGAAGGCAGACGACGCATGCTGGTACTCACGAGACGCGCCAACGAGAGCATCGTGATCGGCGACGACATCACCGTCACCATTCTCGCGGTGACGCCCAGCGGCGTCCGCGTCGGCATCGATGCGCCTCGCGACAAGCGCATCAACCGCGCCGAGATCGTCCTCGCGGTGAGCGACGCGAACCAGGAAGCCGTCCAGACATCCTCCGATGAGTCCGCCGAATCGGTTCTCCTCGGCATCCTGGGAAGAACGACCCCGGCACCCTGATCCGGTCGCAGGAGCGTCATCTCGACGCGCGCCGAGTTACTGGCCCGCTCCTTGTCGCGATAGTCGTGGATGTGACGGGCGATCCCGTCATGGAAACCGTGACATGACGAGGTGACGAACCGTGGCCGCTCACGACCTGAGCATGCAACTGATGCGAGAGCGCGACCTTCTCGAGGTGCTGCTCTTCAAGCTCGACGAGCAGCAGATGCTGCTCGCGACCGGACGCAACCGTTGGATCCACCATGCGGCGAACGAGATCGAGCGGGTCATCGCGGCCATGCCGACAGTCGCCCTCTCGCGTGACACGCTGGTCATCGCTGTGGCTGACGAGTGGGGCGTGCCGGAGGCGACGACGCTCCGCGATCTGATCGAGGCCGCACCGACCGACGCGTGGCGCGAGATCCTGACGGGGCACCTCGACGCGATGACGACCCTGGCCGACGAGATCGGCGACATGAAGAAGGTCAACGAGCAGCGCCTGCGCACGGCCATCCGGGTCACACAGGAGACCATCGCGGGTCTCGGCGTTCCGACCGGCGAGTACGACACGCACGGCGATGTCGTCCGCGGCGCGGACGCCCGACTTCTCGACACAAGGGTGTGAGGTAACGATGTCGTCATTCGCAGGGCTCCGCCTCGCAGAATCCGCGCTCTCCGCGGCACGAGCGGGCATGACCGTGACCGGTCAGAACATCGCCAATCAGGCCACCCCCGGCTACACGCGCCAGCGGGTGGAGCAGACCTCGTTCTCAGCGCCGGGGCAGACGGGACTCTGGCCGTCGGGACTCGGCATCGGCGGCGGTGTCGGCGTGACCGGGATCGCGCGGCTGGGCGACGACATCCTCGACGCTCGCGTCCGTGATGCCCTGTCGACGTCGGGCTTCTGGAGCGCCCGCGCGACGGCCGCCAGCAGCGCAGAGGGCGTGATGGCCGAACCGACGAAGGACGGTCTCGCGGCGAATCTCGACCGCTTCTGGGCGGGCTGGTCCGACCTCGCCAACACGCCGGATCCGGCTGCGGCCCAGGTCGTGCTCACGAATGCCAACGTGCTCATCGGACAGATCGCCGCGGGATACCAGACGATCGCCGGGCAGTGGAGCGACCTGCGTGGACAGGTCGACAGTCAGCTCGCTGACGTCAATGCCGTCGCAGGCCAGGTGGCCTCGCTCAACGGTCAGATCAGGGATGCACTGCAGTCCGGGCGCAACGCCAACGAGCTGATCGACCAGCGCAACGTCCTCGCCCAGCAGCTCTCGACCGCAGTCGGAGCCAAGGGCAATGTGGAGGCAGACGGAACCCTCACCCTTCGCGTCGACGGCAACGCGCTCGTGTCGGGCGACAGCAGTCGAGCGCTCGTGGCGAGCGGGCCGCGTGACATCGCCGATGCCGGTCGCATCACCGTCGCGTGGGCCGATCGGCCGGGCCTGGCAGTGCCGATCACAGGCGGCATCGTCGGCGGCACCATCAGTGCGCTCGCCCCCGCATCCGACGGCGGCACGCTGGCGGGAGTCGCCGCGGCCTACAACGAGACGGCGACAGCGCTCGCGACCGCCGTGAACGACGTGCACCGCACGGGTGTCACATCGTCCGGTGCAGCCGGGGGCGACTTCTTCACGCTCAACGGCGCGGGCCCTGCTGCTCTCGGGCTCAGCGTGGTTCCCGCCGGTCTCGACCAGCTGGCTCTGGCAGCGCCGGGAGCCGGAGCGAAGGACACCACGATCGCCGACCGCATCAGCGCGCTCAGTGCATCGGCGACTGGGCCCACCAAGACCTGGTCGACCTTCGTCACCGGGTTCGCGGTCACCGTCGCAGGCGACCTGCAGCGCGCCGACATCGCCGACATGGGAGCTGTCGCGGCGGTCACCGCACAGCAGTCGAACTCTTCGGTCGACGGGGACGAGGAGACGATCAACCTCCTGACATACCAGACCGCCTATCAGGCAGCGGCCCGCGTGCTGACCGCTGTCGACGAGGCCCTGGATCTGTTGATCAACCGCACCGGCCTCGTCGGCCGCTGACTCTGGGGAGAGTGAACATGATCGGCCGTATCACGAGCAACACCATGACGCAGCAGTCGCTGCGGACGTTGCAGACCAACCTCGCGGACCGCGAGCGCCTGCAGAATCAGGCTGCCTCGCAGCGTGCCTTCCGCTCGCCGAGCGAAGACCCTGCCGCAGCGGCCACAGCGCTCGGCGTGCACGGCGACCAGTCGCGCGTCGCCCAGTTCGCCCGCAACCTCAGCGACGGGATGGCGTGGGTGACGACCGTCGACACTGCTCTCGGGGCCAGCGCAGACCTGCTCAATCGTGCGCGGGATCTCACCGCGCAGGGAGCCAACTCGGGGGCGCTCAGCGCGACAGCGCGCGAGTCGATCGCGCAGGAGCTCGAGTCGATCAGCGCGGAGCTGCTCGCCAAGGCGAACACGAGGGTGCTCGGTCGCAGCGTCTTCGCCGGCACGAGCGATGCGGGAGGCGCCTTCGACGCCACCACGTTCACGTTCAACGGCGGCACGGGTGACGGAGTGCATCGCCGCATCAGCGACAACGAGACGGTGCGCGTCGACTTCGACGGCTCACAGGCGTTCGGCGAGGGTGCTGACAGCGCGTTCGCCCTGCTGAACAACATCGCGGCGGACCTGCGCAGCGGCGTCGAGGTGGGCGCGCGTCTCGGCGACATCGATGCGCGACTGAAGGATGTCAACGCCGCGCGAGGAACGACGGGGGCGCGTCAGGTGCAGATCGAGCGCGCCTCGGCCCAGAACCTCTCGGCGTCGATCGACCTCGAGGCCCGTCGCACCGAGGTCGAGAACGTCGACAGCCTCGAGGTGCTCGTTCGACTGCAGTCTGCCGAGCTCGTCTTCCAGTCCGCACTGCAGGTGACGGCGCGATCGCTGCAGACCAATCTGATGGAGTTCCTGCGATGAGTGCGTCGACCGACCGGAGGACCGCGTCGCTGGACGTCGAGTTCGCATCGCCCATGCCGGGCCTGAACCCGCACACGGGGTTCACTCTCGAGCAGATCGACGGCGCGGAGGGGTTGCACGCGCTGCGAGCCACGGACGCCGATGTGCGGTTGTTCCTCCTCGATCCGCTCTCCGGGGACTACGGCTACGAGCCGACCATCCCCGCCGAGGTGCGAGCGCAGGTCGGCGCCGCCGATGACTCCGAGATCCGTGTGTTCGTCGTGGCCAACCCTTCTGCAGACGGTGTCTACATCAATCTCCGAGCTCCGATCCTCATCCATGCCACCTCCGGCCGTGCGGTGCAGGCGATCCTCGAGGATCAGCGGTACCCGATCCGCGCGCTTCTGGGCGGGTGAGGGGGCGTCCTGATCGACGGCTCTTCCGGCGGCGCGGGCTCTCAGCATGCAGAGGATTCTGAGATTCACCGCATATACCAAGGAAGAGGAACTATCCTCTGAAGAGCACAGGCTGGGGTACTGGCGGGATCCCGGCGTCGTCGCAGGAGATCGGGGCCTGGGGCACGTCACGGATGCGGTTGGTAGGGGTACAGCGCACGGCGCTCGGCGACGAGCGACATTCCATGGGACGGAAGACAACATGAGCACTTCAAGGACGCTCGAGACGAATCGGGTCAGCAAGCGGGAGTTCGTGCAGAGGTTCGCACGACGCGGCGGCATCTCGGTTCAGGCGGCACAGACTGCGTACACGGCGATGATCGACGAGCTTCTCGACCTCGTCGGCCGGGGCAACACGGTGACGCTCACCAATTTCGGCAAGTTCTATCCGCAGACGCACAAGGGGCATCGTGTGCAGTTCGCGAAGGACGACGGAGACGCCGAGGTCAACGACTACACGGTGCTGAAGTTCTCTGCGACTCGAGAGGTGAACCGTCGAGTCAAGGTGAACGATTAGTCATCGTTATCTGAACGTAAACGAGAATCCCCGGAGGTTTTGGCCTCCGGGGATCTTTCATGCCCGTCTCACCTCTAGCATGTAGGTGAAAGCAGTTCCGGTCGCTGGGGAGAGACCACACTGTGAGTCGCTGGGGAGGGCTTGCACTTACAGTGAAAGAGGCGAATTCGATGCCTATGCGCCCGCGCGACCAGCTCGTGGTCGATCATCTGCACATCGTCGGCGCGGCAACGGCGTATGTGGCCTCGCGCATCACCCATGTCTCCCGCGACGATCTCGCCTCTGCCGGTGCGTTCGCGCTGGTCCGTGCGGCCGAGAAGTTCGATGCGAGCCTCGGTGTGCCGTTCGGGGCGTTCGCCCGGGCACGCGTCAACTGGGCGTTGAAAGACGAGCTGCGGTCGATGGACTGGGCGCCTCGAGACGTACGAGTGCGGGCGAAGCAGACGATCAAGGTCAGGCAGACCCTGTCGGCGGCGCTCGGACGCACGCCCACAGTGACGGAGATCGCCGCGGCCATGGGCGTCGACACCGCAGTGGCGCGAGAGGGCCTGGATGACGCCGAACGTCTGCTCACCAGTCTTGACGCGCCGGATGCGCCGGAGATCGTGTGGACCGGGTATCTGCCGGAAGAACTCGCGATCGCATCCGAGCGCGATGAGTTCCTGCGACGGGCCGTCGCTGCGCTGCCGGAACGCAAGCGGTGGATCATCACGGCGATCTACTTCGACGACCGCACGGTGACCGAGCTCGCGGACGAGCTGGGAGTATCGCACGCCGCCGTCTCTCAGCAGCGAGCCGCGGCGGTGCGCATGCTCCGGGATGCGCTGGACCGCCATTACGCCGACGCCCCGACGACCGAGTCCGCGCCGGCCGCGCGCTCATCCGCGTCCGGGCTGGACGCGTATCTCGAGCGCCTCGCAGCCAGCGGCCAGCGGTTCACACGGGCGATACTCTCGCACGCCGTCGGCGTCTGATCAGGAGCCCGCCGTCCGACGCGTCGGCGAGGTCGCTCAGAGACTGAAGCCGTAGTTCGCCTGACCTACCAGGATGAGGTTGACCGTCGTCGGGTAGACCTCGGGCTCCTCGTCCTCGTCGTCGAGAAGCTCGAGCTTGTGGATCGGCACGAAGATGCTGCCGTCCGGTTCGAAGATGAGATCCTTCGGCACGAACGACGCGAAGATCGACCGCGTCGCGTTGCGCAGTTCGAAGGTGCGCCCGACGTCGCCCCGCTCGAAGAGGTTCATCTCCACCTCGTCCGACCAGACCTTGCCGTCGGGGAAGCGGGCCTCGATGCGATACGTGCTCGGCTCGACAGACTTGATGTTGAGGTCCTCCACGACGTCTGCGAACAGCGCGTCCGGCTGCTCGAGCTCGAACGCGATGGCACGCAGGTGGTCGTAATTGAGGCGGGCCCGGCGCGAGAACAGGGCGACGTTCTCGATCTCGTCAGGATCGGCGTGCGGTGCCTGGTCGATCAGATACTGCCGCACCTCGTCAGGGCCCGGGTACTCGAATCGCATGTGGTAGTGGAACCGCCCAGGGCGGTTGACGATGTAGGTGCTGACATCGCTGATGTCGTTCACCGTCAGGCAGTAGATGCGCTTCACGGACGAGAGGCCGTCGAACAGCGACAGGAACTGGTTCTGCCGGTTGTCTCCCTCTCCGCCGCGGCGCCCCGCAGGGAAGACCTTCTCGAACTCGTCGAAGATGATCAGGCACTCGTCGAGGGTGTCGAGGAACTCCACGATGCCGTCGTTGTCCTCTGAGACGATCACCACGGGCAGGCACTGCTCGCGGGCCTCCTCGGCGACCATGCGCAGGAACAGCGTCTTGCCGATCCCTTTGTCGCCGGACAGCATCACACCGAGACTGCGATCCGTGAGGGCATAGGAGCGGAAGATCTTGTCGACCTTCCTGTCGCGGCCGCCGTAGACGCGTTCGGTGCCCACTGTCAGGTCGTCGATCTTGATCAGGCTGAAGCCCTCTTTCGAGGTGAAATGCACCCGATAAGTGCCGAGAGGGAACTCGTGATGCGTGCGGACGGCCGCGTCGTACACGCGGACATGTCCGCCCGTCTCGATGTAGGTGCTGGTCAAGATCCTTCTCCTTTGCTCCCCGTACTCATATATCGGTTGAGATCCGATCGCCGTAAGGCGTTCGGAAAGAAACTTTTCGCAGTACCCTGAGCGGACAGTGGGCGTGGGGACGCCCGGGTCAGGGGATCCATCATGGGCGAGTATGCAGGGGACGAGCAGCCGGTCGCAGGTGCGATCGTCATCGTGGTCGAGGCCGCGCCGCAGGGGCTGATGCAGTACACACTGGATCCCGACGACCGACAGCCCGCATGGCAGGCGGTGCTCGTCGCTCACGACGACGCCGTGATGGGAGCCGTGACCACGCCCGAGCAGACGGCGGAACTGCTGGTGCGCGGAAGCGTCGAGTGCATCAGGCAGAGCATCCCGAGCCTCGAGGTCGGCGGCCTGACCATGCGCCCCGAGCTGGGCCCGAACGACAATGCACAGATCGTCGCCGCCGGAGAAGCCACCTTCCTGAGGTCCGAATGGGATGCGGTCGTCAGGCGGGCCGACGACCGACCCGAGAGCTGAGCTCGAACTCTGTCACCCGAGCACGCCACATCGCCGTCAGCCGGGAATCAGGTACGCGTCGACGATGAGCGGGCCGCGGATCTGACGGAGCTCGTCGATGATGCGATCGACGCCGCGGGCAGAGACCGACGGCATCTGCAGGTCGTGGGGGCCCAGCGGCTCGAGCCGCCCTGTGCGGATGCGGATGACCTCCCAGCCGGCGGCGCGCAGGGCACGATCCTTGCGCAGGTCCGTCTCCTGTCGCTTGCCGACATGCTCGAGTCCGTGGCGCCCGACGGTGTCGTACTCGATCGCGACGCGAAGCTCCGGAAGCAGGATGTCGGGCCAGACCTCGGTGTGACGGAAGAACGGTCGCGCCACCTTGACCGCGTTGACACCCGACGCGAAGGTGATGCGAGACGCGAGCGCTGCGCGGAGCCGGGCTTCGGCGGCGGATGCCGGCGCAGGAGCGCACACGCTCGAAAATGCCTCGCCGGTCGGCAGATCGGGAGTCTTGTCGCACAGCGTGAGCTGCGGTCTCGGACGCCGCGGAATCGCGCGGGCCTCTCCCAGCACCACGGGCTGGGGCCTGGCGAGCGTCGAGCACTCGGGGCACCATGCCGATTGGCGACGCACCCGTCCCGGCCGCTCACGCTGTTCCGACGGAGTCGCGGCGAAACGATGGCCGACCCGGCATTCCCAGCACAGCAGCACGTCTGCGGCCAGCGGCACCTGCGAGAGCGCGATGCCGTGATTGAGCTCGGGATGGTACTGACGGATCAACTCGGGGTACGCGGCCCATTGCGAGCGATAGGTGCCGACCTCGTATGGCACGTCTCGGCCTCGCGAGAACTGGCGTCTCGCCCACCACGACTGCACTGGTTCGGCCACGTCGGGCAACCTACCGGTCGCCGCCGACATCGCCAGAGGGCGTCGGACGTGACAGACTCGCGAGGGAGAACGAGTCCGGTGGACGGACAGAGGGAGTCATCATGCCGCAGCGGATCGTGATCAGTGGCGCATCGGGTCTGATCGGCACGGCCCTCGCGTCGTCCTTGCGCTCGGACGGCGTGGAGGTGACGACCCTCGTGCGTCGTCCTCCGCGCGACGCCTCCGAGGTGCAGTGGACACCGGGGGAGCGTGAACTCGACCCCGACGTGCTGGCAGGTGCTGACGCCGTGGTGGCTCTGGGCGGGGCGAGCGTCGGCCGCCTGCCGTGGACCCCGCGCTACCGCCGTGAGCTGGTCGAGTCTCGGCTGACGACCACTCGCACGCTGGCCACTGCGGTGCGCACCCTGCGTGACGATGCTCCGTCGCTCGTCTCGGCGTCCGCCGTCGGCTACTACGGCTCGGCACCCGGCGAGATCCTGACCGAGGCGTCTCTTGCGGGTGACACTTTCCTCGCGCAGCTCTGCGTCCGCTGGGAGCAGGAGGCGCTGCGTGCGGGGGAGCAGACGAGAGTGGCGCTGCTGCGCACGGCCCCGATCATCCACCGCCAGGGTGTGCTCAAACCGCTCATCCAGCTGACCCGATTCGGCGTCGCGGGTCCCATCGGGCCCGGCACCCAGATCTGGCCGTGGATCTCTCTGGAGGACGAGATTCGCGGCATCCGACACGTGATCGATCAGCGTCTCGAGGGTCCCGTGAACTTCACCGGCCCGACGCGCGCCTCGGCGAACGACATCGGCCGTGCACTCGCGAAGAAGATGCGGCGACCGTTCTGGATTCCGGCTCCGACCTGGGCGCTGAGACTCGCGCTGAGCCGTGACGCCGCCGACTCGCTGCTCGTCTCGGATGCCGATGTGAGGCCGGCGGCGCTGGAGGACTCCGGGTTCGAGTTCACCCACAAGACCGCTGCGCAGGCCGTCGACGCAGCGATCTGATCGCGGTGGTCGACGGCCGCATGCTCAGCGGGCGTGGGGGTCGCGCCGGTTGAGGGTCTCGACCACCTGCGCGTAGTCGCCCCGCGCCTCGCCGTAGCGCAGGAACTTGACGTTCTCGACCTGGATCTCGGTCGCGTCCGGCTGGGCCTCGATGAGTTCGACGACCTCGGTGACGAACTCGTCGAGCGGCATCGCGAAGTCGCTGGTCTCCTGACCGGGCATCAGGGACGTGCGCACAGCGGGCGGTTCGAGCTCGAGCACGCTCACGCTCGTGTCGGCGAGCTGCAGGCGCAGCGATTCGCTGAGCATGTGGATGGCCGCCTTCGTGGCGTTGTACGAGGGGGTGACGCGCAGCGGGGCGAAGGCCAGCCCGGACGACACGGTCATGATCGTGGCATCCGGCATGGTGCGCAGGTGCTCGATGAACGCCGCGATCAGTCGGATCGGGCCGAGCAGGTTCGTGGTGACCGTCGCCTCGGCCGTCTCGAGGAACCCTGCGGGCGACGTCCAGTCCTCGGGGCGCATGATGCCGGCCATCGCGATGACGACGTTGAGCGAAGGATGCGTGGCCAGCACCGTCTGCGCCGCACTGTGGATGCTGCCGGCATCCGTCGTGTCGATCTGGACGGTGTCGATGCCCGGGTTCGCCGCCGCGATCTCGTCGAGCAGTTCGACACGACGTCCGCCCACGATCACGGTGTTGCCTCGTTCGCTGAGTCGCCGGGCGAGCGCGAGGCCGATGCCGCTCGTGGCGCCGGGGATGAAGATGGTGTTTCCGGTGATGTTCATGCATCCACTCTTCGGAGTGTCGCAGCGGCGCACCAGAGACCACGCATCCAGGGATCCCCGATCCCTGGATGCACGACGCCGAGCACGAGATACTTCACGGGTGGACAGAGAAGCACTGGCCGAGTTCCTCGTGCGACGCAGGGAGCAGCTGAAGCCGTCAGACGTCGGGCTCGGCGCGGGAGCGCGCCGCCGCACTCCCGGTCTCCGTCGCGAGGAGGTCGCGCAGCTCGCAGCCATGTCGACCGACTACTACGCGCGCCTCGAACAGCAGCGCGGTCCGCAGCCCAGCGTGCAGATCCTCGCCTCGCTCGCACGGGCGCTGCGGCTGACTCCCGACGAGCGCGACTACCTGCATCGCATCTGCGGGCACAGCGCCCCGGACCGCACGACCTTCACCGACTACGTGCATCCGGGCATGCTCCGTGTTCTCGACCGCCTCGATGACACGCCCGCCTTCGTCGTCTCGATGCTCGACGAGGTCCTGATCCAGAATGACGCCGCACGGGCGCTGCTCGGCGACGTCAGCGGTCTGGAGGGTATCGAGCGCAGCGGGATCTACCGCTGGTTCGCGCACCCGCATGACGAGCGCGGGCGCTACCCGGAGCAGGATCACCTGAGGCACAGTCGTGTGCTCGTGGCGTCGCTCCGGTCCGCATACGGCGCGCTCGGCGAGCGCTCACGAGCCGGCGAGATCGTGCGCGAGCTCATCGTCCGCAGCCCGGAGTTCGCCGAGCTGTGGAACGTGCACGAGGTGCGGCGGCGTTTCGAAGACCACAAGGTCCTCATCCATCCGGAGATCGGTCCGATCGAGGTCGACTGCCAGGCGCTGTTCACCGAGGACGAATCCCAGGCGCTCATCGTGCTGACAGCAGCGCCGGGAAGCGATGCGGCGAGCAAGCTCGAACTGCTCAGAGTGCTCGGGACACAGCGGGTCTGACCGGCAGCCAGCACGACACCCTGCTGCTGTACTCCACGAATTCCGACCCGAATCTCGCTTCGAGATCCGCCTCCTCGAGCGGTCGCACGACCGAGTTCCACAACAGCGATCCAAAGAGCGAATACGCGACGACGAGCCAGGAGCCCATGATGAGGCCCACGCTGATGCCCTGCGCGATGCCGGCGACCGCCATCGGGTTGCGCACGTATCGATAGGGGCCGGAGATCACGAGTCGCCGCGCCATCTGCGACGGGAGCGGGGTGCCCTCGCCCTCGACCGACATCGACACGGCCGACCAGATTCCGAGGGCGGTCGCGGCGACGAGAAGCACACCGCCGGCCAGGTGGACGACGAACGGAACCTCGATGCGCAGCGACCACCGGGCCTCGACGAGCGACACCACGATGGGGATGACCACCAGGAAGGTGCCCCAGAAGAACAGCGTCTGCAGTCCGGTGCGGGCGAGCAGCGCTCGCGTGCGGATGCTCGCAGCCGGCCGGAAAGCGAGCGGACCGGTGACCAGCCATTCCACGGGTGCTCGCCCGCAGAGCAGGACGATTCCCGCCGCTGCGCTCGCCCCGGCAGCGATCACCATGACCAGGGCGCCCCATCCGGCGAGGCCCGTCGCCGTGGCGTAGACGGCCATACCGGCGGCGACGATGGCCGTCCACGGAACAGCGACCCAGACAGCCCACCGGAAACCCGCTGCGATGACAGCCGAACCGATGACGAAGAGCGGGATGTCGAACACCGCCACGAGTCCCGCCGGCAGGTCTCCGAGGGTGAGACGACGCACGTCGTCCGACAGCGCCGCCGCGATCCACCAGGCCACTCCCGCCAGAGCCTGCACAGCGAAATACAGCCGAGCGGTCACCGGTGTGATCGGGATCCCTGCGATGACCGGCATGCCGCCAGTCTATGAGCGCCCTCTGCCGACGCCCGCTCAGGACGCCGCCTCAGGACTCCTCGTGCGACCCGGGATCTGCGTCGAACAGCCGTCCGTCTGCGCGTCCGAGCGCGGTGATCGCCTCGACCTCGGCGGTGGTCAGCACGATCTCTGCTGCGGCGAGGTTCGAGACCTGGTGTTCGAGAGAGGATGCCTTCGGAATCGCCACCGTCTCCCGTGCGATGTGCCAGGCGAGCACGGTCTGGGCGGGGGAGATGTCGTGCGCCGCGGCGACCTCACCGATCACCTGTTCCTCGATCAGCTGCTTCGCGCGTCCCAGTGGACTCCACGCCTCGGTGAGGATGCCGTTCTCGCGGTGATAGGCGAGCTGCTCGTCCTGCGGGAAGTACGGGTGCACCTCGATCTGGTTGACGACGGGGCGGACGCCGGTCTCGCGCTCGATGCGTTCGAGGTGCTCGGGGAGGAAGTTCGAGACGCCGATCTGTCTCACGACTCCGCGCTGCTGAGCCTCCACCAGCGCCTCCCATGCCTGCACGTACTCGTCCTGGTGCGGGTTCGGCCAGTGGATGAGGTGCAGGTCGATCGCGTCGACCCCCAGCCGTGACCGGCTCTCCTCGATGCTCGTCCGCGCCTTCGCGCGCGGGTGATGACGGCCGGGCAGCTTGGTCGTGACGATGAGTTCGGACGCGTCCACGTCGGATTCGCGCACCCCGCGGCCGACCGACCCCTCGTTCTCGTAGTTGAATGCCGAGTCGATCAGCCGGTACCCGGCGCCGATCGCCGAGGCCACGGCATCCGCGCCTGCATCCCCGTTGAGGGCGTAGGTGCCGAGTCCGAGAGCGGGGAGGGCGAAGCCGTTGTGGGCCGTGAAGTGAGGGAGAGCCGTCATGGCGCCAGCGTACGCTGGAGCGATGAGCGGACTGCAGAGGATGGCGCCAGATGACGGCGTCCCGGATAATGCGGCGCGTTGTCCGTGTGGCTCCGGAGATGTCTTCGGCGGATGCTGCGGGCCTCTGCTCGACGGGGCACTCGCAACCACGGCTGAGCGCCTGATGCGCTCGCGCTTCACGGCGTTCTCGATCAAGGATGCCGCGTACCTCCTGGAGACCTGGCATCCGTCGACCCGCCCCGCCGAGATCGACCTCGACGACGACGTGGTCTGGCGGCGCCTCGTGATCATCGATCGCGCCGGCGGTGGCCCTTTCGATCGCGACGGCGAGGTCGAGTTCGAGGCCTTCTGGCAGCAGGGCGCCGAGCGCGGTTCGCTCCGCGAGCGGAGCCGCTTCGTGCGCGAGGACCGCAGGTGGCTCTACCTCGACGGACAGGTCGGGTGATGGACGTGACCGCGCAGCGACTAGATTTGAGAGCGTGAACGCCAGCCCAGAACACCAGCGCATCCTGCTCGACGTCGCCGACCTGGACCGGCGCATCGCGCAGGCGGAGCGCGCGCGCACCAAGCCCCCGCAGGCCGCCCGCATCACCGAGCTCGTCGCGATCCGTCAGGATCAGCTCCGCGAGCTGACCGCGCTGACCGGCACACGTGACGACGTGCGCACCGAGCTCAAGCGGCTCGAGTCCGATGTGAAGCTCGTCGAGCAGCGGCGGGCCCGCGATGCCGATCGCCTCGCCACGGCCACGAACTCCAAGGAGGCCCAGGCGCTCGAGCACGAGATCGCCAGCCTCGCCAGGCGCCAGAGCGACCTCGAGGACATCGAGCTCGATGTCATGGGTCGTGTCGAAGATGCCGACGCGGCGGTCGCCGCGCAGCAGGCTCTGCTCGGCACCACGACCGCAGAAGGAACCGCGCTCACCGCTCAGGCCAAGGCCGACGTCGCGGCCGCGACCGACCTCATCGCCCAGTTGACGCGCGATCGCGAGGCGGTGACGGCATCCCTTCCGGCGCCGCTCCTGGCCGAGTACGCACGCCGCGCCGCGAACAGCGCCGGCGCCGCGAACAGCGCCGGCGCCGCGGTGCTGAGCCGTGGCACTTGCGAAGGCTGCCGGATGCTGCTCCCGGGCACCGACCTCAACGACATCCGCAACGCGCCGGACGACCTCGTGGTCTTCTGCCCCGAGTGCGGCTGCATCCTGGTGCGCACCGAGGAATCCGGGCTGTGATCTCTGCGCCGCGAGCACGCCAGCGGTGAACTCGCGGCAGCAGACCGAACGTCGCGTCGTCCTGGTGGCGGCTCGCTCGGGCGGCTACACGGCGGTGGAACTCGATGCGGATGATGCCGAGGCACATCGGTTCGACCTCTCCGCGTCTGAGATGCCTGCGTGGGTCGCGGCTCAGGAGCGCGAGAATTCGCCGCGCTGGGTGATCCGCAGCGCCCGCGAGATCTACCCCGTCCTGCTCGACGCGGGGGTCATGCTCGCCCGCTCTCACGATCTGCTGCTCTGCCACGCGATTCTTCGCGACACGGACAAGGTCCCGCGCCCGCTCGCTCCGTCGTCGTCCTGGGTGCGACGTGAGCCCGTCGACGAAGCCCCGGCGCTGTTCGACGTCGTCGCGCATGACGCGCCGGATGACCCTGTCGGCGACGCCCTCGACCAGTACCGCGAGCAACGTCGCGTTCTCAGGGACAGCAAGGACGGTCGCCTGACGCTGCTCACCTCGGCCGAATCGGCCGGAGGACTGATCGCCGAGGAGATGCGCGCGGCCGGCCTGCCCTGGAACGAGTCGGTGCACGATGGCATCCTCACCGAGATCCTCGGCACCCGACCGATCGCGGGAGGCCTGCCCAGTCGCATGGTGGCGCAGGCCGAGCGGGTGCGTTCGATCCTCGGAGACCCCCATCTGAACCTCGAGAGCCAGCCGAAGCTGCTCCGCGCTCTGCACCGTGTCGGCGTGCAGGTCGAGTCGACGGGCCGGTGGGAGCTCGCCCAGCACAGCCATGCCGTGGTCGAGCCGCTGCTGGCGTACAAGAAGCTGTCGCGTCTGCTGAGCGCCAACGGATGGGCGTGGCTCGCCGAGTGGGTGCATGACGGGCGTTTCCGGCCGATCTACATCACGGGCGGGGTCGTGACGGGGCGGTGGGCGTCGGCGGGAGGCGGCGCCCTGCAGCTGCCACGCAACCTGCGCGCCGCGGTGCGCGCGGATGAAGGGTGGACGCTGGTCGTCGCCGACGTCGCTCAGCTGGAGCCGCGGATGCTCGCAGGCATGGCGGGCGACCGTGCGATGGCCCGGGCCGCGCAAGGAAAGGACCTCTACGCCGGGGTGGTGGAATCGGGTGCCGTGGCGACGCGCGAAGAGGCGAAGTACGCCGTCCTCGGGGCGATGTACGGAGCGACGACCGGTGACAGCGGTCGTCTGGTTCCCCGCCTGCGCAAGGTGTATCCGCGCGCTATGGCGCTCGTCGACAAGGCTGCACGGTTCGGCGAGGACGGGGGAGTCGTGTCGACGTGGCTGGGTCGGTCGTCTCCGCGTCCGTCGATCGAGTGGGAGACGATGCAGGCCGCCGCCACCGATGCCGACGCCGACCCCACCGAGGTGGCACTCGCCCGCCGGCGCGCGCGCGACTGGGGACGCTTCACCCGCAACTTCGTGGTGCAGGGCACCGCGGCAGAGTGGTCGTTGATCTGGCTCGCTGAGATCAGGCACCGCCTGCAGCAGTTTCCCGAGGCAGAGCGAGAGGCTCCGGCATCCGGGATCTTCGGCTCGCGTGCCCACCTCGCCTTCTTCCTGCACGATGAGGTGATCCTGCATGTTCCTCAGGAGCAGGCGGATGCCGCCGCGGATGCCGTACGCGAAGCGGCGGCGGTGGCCACGCGCCGACTCTTCGGGGGTTTCCCGATCGAGGTCCCGCTCGATCTGCGGATCGCGGAGTCGGCTGAGAAGTAGGACGCTCTGGTCGTAGACTGGACGTGCGAATGGGTCGACTGGACGGTCGCGTGGCGGGCAACCGCACCGAGGAACGTCCGGGCTCCTCAGGGCAGGACGGTGGGTAACACCCACCCGGAGCAATCCGCGAGAAAGTGCCACAGAGAGCAGACCGCCCCGCAAGGGGTAAGGGTGAAAGGGTGGTGTAAGAGACCACCGGGGGCCATGGTGACATGGCCCGCCAGGTAAACCTCGTCCGGAGCAAGGTCAGACAGAGGATGTTGACGCGGCTCGCCGAGTCCTCGGGTAGACCGCTAGAGTGCCACGGCAACGTGTCGCCGAGAGAGATGGCCGTCGAAGGGGCGAAGAACCCCGGAACAGAACCCGGCGTACAGGTCGGCCCATTCGCATCATCACCGTTGGCTTCGGGGCAGGATGCCACGGTAGCGTTCGTTCATGTCGAACCGCACAGCCGCCGCCACCGTGGCGTTCCTCGCCGCCTTGGTTGCCGCAGCGCTCACCGGCTGCACCGCGCCGGCTCCGGAGGGCACCGAGACTTCCGCGGCAGTTCAACCCGTGGTGAAGCCGACGCCGAGCGGTACGCCCGTGCCGACACCGACCGCGACGGCTGAGGTGAGCCGCTGCGACGTGCTGTCCAAGATCTCGTTGACCGGCTACAGCGAGGGCGATGAAGAGCCGACCTACTACGCGACGTGGAACGGCGTACTGCCGGTGGACAACGGAATGACCGATTTCGCGCGCGGCACGGTCACGAAGACAGCGGACGGCACCATCGCGACGTACACGGTCGCCGCTGGCGATGCGCCGTCCGCGATCAGGGAGCGGCTGTGCAGCGACGTTTACGCGGCGATGACCTATAGCCGTCTGGGGTCGATGCTGTACCCGGGCGATGTGCTGACGCTGGGACCGGGAGCCATGGAGCCGCTCGCGACGGAAACGTTCATCTGGGAGCCTCAGCGCCGCTGACAGTATCCGGGGCGCTGCTCCCCGCATCCGACGCCTTCCGTCGCTTGAGGTTGCGTCGCACGAGCGGCCAGAACAGAATGAGCACCCCGGTGGCGATGAGGCTCGTCCAGACCTGGGTTCGTCCACCCTCGCTGAACATCATCACGGCGATCACCGCCGCGATGCATGCGATCAGCAGGATGTTGAGCCAGGGGTGCAGCCACATCTTGAGCTTGAGGTTCGCGACCTCCTCGGGCGTCATCTTCTGACGGAGCCGCCACTGCGTGAGGGCGATGAAGACGTAGACGAACAGGGCGACGAGTCCGGCTGAGTTCATGATGAAGTCGAAGATCCCCGATCCCGGCGTCAGGAAGTTCACCAGGGTGGCGATGAGTCCTCCGCTGGTCGAGGCCAGCAACGCCATCACCGGCACGTTGCTCTTCGACTTCTTCGCCACGATCTTCGGCGCGAAGCCCTGCTCGGCGAGGGCCGCGAACATGCGCGATGCCGAGTAGAGACCCGAGTTCAGCACCGAGATGACCGCGGTGAAGATCACGAGCTGCATGATGATGCTCGCGCCGGGAATGCCGAACTGCTCGAGAGCGTAGGTGAACGGCGCATTGGCCACATCGGTCGGAACCGGCAGCTCGTTCCAGGGAACGACGGTGACGATGATGAGCACGGAGCCGACGAAGAACAGCAGGATGCGCCAGATGATCGTGCTCGTCGCCTGACGGATGCCCTTGGCAGGGTCCTCCGACTCGGCGGAGGCCATCACGGCGATCTCCGTGCCGAAGTACGAGAAGATCACCAGCGCCACCCCTGTGAAGGCGACGCCGAAGCCGTTCGGCGCGAAGCCGCCGTGCTCCCACAGGTTCGAGATCGAGACCTCGGAGTTCGGCCACAGTCCGAAGGCGAACAGCAGACCGGCGCCGAGGAAGACGACGATCGCGAGCACCTTGACGCTGGCGAGCCAGAACTCGACCTCCCCGAAGGCGCGGACGGAGATGATGTTCGTGCCGACGAAGATGCCGATCAGGATCAGCGACCAGGCCCACGACGGGACCGCGGGGAACCAGCTCGCCATGGTCTCGCCGCCCAGCACCGCCTCGTAGGCGAGCACGCCGACCCAGAAGTACCAGTACAGCCATCCGACGAGATACGCGGCCCAGTTGCCGAGGCCCACTCGTGCGTACTCCATGAACGAGCCGATGGCCGGGCGGGACGCCGCCATCTCGCCGAGCATGCGCATGGCGAGGAACACGAGCAGCCCGCCAATGAGGTACGACAGCACCGCGGCCGGCCCGACGGCGCGGATGACGTTGCCCGATCCCACGAACAGACTCGCCCCGATGATTCCGCCCAGGGTGATCATGGTGACATGGCGCGACCGCAGCTTCTTCGCCTGAGGTCTCTCGACCGGTACGAGACCGGCTGACGTCGCCGGCGAAACCGGCTTCCTCCAGGACGATTCTGAGGGTTCGTTCATCTCGAAGCTGCCTTTCGTCACGGCGCGGCCCTCACAGCCAGGCCGGCCATCCGGGTCGTCTCGCCGACCGAGAAGCACACGGAGAGGCTATGTTGTCACGGCTCTGCGACCCCGCGCAGTATTTTCTGCGGCGTGCATCCGGCGTTCGGCTGGACATGCAGAAAGGCCCCGCCGGATCGGCGAGGCCTTCTGCTCTCGGTACGTGTGTGTGTATGCGTGTCAGTCGCCGGCGAGGGATGCAGCGCCGATGATGCCCGAGTTGTTGCGGTGGATCGCCGGCACGATCGGGGTCTTGAGGTCGAGCAGCGGCAGGAAGTCTCCGGCGTTCTTCGACACGCCGCCGCCGACCACGAACAGGTCGGGGCTGAAGAGGAACTCGATGTGCGAGTAGAACCTCTGCAGACGCTCGGCCCACTCCGACCAGCTCAAGCCCTCGCGCTCGCGCGCGGACGTCGCCGCATAGGTCTCGACCGACTCGTACTCGCCGAAGTTCAGGTGTCCGAGCTCGGTGTTCGGCAGCAGCACGCCGTCGTAGAGGAACGCCGACCCGATTCCCGTGCCGAGGGTGGTGAGCAGCGTGAAGCCGCGCACGTCGCGGGCCGCACCGTGGCGCGCCTCTGCGACACCGGCAGCATCCGCGTCGTTCACGAAGACGATGTTGCGTCCGAGGCCGTCACGGAAGAAGCGCTCGGCGTCGAAGTCGACCCACTCCTTCGAGACGTTGGCGGCGGAAAGCGTCTTGCCGCGCTTGACGATGGCGGGGAAGGCCACGCCGAGGGGGAGGGTCGAGTCCTTCACGTCGAGGGTCTTCAGCACCGTCTGCACCGCCTCGAGGACATCCTGCGGAGATGCGCCCTTGGGAGTGGGCACGCGCACCCTGTCCGAGGCCATGATGCCGTGCTCCAGGTCGACGAGACCTGCCTTGATACCCGTGCCGCCGATGTCGACGCCGATCGCTTTTGCCATGGTCGATAGCTTAGCGACCGACGTCAGCGCCGATAGGATCGATGACACCACGTGAAGAAGGGGATCGGCCATGTCGAACGGCGATGAGAAGTACTGGTACAACCTGGAGACCGGTCAGGTGGAGTTCGGGATGATCTCCGCGTCGGCCGATCGCGTCGGGCCCTTCGACACCGAGGCCGAGGCGTCTCGGGCTCCCGAGAAGCTCAAAGAGCGCTCGCGCGCCTGGGCCGAGGAGGAAGCGGCCGAGAGCGGCTGGGACGCCGGCACCGGCAAGGGCGCTGAGTGACCGTGGACAAGCAGAGAGATTTCGTCCTCCGGACGATCGAAGAGCGCGGCGTCAAGTTCGTCCGCCTGTGGTTCACCGATGTCATCGGCACTCTCAAGTCCGTGGCGATCGCGCCGGCCGAGGTGGAGGGCGCGTTCGCCGAGGGGATCGGGTTCGACGGCTCTGCCATCGAGGGTCTGACCCGCAGCTACGAGTCCGACCTGCTCGCGCAGCCCGACCCCACCACGTTCCAGACCCTGCCGTGGCGTGGCGAGATCGATCCGACTGCGCGCATGTTCTGCGACATCACGACGCCCGACGGGCGTCCGGCTGTGTCCGACCCGCGCCACGTGCTCAAGCGCACGCTCGCGAAGGCCGCCGATGCCGGGTTCACCTTCTACACGCATCCCGAGATCGAGTTCTACCTGCTCAAGTCGTCGTCGTTCGGTCCTGAGGGTCCGGTGCCGGTGGACTCGGCCGGCTACTTCGACAACGTGCCCGGCGGCACCGCGCACGACTTCCGGCGCCGTTCGGTGCGGATGCTCGAAGACCTCGGCATCTCGGTGGAGTTCAGCCATCACGAGGGCGGGCCCGGACAGAACGAGATCGACCTCCGCTATGCGGATGCGCTCACCATGGCCGACAACGTGATGACGTTCCGCACGGTCATCAAGGAGGTCGCGATCGAACAGGGCGTCTACGCGACGTTCATGCCGAAGCCTCTCAGCGGTCACCCGGGAAGCGGCATGCACACGCACATGTCGCTGTTCGAAGGGGAGCGCAACGCGTTCTACGAAGAGGGCGCCAAGTACCAGCTGTCCAAGACCGGACGCCACTTCATCGCCGGGCTCCTGCGGCACGCGAACGAGATGGCCGCGGTGACCAACCAGTTCGTCAATTCGTACAAGCGGCTCTGGGGCGGCGACGAGGCTCCGAGCTTCGTCACGTGGGGTCACAACAATCGCTCCGCGCTCGTCCGGGTACCGATGTACAAGCCCAACAAGGGCGGATCGTCGCGCGTCGAATACCGTGCGCTCGACTCCGCAGCGAACCCCTATCTCGCCTATGCGCTCATGCTCGCGGCGGGGCTCAAGGGCATCGAGGAGGAGTACGAGCTGCCGCCGGAGGCCGAGGACAACGTGTGGTCGCTCAGCGACGCCGAGCGTCGTGCGCTCGGCTACTCCGCGTTGCCCGCGAGCCTCGACCACGCGCTCGAGTACATGGAGAGCTCCGAGCTGGTCGCCGAGACCCTCGGCGAGTCGGTCTTCAACTACGTGCTTCTGAACAAGCGCAAGGAGTGGGAGGCCTACCGCGGCCAGGTCACACCGCTCGAGCTGAAGAACAACCTCGAGCTGCTCTGAGCGTCGTCCATGGCCCGTTCGGACGACTCTGTCTCGCTCTCCGCGCTGGCCAGGCTGGGGTTCGCCGAGCTCAGCGAGGCGGCGGCGAACCTCACCGAGCTCGCGACGCTGATCGGTGTCGACCGGTCGCTTCTGCTCGCTGAGGCGGATGCTGCTGATCCCGACGCGGCAGTCGAGGGGATGCTGCGCGTGGCGCGGCGCGATGCGGCACCGATCGCAGCTGTGTTCGCAGACCAGCGGGCGCGCAGACGCGCATGGCGGGTGTTCGGGTCGTCACAGGGCTTCGCCGACTTCTTCCTCAGGCATCCGACAGAAGTGTCGGTGCTGGCCGACCGATCGACGGGGCTGCCGTCGGCAGACGAGCTGCGCGAGCGCATGCTCGACGCGGTCGGCGCGCGCGACGGCTTCGCCGATTCGGGCGACGACAGTGCAGTGGTCACGCTGCGCGTGGCCTACCGGCGCAACCTCGCACTGATCGCCGCGATCGATCTGACGGCGTACAACCCGGTGCGGATCGTGGCCGATGTCGCAGCGGCGCTGGCCGATATCGCCGGCGCTGCGTTGGAGGCGTCGCTGGCCATCGCCCGTCGACGGCTCGTCGACACGATGAGTCGCGACCAGGTCGCTGCCACGCAGCTCGCCATCATCGGCATGGGCAAGGCGGGCGCACGCGAGCTGAACTACGTCAGCGACGTCGACGTGATCTTCGTCGGGGGAACCGCAGACGAGGATGTCGTCTCGGAATCGCGGGCGATCGACATCGCGACGCGCCTTGCGAGGGAGACGATGCGCGGCCTGAGCGGCATCGAGGTCGAACCGCCGCTCTGGGAGGTCGACGCGGCGCTCCGTCCAGAAGGCAAGCAGGGGGCGCTGGTGCGATCACTCGGCTCGCACCTGGCCTATTACGACCGTTGGGCCAAGAGCTGGGAGTTCCAGGCGCTGCTGAAGGCGCGGCCTCTCGCAGGCGATCCCGAGCTCGGCGCCGAGTACATCGCCGCGGTGCAGCCCAAGGTGTTCTCCAGCGCCGCGCGGGAGAACTTCGTCGACAGCGTCCAGCGCATGCGCGAGCGGGTCATGGAGCACATCGACCCCGAGGATGCGCCGTACCAGCTCAAACTGGGCTCCGGTGGACTGAGGGACATCGAGTTCACCGTGCAGCTCCTGCAGCTCGTGCATGGCCTCACCGACCCGAGCCTGCGCACCCGCGGCACGTTGGAGAGCCTCGACGCGCTGGTCGAAGGCGGCTACATCGGTCGGGCGGAGGCTGCGTCGTTCGCGGACGACTACTGCGTGCTGCGGCTGATGGAACACAGGCTGCAGCTCAAAGAGCTCAGCCGCACCCACCTGATGCCTCGCACGCCGGCCGGCCTGCGCGTTCTGGCTCGCAGCACGGGGCTCGGAGAGTCCGGCGAGGCGATCTGGGCTCGATGGGAGAGCGTCCGGCGTGAGGTGCGCGACATCCACACCCGGCTGTTCTACCGTCCTCTGCTGAGCGCCGTGGCCTCCCTGCCCGAAGAGGAGCGCACCCTCTCGACCGCCCAGGCGCACGATCGCCTCATGGCCATCGGCTTCCGCGACCCGGCGGGCGCTCTGCGACATATCGGCGCGCTCACGACGGGGTTGAGTCGCAAGGCGACCATCCAGCGGCATCTCATGCCGGTGATGGTCCGCTGGTTCGCCGACGGGAGTGACCCGGACTATGCGCTGATCGCGTTCCGCCGCATCAGCGAGCGTCTCGGCGACACCCCCTGGTTCCTCCGGATGCTGCGGGATTCGTCCGGCGCCGCTGAGAGCCTGACGAGGCTGCTGTCGTCGTCACGGTACGTCGGCGAGCTCATGGAATGGATCCCCGAGTCTGTGGCCTGGCTCGACAGCAGCGAGCTCCTGCGTCCGCGCAGCGGCGCGGCGCTCGACGAGGAGGCCAGGGCCATCCAGACGCGTCACAGGAACGTGGGTGACGCACTGCAGGCCGTTCGAGCGCTGCGACGTCGCGAACTGCTGCGCACGGCGATGGGCGGCGTCCTCGATGTGCTCTCGATCGAGCAGATCGCGACCTCGCTCACCGAGATTACCGACGCCACGATCCAGGCGGCGCTGCGCGCGGTCCGGCGTGAGATCGTCACCGCCGATGACGAGGCGTTCGATTTCGCGGTCATCGGCATGGGCCGATTCGGGGGAGCGGAGCTGGGGTTCGGCTCCGATGCCGACATCCTCTATGTATACGACGCGAACGGCGTCGACCCTCAGCGGGCGCAGTCGCTCGGAACGCGGATCGTCGCAGGACTCCGGGAGCACCTGACCGATCATCGGGTGCCGCTCGATCTGGATGCGGACCTCCGGCCGGAGGGACGCAACGGCCCGGTGGTGCGGTCGATCGAGGCGTATGCCGAGTACTACCGACGCTGGTCGCTGTCGTGGGAGGCCCAGGCTCTGCTCCGAGCACGAGGGGTCGCAGGCAGCGCCACTCTCATCGCGAAGTTCACGGCCCTCGCCGACAGCATCCGGTACCCCGCGGAGGTCGATCTGCAGGGCACCCGCGAGATCAAGCGGATCAAGGCTCGGGTCGAGGGCGAGCGGCTGCCGCAGGGAGTGGATCCGCGTCGTCATCTGAAACTCGGCCCAGGCACGCTCAGCGATGTCGAGTGGCTGGTGCAGCTTCTGCAGTTGCAGCACGCCCACGATGTGCCTGCACTGCGGACCACGTCGACCCTCACCGCCCTCGGGGCTGCCGTCGACGCGGGATTCGTCCCGGCCGATGCCGCCGATCTGCTCCGCGCCGCGTGGTTGCTGTCCAGTCGCCTGCGCTCGGCGATCACCCTGTACACCGGCAAGACGAGCGACGTGCTGCCGACGGATCCGCGCGACCTCGATGCGATCGGTCGACTGCTCGGTTATCCCGATCGTTCAGCGAGCGTGCTCGACGATGACTACCTGGGGGTGACCCGGCGTGCGCGCCGGGCGTTCGAGCAGCTCTTCTACGGGTAGGCGGTCTCGCGTCGCGTCAAGGGCTGGCGCGCCATTTGCCTTTTCTGCGCCGGTCGCACAGGCTGAGCGCATGACGATCTCGAAGCTCGGTGTGATCTGGAACCCCTCCAAAGTTGACGGGGATTCGCTGCGCGAATCCGTCGCCGCGACGTTCGTCTCCGACGGAGTCGAAACGCCCGTCGAGTGGTGGGAGACCAGCATCGAGGACCCGGGGCGCGGTATGGCCGCCGACGCGGTGGCCGCAGGCTGCGACGTGGTGATCGCCGTCGGTGGAGACGGGACGGTCCGGGCTGTCGCGGAATCGTTGGCGGGCACGGACTCCGCGCTCGGCATCGTGCCGCAGGGCACCGGCAACCTGCTCGCTCGCAACCTCGAGATCCCGTTGAACGACATCCCCGCCGCACTGGAGCGGGTCCGCGACGGCGAGCCGCAGCGGATCGACATGGGCTGGGTCGACCACGACGGCACCGAGCACGCGTTCGTGGTGATGGTCGGCTTCGGCATCGACGCTCAGATGCTGGTGGAGACCGACGAGGACCTGAAGAACCGTGCCGGATGGATCGCATACGTGGAGGCGATGGGGCGTGCCCTGGCCGGCACCGAGATGACCGACATCACCCTCACGCTCGACGATCAGGAGCCGCAGTCCCTCCGCGGTCACACGATGCTGATCGGCAACTGCGGCATGGTGCAGGGCGGCATCCGTCTCCTGCCGGACGCAGTGCTCGATGACGGGCTGCTCGACATGCTGCTCGTGAGCGCCGACGGGCCGCTCCAGTGGCTCGACACCGTCCGCGCCTTCGTCTGGGAGAACGGGATCCGCCGCATGATGGGCAATGTCGATACCGCGGTGAGCACCGACTCGACGACCCACATCTCCGCCGAACGCATCCGGGTCGAGCTCGCATCACCGCAGACGTTCGAGATCGACGGCGAAGAGGTCGGAGCGGTCTCCGACTTCACTGTGCGGGTCCAGCCCGCAGCGCTCACGGTTCGCTGAGGGTTCCCGGCGGGACGAGCTTGCTGTCCTGCAGCGGGAACACGACCTTCTGGACGACGATGATGATGCTGGCGGCGACCGGGATCGCGACGAGCGCGCCCAGGATCCCGCCGAGCGCGCCTCCGGCGACGGCAGCGATGACGACGAGCGCACCGGGTACAGCGACGGCCTTGTTCATGATGCGAGGCGATAGGACGTATGCCTCGATCTGCATGTAGACGAGGTAGTAGCCGAAGGCGATGAGCGCGGTGACCGGGCTCACGATCAGGCAGATCAGCGCATTGATGATCGACGCAGTCAGGGTGCCGACGAGTGGGATCATCGAGCCGATGAAGGCGATCAGGGCGAGCAGGGCAGGCACGGGCGCGCCGATGATGCTCAGAACGATGAGGCTCAGGATGCCGTTGATCAGCGCGAGGCTGGCCTGTCCCATCACATATCGTCCGACGGCACCCGAGACGTCTTCCAGGAGCCCGCCGAAGGTGTCCCGCTGGTACGACGGGACGAAGCGCACGGCGACGCGCTTCATGCTGCGGAGGGACGCCATGAAATACAGCGTCAGAATCAGCACGATGGTGACTCCGGTGAACCCTCCGGCGATGCCGGCGCCGACCGCGAACACGCCGCCGCTGATGTTCAGGATGTTGCCCGGGTCCTGCACGAAACTCAGCACGCCCTGGGCCGCGTCGTCGAAGGTGGAGCCGAACTGCTCGCTGACGTCCTTGAACCAGGCGCTGGCCATGAAGTCCTCGACCATCTTCGGGCCGTCTTGGATCAGGTTTGTCACCTGCTCGACGAGGAGCGGCACGATGGCGAGGATGATCCCTACGAAAGCCAGGACCACGACGGAGACGACGATCGCGACCGCCGCTGGGCGAGGGAGCTTGCGCTCGATGAACGAGACGACGGGGTCCAGGCCGAGGGCGAGGAAGACGGCGACCCCGATGTAGACGAGCACCGTCGCGAGCTGATCGACGATGCCTCCGATCAGGAGGGCGACCAGGACGCCCAGCGCACCCAGAAGTCCGTATGTGAACGGGTTGATGCGAGCGAGCGCCGCCGCCGCGGTCTTGGGCTGAGCCGGGGGAGTCTCGGTCGTGTGGACCCTGTTCGACTGCAGCCTGTCGTTCTTGCGGCGCATGATGGCCCCTCGCTATTGTTCGTTCGGACCCCTCAGTTGACCAGTCGATGCGGGGGAAAGCAAGCGCGACACGGCCACGCTCTTTGTGGTGTATGACGTGGTGGATGTCGGATGCCTGTGCGATCGTTCACGCATGGATGCCCTGACACTCAGACCCTGGTCCGCGGGTGATCTCGAGCTGCTGCGTGTGGCGAACACTCCGGAGATGACGGCCCATCTGAACGGCGTCGAGAGCGAGCAGCAGCTGGTCGACCGCAACGCCCGCTACCTCCGCCTGTGGGAGGCGGGAGAGGCCAGGATGTTCGTCATCGAGGACGAGGATCGTCGTTCGCTGGGGTCGATAGGGTTCTGGAACTCCGAGTGGCGTGACGAGCCGGCGTTCGAGACGGGGTGGTTCGTGATCCCTGACGCGCAGGGGAGAGGCGTGGCTTCCCGGGCTCTCGGTCTGCTGATCGATGACGCGACAGCGCACCGTGGTGACCGCAGGTTCCTGACGGCATTCCCCTCGGTGGAGAACGCGGGGTCGAACGGCGTCTGCCGTCGCAGCGGGTTCGAGATGGTGGGCACCTTCACCGACACGTTCCGCGGTGCAGAGCTGACGATGAACGAATGGGTGCTGGATCTCGTCGGCTGAGCGCGCGCTACTCGGCCGTCTCGGGCTTGTCGCCCTTCTCGCTCTTCGGCGACGACTCGAACGCTGCGCCGAACGCGACTCCCAACGCCAGGCCGAACGCAACCCCGACGCCCACGTTGTCGAACAGCAGCATCCCTGCCCCCGCACCGATCGGAAGCCCGATCGCCATCCCGAGAGCGATGCCGACACCCGGCTTCTTCGTCGAGTTCTCGGTTGCTTCGGAGTTCTCGTCTGATTCGGTCATACGCAGCACGATACGTAGTCGGGCGAGCACCCACATCCCCCGCAAGACGGACACGGTGCGGTCTGCGGCGGGCAGGAAGACAAGAACGCCCCCGAGCCACAGCTCGGGGGCGTTCTCGGAGAATTCTGCGGATCAGACTCCGAAGTACAGCTCGTACTCGAACGGGTGCGGACGCTGAGCCATCGGCAGGATCTCGTTCTCGTGCTTGTACGAGATCCAGGTCTCGATGAGCTCCTCGGTGAACACGCCGCCCTCGAGGAGGAACTGGTGGTCCGCCTTCAGGGCGTCGAGCGAGTCCAGCAGGGAGTTCGGGACCTGGGGGATGTTCTTGGCCTCCTCGGGGGGAAGCTCGTAGAGGTCCTTGTCGACGGGCTCGTGCGGCTCGATGCGGTTCTTGATGCCGTCGAGACCTGCCATGAGCTGTGCAGCGAACGCCAGGTACGGGTTGCCCGAGGCGTCGGGAGCGCGGAACTCGATGCGCTTGGCCTTCGGGTTGGAGCCCGTGATCGGGATGCGGATGGCAGCCGAGCGGTTTCCTGCGGAGTAGACCAGGTTGACCGGCGCCTCGAAGCCCTTGACCAGACGGTGGTAGCTGTTCAGGGTCGGGTTCGTGAACGCGAGCACGGCCGGGGCGTGTGCCAGGAGTCCGCCGATGTACCAGCGGGCGACATCGCTGAGCTGGCCGTAGCCGGCCTCGTCGTAGAACAGCGGCTTGCCGTCGTTCCAGAGCGACTGGTGCGTGTGCATGCCCGAGCCGTTGTCGCCGTAGAGCGGCTTCGGCATGAAGGTGGCGACCTTGCCCCACTCCTCGGCGGTGTTCTTGACGATGTACTTGAACTTCAGGATGTCGTCCGCCGAGTGCACCATGGTGTCGAAGCGGTAGTTGATCTCCTGCTGGCCCGCGGTGCCGACCTCGTGGTGCGAGCGCTCGAGGATGAATCCGGCCTCGATCAGCTTCAGGGTGATGTCATCGCGCAGGTCAGCGGTCTTGTCGACCGGGCTGACGGGGAAGTAGCCGCCCTTGTACGGGGTCTTGTTGGCGAGATTTCCGCCTTCTTCCTCGCGACCGGTGTTCCACGCGGCCTCTTCGGAGTCGACCTTGTAGAAGCTCTCGCCGGCGGTGACCGAGTAGCGCACGTCGTCGAAGATGTAGAACTCGGCCTCGGGGGCGAAGAACGCGGTGTCGGCGATGCCGGTCGATGCGAGGTACTTCTCGGCCTTCTTGGCGACCTGGCGCGGGTCCTTCGAGTAGATCTCTCCGGTGCGGGGGTTGTAGATGTCGAAGATCATCACGAGGGTGCTCGCCTCGCGGAAGGGGTCCATGTAAGCCGTGGTGACATCAGGGATGAGCTGCATGTCGGACTCGTGGATGCTGGCGAAGCCGCGGATCGAGGAGCCGTCGAACAGCTGCCCGTCCACGAAGAAGTCCTCGTCGACAGTGGCCGCTGGGATGTTGAAGTGCTGCTGCACACCCGGGAGATCAGTGAATCGGATGTCAAGGAACTTGACGTCGTTCTCCTTGATGAAGGTCAGCACCTCGGACGAATCTTTGAACATGTACGACTCCTGGATTGCGGATCGATGGCTTCACGGCCATTGTGCACAGTACGTGCGGGGCGTTACTCCACGGTATCCGCTTTGTTTCCAGCATGTTACGCGCCGGTAGGCTGATGACGTGACGGATGCTGTGAACACGTACCCCGGAGAACGACTCGGAATGCCGCAGACGGGGACGGGCAGCATCGCCCGCCCTGGGCGGCGGATCGGGGCTCTCCTCATCGACTACATCGCCGCGACGATCATCGCCACCGGCTTCCTCGGATACGACCAGTTCGCACTGCCCGCAGAGGCAGGCCTGACGATGTTCGCGCCGATGGGCGTGTTCGCCCTGCTGCAGATCCTGTTCATCCCGACGGCGGGTGGCAGCCCCGGACACCGCATCCTCGGCATGCGCGTCGTACGCCTCGGCGGTGGCTGGGTGGGAGTGTGGCGGCCGATCGTGCGCACGCTGCTCATCGTCATCGTGATCCCGGCGGTCATCTGGGATGCCGACCAGCGAGGTGTTCACGACAAGGTGACGGGACTCGTTCTCATCCGCGCCTGACGCGGCTCACTCCTTGCCGCGGTTGCGGCGTCGTGCCTCGCGCGGTGCGCGACCTCCGAGGAACGAGCGTGCGGGGTCGACGACGTAGCCCTGTCGCAGCGCCTCACGACCGATGAGCATGCGGAAACCCATCTCATCTCGGTTGCTCAATGTCACCTCGGCGAGCACCTCTCGGTCATGCAGACGAATGAGCATCTCGACGACGAGTCGCTCCTGCGCATGGCCGGAAGAGCTGCGCACCGCGCGGCGATCGTGCACCGGGGATTCGACGATCACCGCGTCCTCCTGGCTGTCCTGCCAGGGCTTCACCCGGAACCGGACCCACGACACGCCGTCGCGCTCGAACTCCTGGATCTCGAATGCGTGCAGCGAAGAGGTGCGGGCGCCCGTGTCGATCTTGGCTTTGAGCCAGTCCACACCGAGATCGGGCAGGCTCACCCATTCTCGCCACCCGATAAGGGTGTTTGAATGGGATGACTTACTCACCCGACCATCCTGGCAGGAAATCCCCCGTGAAGATCGCAGTGCTCTCCCGCGCGCCGCAGGCGTACTCCACCCAACGGCTGCGCGCCGCCGCGCTCCAGCGAGGTCACAACGTCAAAGTGCTGAACACGCTGCGCTTCGCGATCGATCTCACGGCCGACGAACCCGACCTGCACTACCGCGGACGTCAGCTCAGCGACTACGACGCGATCCTGCCCCGAATCGGCAACTCGATCACCTACTTCGGCACAGCAGTGGTGCGCCAGTTCGAGCAGATGGACGTGTACACGCCGAACACGGCGAACGGGATCTCGAGTGCCCGCGACAAGCTCCGCGCGAACCAGATCCTCTCGCGCCACAACATCGCGATGCCGCCCACGGCGTTCGTGCGCAACCGCGCCGATGTGCGGCCCGCCATCGAGCGCGTCGGCGGCGCTCCTGTCGTCATCAAGCTCCTCGAGGGCACGCAGGGGATCGGCGTCATCCTCGCGCCGCAGGTGAAGGTCGCTGAGGCGATCATCGAGACGTTGCACTCGACCAAGCAGAACGTGCTCATCCAGAAGTTCATCTCCGAGAGCCGCGGTCGGGACATCCGCGCGCTCGTGGTGGGAGACCGGGTGGTGGCGGCGATGCGACGGTCCGCAGCCGGAGACGAGTTCCGCTCGAACGTGCATCGCGGGGGCTCCGTCGAAGCCGTCGAGCTCGACCCCATCTACGAACGCGCGGCTGTTCGCTCGGCCCAGATCATGGGCCTGCGCGTCGCCGGAGTCGACATGCTCGAAGGCGACGAGGGCCCGCTGGTCATGGAGGTCAACTCCTCGCCGGGGCTCCAGGGCATCGAGACGGCCACCAAGCTCGACGTCGCCGGGGCGATCATCGACTACATCGCAGGGCAGGTGGCGTTCCCCGAGATCGATGTGCGCCAGCGCCTGACGGTGTCGACCGGCTACGGCGTCGCCGAGCTGATGGTGCATGGCGCGGTCGATCTCGTCGGCAAGACGCTCGGCGAGGCCGGACTCTGGGAGCGCGACATCACGGTGCTCACGCTGCACCGCGGCGTCTCCGTCATCCCGAACCCGCGAAAGCACGTCGTCCTCGAGGCCGAGGATCGACTCTTCTGCTTCGGCAAGCTCGACGAGATGCGATCCATGGTGCCGGAGCGCCGGCGTCGCCGCGCCAAGGTCCGCCGCCTCCCGCGTCAGCCGCTCTCCGAGTGAAACGACGAAGCGCGGCCGCCTCTCGAAAGAGGACGGCCGCGCTTCGTCGTATGCAGGCGTCAGATCAACGAGGGCGCTGCGCTCGGACCTTCGTGGGGTCGATGCCCTTCGGGATCGGCAGCGAGGAGATCGACTGCGACACCGACTCGATGCGTCGGATGACGGCGCCCATGGTGGCCTTGTCGATGACCTTCGGAAGCTTCTTGATCGTCTTGGCGAGGTCGGCGATGGCGACGTCGTCATCGCCGTGGCCGACGTAGAGCACGGTGACAGGCACGCCGTGGGCGACGCGGGCGGCCTTGCTGCGCTCGTCGTTCACGAGGCGGGTCAGGCGTCCGCGTGAGCCCTCTCCGACGACGACGACCCCGCCGCGTCCGACCGTGCGGTAGACGGCGTCCTGCGTCTTGGGGTTGATCCCCACCGGCGTCTCGGAGCCCTGCCAGTGGCGACCGAGGCTGGTGCTGAGCACGTGGCCCGTGGCACCGGGCATTCCGTCGATCTTCTGATACATCGCCGAGGTGGACAGGCGCGTCATCAGGAACATCGCGCCGAGCAGACCGAGCATCAGGCCCGAGATGCCCCAGAGGATGAGGGTCCACACCTGGAACGGCGGGATCAGGTAACCGACGATGAGGCCGACGAGCACACCGAGGACCAGCAGCGCGATCTGAGCCCAGGGCAGCCAGGGGTAGATCTCTCTCGTGAACTTGAAGAGGGACTTGATCTGGGAGAAGAATCCCGGACGCTTCTCGGGCGCGGACGTGCGGTTTGCCATGTGCATAAGAATACCGACTCCGGGAGGCGCTCATGGCGTCGTTCGCGTCAGGCGGATTCCTGGTCGCCATCCTCCTCTGCACAGGTCGTCGATCCCCGCGGAAGCGTCCACATCCCGCCTCCCTCCCACACAGGCTCCGTGCGATGCACTGACATGGGGTGATGGCAGATACAGAGGCGCGGTCACGAGGGGCGGTGCTCGTGCCGGGTGCGCATCGCGCGATCAGGAGGATCGACCCGGGCGAAGGACCGTACGCAGGAACGCTGGTCACCCGGGGCGGGTCGGTGGCCGTGCAGGTCGACTCGGAGTCGATCAGCGGGTGGGCGGGGTGGGAGCACGCCGGAGACGATCACGTCGCGGGTCCGCTCGACATCGTGCGGCGATCCGACGGGCATGACGTTCTTCTGCCGTGGTGCACGGAGCGGGTCTCCTCGTTCGTCGGACGCCGTGCCGCAGCCGATGCCTCGCTCGCCTCCGGAGAGATGACCACTCTCGTGGCGAGCATCCTGCGCGGTCTGGGCGAACTCGCGAGAGCCGAGGGGCACGATGAGACCGGCGAGTGGTGGCTCACGGACGACGGACGACCGACGTTCGTGATCGGTGCCGGCGAGACTGCTCGAGCCGCGGCGGCTGCCCTCGTGGCGCGGTTGCGGGAGGATTGTGCCGATCGCACGCTAGCTCGTCTGCTCGTCGTGATCGAGGAAGGGCTCGGTGCCGAGATCGCAAGGCCGGGGATGCCGGCTCGTCAGCTCGAGAGGTGGGAGGCCGAGCTGTTCGACACGGCGGCTCCGAAACCGCTGAAGCGAGATGTGCATGCGCCAGCGCTGGCAAGGCATACCGATGCGGCGAGGCATGCGGTCGTGGCACGGCCCGTCGCGCGGCGCCATCTGAGAACCCGCGCGTCGCTGCCGAGGGACCGCAGCGGAGTCGGGGCACTGTCGTCTCGAATCGTCGGTGGGATCGTGCATAGCCTCAACGGGTATCGAGACGGCGTCGCCCTCCGGCTCGGACGCAGACCTGGGCCCGGCATCGTCGAACGCTCGGTCCGTCGAACCGAGTCGGCAGACGTCGGCACCGCAGCTGGCAGACCTGCTCCCGTTAGACGCGGTCGACGAACGATCGTCGCCGCTGCGGCGGCGGCAGTGGTGCTCGCCGGCGGGCTGCTCTGGCCCGGCGGGGCGACGGGGGAGCCTGACGGGGAAGGCGCCCCCGCCGTGCCGAAGAGCACTCCCCTCGCGACGGAGGTGCACCGCGTCTCCACCGATTCATCGCCGACGCCCATGTCACCCGCACCGGATCCGCCGACGCCGGGGGAGGGATCGCCGAGCGACGGATCCGACCCGACGGACCCCGTGGAGGCGGCGCGGATGCTGATCAGTGCGATCGGCATCTGCGGCGAGAACGAGGACAAGGTCTGCGACGGTGCTGTCGCTCAAGGATCTGTCGGTGTCGTCGACGAGTTGGGCGGCGGCAACGAGGGAGCGCTGCAGCTTCAATCGGTGGATGAGTACGGAGACGTCGCAGTGATCCGGGTCTCCCCGTCTCAGGGCGTCAGCGATGGTGCGGCGTCGGAAGGTGGGGAACGGATGGTCGTGCTCGTACGGATCGCAGAGAAATGGCTGGTCCGCGACGTGTATGACGTCGCGGACCAGCCAGGGTGATGCTGTGGTCAGGCTCCGAGCTGAGCGGCGAACTGCGCCGACTCGAGGCGGGCCTTCACCGCGCCGAGGAAGCGGGCGGCGTCGGCTCCGTCGATGATGCGGTGGTCGTACGAGAGCGCGAGGTACACATACGAGCGCACGGAGATCGCGTCCGCTCCACCGACCTTGACGAGACCGGGACGCTTGACGACCGTTCCGGTGCCGAGGATCGCGGACTGCGGCAGGAACACGACGGGGGTGTCGAACAGCGCGCCACGCGAACCGGTGTTGGTCAGCGTGAACGTGCCGCCGGCGAGCTCGTCGGGCTTCAGCTTGTTGTCACGCGTGCGCGCGGCGAGGTCGGCGATCTCGTGGGCGATCTCCGCGATGTTCTTCGACGCGGCATCGCGCAGGACCGGCGTGAGCAGACCGCGCTCGGTGTCGACGGCGATCGACACGTTCTCGGACTCCGGGTAGACGATGTTCTCTCCGTCGACCGTGGCGTTCACGATCGGGAAGGCGCGCAGTGCCTCGGCGGCGGCCAGAGCGAAGAACGGCAGGAACGACAGCTTGTCGCCGGTCTTCTCGAGGAACGATCCCTTGACGCTGTCGCGGTACTCCGCGAGAGCGGTCACATCGACCTCGACCACCGTGGTGAGCTGAGCCGTCTGCTGCATCGACTCGACGGCGCGCTTTGCGAGCACCTTGCGCAGACGCGACATCGGCTGCGTGGTGCCACGCAGCGGCGACACCTCGAGCGGAGCCGGTGCGGCAGGAGCGGCGGCTGCAGCGGGTGCAGACGAGGCGCTCTCGGCGGCCTTGAGGACGTCCTCCTTGCGGATGCGTCCTCCGACACCGGTGCCGGTGACGCTGGCGAGGTCGACGCCCTGCTGCGAGGCCAGGCGGCGCACGAGCGGGGTGACGTACAGGTTGTCGCTCTCGGTCGGGAGTGACAGCTTCTGCTCGGCCTGAGCCGGAGCCGCGGCGGCGCCGCCGGTCGCCTGCTCCGGAGCCGCCTGTGCGGGAGCCGCCACGGGCGCCTCGGCGGCAGGCCGCTCTGCAGGCTTGTCGACGGGGGCCTCCGAGACCGATTCCTTGGCCTCAGGCGCCTCGGCAGCAGACGGCTGCCCGGCAGGAGCCGGGGCCTCTGCCGCGGGCGCGGGTGCCTGTGCCGGTGCGGCCGCGGGGGCCGCTCCGGAGCCGACACGAGCGAGCACAGCGCCCACCTCGACGGTCTCGTCTTCGGCTGCGACGATCTCCTGCAGCACACCGGCGACGGGCGACGGGATCTCGGTGTCGACCTTGTCGGTGGAGATCTCGAGCAGAGCCTCGTCGACCTCGACCGTGTCGCCGATCTGCTTGAGCCAGCGCGTGACGGTGCCTTCGGTGACGCTCTCGCCGAGTTCCGGGAGGACGATGTCAGTGGCGTCGCCGGCGGGTGCGGGCGCGGGAGCCGCCTCGGCGGCAGCGGGCGCAGCGGCTTCGGGCTCTGCGGGAGCCTCGGCCTGCGGCGCGGCCGGCTCGGGGACCTCCTCAGCGGCGGGGGCAGCGGCCGCGGGGGCGTCATCTGCCGGAGCGGAGGCGCTGCCGTCGCCGATGCGCGCGAGCAGCGCGCCGACCTCGATGGTCTCGTCCTCGGCGACGAGGATCTCCTCGATCACACCGGTGACAGGAGAGGGGATCTCGGTGTCGACCTTGTCGGTCGAGATCTCGAGCAGGCCCTCATCCGCCTGAACGGTGTCTCCCACCTGCTTGAGCCAGCGGGTGACGGTGCCCTCTGTGACGCTCTCGCCGAGAGGGGGGAGGACGACGGATGTGCTCATGACTGAGTCTCCTTCAGGAAGTTAAATGACGCGTGTCTAGCTTAGTGAACTGTTCACCGGTTGGTGTTCAGAGGGCGTGCAGCGGCTTTCCCGCGAGGGCGAGGAAGGCTTCTCCTAGTGCCTCGCTCTGCGTGGGATGCGCGTGGATCAGGGGGGCGATGTCCTCGGGGTGGGCTTCCCACGCGACGGCCAGCTGGCCCTCGGTGATGAGCTCGCCCACACGGTCGCCGAGCATGTGGACGCCGATGACCGGGCCGTCTTTGCGTCGGACGACCTTCACGAGCCCGCCGGTGCCGATGATCTCGCTCTTGCCGTTCCCGGCGAGGTTGTACTCGTACGCCACCACGGCATCCGCGCCGTGCTCGGCGACGGCCGCTTCTTCCGTGACGCCGACGGAGGCGACCTCGGGGCTCGAATAGGTGACCTTCGGGATCTGGATGTCGGGAACGTGTGCGGGGGAGAGCCCGGCGATGCGTTCTGCGACCGCGATGCCCTGCTGGAACCCGCGGTGCGCGAGCTGCAGCCCGGGTGTGATGTCCCCGACGGCCCACACTCCGGGGACACCGGTCCGGAGATCCTCGTCGACGGTGACGAAGCCGCGGTCGAGGGTCACCCCCGCCTCCTCGAAGCCGAGGTCGGCCGTGACGGGTCCGCGCCCCACAGCGACGAGCAGGTAGTCGGCGGTGAACTCCTTGCCGTCCTCGAGTGTGACGGTGACCGAGCTGTCGTCCTGAGTCGCATTCTGGAAGCGGACGCCGAGCGAAGACTGGATTCCGCGGCGCCGGAAGGCCCGCTCGAGTCCCTTGCTCATCGCGATGTCCTCGTTCGGGACGAGGTGGGGCAGTGCCTCGATGATGGTGACCTCGGTGCCGAACGAGCGCCACACACTCGCGAACTCGACGCCGATGACGCCTCCGCCGAGCACGAGCACACGCTCGGGGATGACATCGAGCGACAGCGCCTGCTCGCTGGTGAGGATCCGGCCGCCGATCTCGAGCCCGGGAAGAGTCCGGCTGTAGGAGCCGGTGGCGAGGACCACGTCTGCGCCGACGTACACGTCATCGCCCACGCTCACCGAGCGGTCGGCGTTCAGGCGGCCGAAGCCCGCGACGGACGTGATGCCCCGAGCCTTCACCAGGCCCTCGAGACCCTTGTACTTCTTCGCGACGATTCCCTCGCGGTAGGTGCGGACACCTGCGGGATCGATTCCCTCCAGAGTCGCCGAGATGCCGACATGCGCGGCATCTCGCACATGCTCAGCGACCTCTGCCGCGTGCAGCAGCGCTTTCGTCGGGATGCAGCCGCGGTGCAGGCACGTGCCGCCGACCTTGTCCTTCTCGATGAGCGCGACGGACCTGCCGAGTTCGCTCGCACGCAGGGCGGCGGCGTATCCGCCGCTGCCTCCGCCCAGGACGACGATGTCGAAGGTGTGCGTGGTCATGGTCATGCCTCCTTGTGGGATGCTTCGGCGAACGCGATGATCGATCGGACCATCGCTCCTGTGGGGCCCTTGTCGGTGAACCCGTACGGCGCCCCGTTGTGCTCGCCGGAACCGGCGATGTCGAGGTGCACCCAGGGGATGCGGGGGGCGTCCTTCTCTTCCGAGACGCGGCCGACGAAGCGGCGCAGGAAGAGCCCGGCATACGAGGCCCCGCCCATGCGATCGCTCATGTTGGCGTTCTGCATGTCGGCGATGGGGGAGTCGAGCGAGTCCTCCATGTACGCCGGGAGCGGCATGTGCCAGGCCAGTTCGTCGGCTGCGTCGGCGGCGGTGAGGAACTCGGCGACCGCGGCGTCGTCACCGAACACACCGGTGTGACGGTGTCCGAGTGCCATGACGATCGCGCCGGTGAGAGTAGCGACGTCGATGATGACGTCGGGGTTCTCACGGCTGGCGGCCACGAGGCCGTCGGCCATGACCAGGCGGCCCTCGGCATCCGTGTTCGGGACCTCGACGGTCGTGCCGTCGAGGATGCGGATGACGTCGCCGGGACGCAGTGCGCGCCCGGAGGGCATGTTGTCGGTGATGCAGAGCCAGGCCGTGACGTGCACGGGCAGGCCGAGGGCGGCGATCGCGCGCAGCGCGGCGACACTCGTCGCTGCGCCCGCCATGTCGAACTTCATCCCGACCATCGAGGCTGCCGGCTTGAGCGAGAGTCCGCCGGTGTCGAATGTGATGCCCTTGCCGACGAGGGCGATGTGGCGTGTCGCCTTCGCGGGCGCATAGTCGAGTCGGACGAGGCGCGGAGGCCTGTCGGAGCCCTGACCGACGCCGAGGATGCCGCCGAATCCCTGCTCAGCGAGGGCGTCCTCGTCGAGGATCTCGACGGTGACGTCTGCCAGACCCGAGACACTGTCTGCCGCGCTCTGCGCGAGCTGTGTGGGGCTCTGCCACTCGGCGGGGACGAACACGAGGTCCTTGACCAGGGCCACTGCCTCGCCGACGGCGATCGACCGGGAGAGGGCGGCGTCGTCGAGTTCTGCGTGCAACAGGACTGAGGAGGCGCGACTCTTGCCCGATTCCTTGCGGTACCCCTCGAACCGGTAGGCGCCGAGCACTGCACCGTCTGCGGCGGCTGCCGCGAACTCCTCGAGGCCCGGTGCCAATGCCACGGACACCGTCTCGAAGCCGGTCAGTGAACGGAGAGCGGCGCCCACCGCGTTGCGCACTGCCTGGGCGTCCGGCGCGCGCCCGACACCGACGACGGCGAACGGCAGAGTCGTCACCTCGGGGGCATAGGCACGGGTGAAGGCGGACGCCGAACCGGTGAAGCCGATGCCCTGCAGCGATTCGGTGAGTCCGGGATAGCCGTTCAGCGACTCCGTCGAGTCCGAGATCTCGGGGATGACCAGCACTGCGGCGTCTGCAGCGCTTCCGGGGAATTGATCTGAGGTGCGCGAGAGCGCGGGAAGCGTCATGACTCCATCCTAGGTCGGCCGCGTGTCCGGTCGCCGAGCGGGTGTTCGCTCTCAGCTTGAAGGTCACCGCCCGGCCGTCCGACGCTGCTCGTAGCATTGACTCATGCCCTTCTCCGGAGAGATACATGAACGTGTAGCGAACGCGCCGGTCGTGCCGCGCGGACTGCCCCTGGTCCTGCTCCTCACGGGTTTCACCGACGCGGGCAACGCCGTCTCGGGGCTCATCGAGCACCTGCGCGAGACGACCTCTCCCCAGCCGGTCGTGGTCTTCGACAACGACGTGCTCCTCGACTACCGCGCGCGTCGCCCGGTGATCTCGTTCGATCAGGACCATCTGACCGAGTTCCGCCCCGCACGGCTCGAACTGTCGCTCGCGACCGATGCTCTCGGCCAGAAGTTCCTCCTCCTCGCCGGGTACGAGCCCGATTTCGCGTGGAACGAGTTCGCGCGCACGGTGCTCGAACTCGCCGACGAATTCGAGGTGTCAGGGCTCAACTGGGTGCACTCGATCGCCATGCCCGTGCCGCACACCCGCCCCATCGGCACGACTGTGAGCGGCAACAGGCGCGAGCTCACCGTGGCGCATTCCGTCTGGCGTCCGCGCACGCAGGTGCCGGCGACCGCGGGCCACCTCCTCGAGTTCCGCTTCGCCGAGCACGGCGAGCGGGTCGTCGGCTTCGTGCTGCTGGTGCCCCACTACCTCGCCGAGACCGAGAACCCCGACGCCGTGATCGCGGCGGCCGAGAAGCTGATGGCCGCGACCGGCCTGGTGATCCTGCTCGACGAGGTGCAGGAACGCCGAGAGGACTATCGCACCCGCGTCGATGATCAGGTGATCGGCAACGACGAGCTGCAGCAGATGGTGCAGGGGCTCGAGCGCCGGTATGACGCCTATATGGCCGGCCGTGACCCCGAGGACGGGTCGTACGACGAGGGTGGTTTCAACGAGCGCGACCTGCCGAGCGCTGACGAACTGGCTGCAGAGCTCGAGCGCTATCTCGCCTCTCGCCCCAGCGGCGACGAGGACAAACCGGGTCGAGGCTGACGTCGAAGGCGCGAACTTCGGGCGATTGCACCGGCATGCCCACACGTGTGCGATACTAGGAGTCTGACCCGTTGTCAATCGATCTTTCCGGAGATCTGACTTGACAAGGGTCTTACTAGTGTCCGAAATGCTCCGGGGCCTGCGAGCGGCCCCGTGAAAGGCGAAACGTGACTCCTGCCACGACGAAGAAGACCCGGACGAAGAAGACCGCCGACGCTCCCGAGGTCGACGCTCCCGTCGAGGAGGCGGCTGAGAAGCCGGCCCCCAAGACGGCAGCGCAGCGGGCCGCCGCCAAGCGCGCGCCCGCGAAGAAGAAGAAGGCCGAAGACATCGTCGAAGACGACGAGACTCCTCCCGCCGCAGAGCCCGACGAGGACGACGAGGACTCGAAGCCGAAGTTCACTGAGCCTCTGCCGACAGGTGCCATCGTCATCTCGTCGAATGACGACGAAGACGTGCCCGTCTACTCGACGCAGATCACCGGTGCGACCGCCGACCCTGTCAAGGACTACCTGAAGCAGATCGGAAAGGTCGCCCTGCTGAACGCGGCCGAAGAGGTCGAGCTCGCGATGCGCATCGAGGCCGGGCTGTTCGCCGAGGAGAAGCTCTCCACGATGACTGCTGCCGAGAAGGCCAGCCAGCTCGGACTCGACCTGCAGTGGGTCGCCCGCGACGGCCAGCGTGCGAAGAGCCACCTGCTGGGTGCCAACCTGCGTCTCGTCGTCTCCCTCGCCAAGCGCTACACCGGTCGCGGCATGCAGTTCCTGGACCTGATCCAGGAGGGCAACCTCGGCCTGATCCGCGCGGTCGAGAAGTTCGACTACACCAAGGGCTTCAAGTTCTCGACGTACGCCACCTGGTGGATCCGTCAGGCGATCACGCGTGCCATGGCCGACCAGGCCCGCACGATCCGCATCCCGGTGCACATGGTCGAGGTCATCAACAAGCTGGCCCGCGTGCAGCGCCAGATGCTGCAGGACCTGGGTCGCGAACCCACGCCCGAAGAGCTCAGCCGCGAGCTGGACATGACGCCCGAGAAGGTCGTCGAGGTGCAGAAGTACGGCCGCGAGCCGATCTCGCTGCACACTCCGCTCGGTGAAGACGGGGACAGCGAGTTCGGCGACCTCATCGAGGACACCGAGGCCGTGGTCCCGGCCGATGCCGTGGGCTTCACGATGCTGCAGCGCCAGCTGGAGCAGCTGCTCGACTCGCTGTCCGAGCGCGAGGCCGGTGTCATCCGGATGCGCTTCGGACTCGGTGACGGGCAGCCCAAGACGCTCGACCAGATCGGTGACACGTTCGGCGTGACGCGTGAGCGCATCCGTCAGATCGAGTCGAAGACGATGGCGAAGCTGCGCCACCCGAGCCGCTCGCAGTCGCTGCGGGACTACCTCGAGTGATGCAGGCGAACGAGGGCAAGGCGCTCGAGGCGAGCGTCGACGGCAAGAGCTACGCGCGCATCCCCCTGCGGACGCGCGTCGTCATGCCCGATGACGACCTCGAGTCGGTCGTCATGGAGTACGCGAAGGATGCGGTGCAGCCGGGCGACCTGCTATTCGTGACCGAGAAGATCGTGGCGATCACGCAGGGTCGGTCGTACCGGCTCGACGAGATCTCGCCGCGACCTCTCGCACGCTTCCTCTCGCGATACGTCGTCCGCACCTCCTACGGGATCGGTCTCGGAATGCCAGAGACCATGGAGATGGCGCTGCGCGAGTGCGGCACCCTGCGGATCCTGTTCGCTGCCGGTGTCTCGGTCATCACCAAGGCCTTCGGGCGCCGAGGCGACTTCTACCGCATCGCCGGCGACAAGGCCCGTGCGATCGACGGCCCGACGAAGAACACGATCCCGCCGTACAACCAGGCAGTCGTGCTCGGCCCGAAGAACCCGCGCGAGGTCGCAGTGCGCCTGAAGAAGATGCTCGGTGGGAACCTCGAAGTGGCCGTCGTCGACATCAACGACATCGGCGGCAACATCCTCGGTTCGACGCTCGATAAGGCAGGCGAGCGTCGACTCGTTCAGATCCTGGGCGACAACCCGCTCGGACAGGCCACGCAGTCGACGCCCATGGGCATCGTCCGCGAGGTCTGACCTCCTCGAGTCGCACGTCGCAGCAAGAAGGCCCGGATGCTCAGCATCCGGGCCTTCTGCATTCCTGTCGTGCGGTCAGAATCCGATCGCGGCCTGATAGCGCGGCTTGTGCCCTGTGCGGATGCCGGTGACGCTCGGCTTGTTCTCGTACACGCCGGCACCCCAGTTGCCCTCGACCAGAACCGGACCGTCGGGGGTGACCACGACATCCCAGCCGACGTACTGGATCTGCGGCACGACACGAGCGACCTGATCCACGAACTCGCGGACCTCATCCATCAACGGCAGCTGGAAGTCGGCGATGGGGAAGCCGGAGTCCGGGTGCGTGACGTGCACGTGACCGTGGGAGTCGTATCCGGAGCCCACGGAGTGACCGCTCTCGTCGAGCATCGTGTAGAAGCCGCCGAAGCTCATCTGGTCGCTCACCGCGCCGCGTCCGAACTTCTGAGCCATCGCGAGGATGTGCGTCTTCTCGCCATCGAAGAACGCGGTGATGCGCGTGGTGTTGACGGTTCCGGGGCAGACGGCCGCGAGATCGGCGTGCTGGCGGATGACCTCTTCGACGAGAACCTGCTTCTTCGACAGGAGCTCGGCATGGAACGCGTCCCAGTCGGTGACGTCGGCGGCGTGATAGCGGTGCACACCGGTGCCCGCCTGCCCGTGGGTCTCCTTGACGACGATCGTCCCCTGGCGCTCGGTAAAGTCACGCAGCTCGTCTGCGTTGCCCTCGGTGATGAGCATCCATTCGCGCTTGAGGAATGCGTCGAAGACGGCGTTGAACTCCGCCTTGTCGTGGAACAGGTGGCGGTAGTCCGGGTGGTCGTACTTCTGGGAGATCTCGTTCGACACCGGGTGGGTCATGAACGTGTCGCGCTCCGCCTTGGTGAGGATCGCGAAGTCGTAGTCGATGTAGTCCTGGAACCCGACGTTGTGTCGCCCGGCGGACCACAGCATGTCGACGACCACGAGCGGCACCGCCTTGCCGTGCTGAGATGACGCCTCTTTGGCCCTCTCGATGACCGAGGCGACGTCGATGCGGCGGGCGCGCGCCAGCAGGTAGCGGACGCGGGGCGCGAGGGAAAAGCGTGACATGGATCTCCAAGTTCGGGGTCCCCTCCAGTCTACGGTGGGTGCGCAGGGCATCCTGAGAAGGCGGAGCTAGGCTGGAAACGTGTGTGAGAAGACTTCGAGTTCTCGTCCGCGCGCGATGATCTCGCGGTCGGCGCTGGCGGCCGCATCGACCGCCGCTGTCGCCGCCGGGGGCCGCGTGGCCGACCTTCGCCGGGATGCCTGGGGGCACGGAGTGCTCGCTGTCGCTCACGCCGTCGTCGCGGCCGGAGCGGCCTCCGTGCGGGTCGACTACGCCACCGAGGCGGAGGCGCTGGCGCTCGAGGGCATCGACGCGGTGACGGACGGCGATGCCGATATCGACCCGTTCCTGCTCTACGGTTTGCCTGACCCTGACGGAACTCTGCGGACGAGGCCGGTGATGCGCCTGGTCGGCAGAGTGCTCTCCACCAAGCCGCTGGCCGCCGGAGACGCGGTCTCCTACGGCTACACGCATCGAGCGACGCGCGATACGACTGCCGCACTGGTCACCGGCGGATACGCGCAGGGAATCGTCCGTGCTCTCGGCAACGCCGCCCACGTCGAGATCGAGGGCGTTCAACGGCCGATCATCGGGCGCGTCGCGATGGACGTGTGCGTGATCGATCTGCAAGGCACTGCCTCCGTCGCCACCGGAGCCGATGCCACCTATTTCGGAGGGCGCGGACCTGCCGCTCCCTCCCTCGCGAGATGGGGCGCGGTGACAGGACTCACGATCGCCGAGCTCGTCACCGTCGCAGGCTCCCACGCGGAGCGGGGGTGGGAGGCGTGAGCCGTCCGGAACTGCGCGTGGATATAGAGAGGTTCAGGTCGAACATCCGTGCCGTGCGCGATCGCATCGCTCCGTCGGCGCTGATGATCGTGCTCAAAGACGACGCCTACGGTCACGGTCTGCGCTGGGCCGTGGAGGCCGCGAGAGGAATGGGCGTCGACTGGTACGGGGCGTACGACGTCCGCAGTGGTGTCGAGGCAAGACGCGTGCTGGGTGACACGGGGCGTATCTTCGCATGGGCCACCTCGACCGATGACGAGGTCGACGAAGCGTTGCGCGCACGCATCGACCTGGGAGTCGGATCAGCGGAGTACCTGTCGCGCATCACGGCGCTGGCTGCGCGACGGGGACTGCGGGCGCGGATCCATCTGAAGATCGACACCGGTCTGCATCGCAACGGGCTGCTTCCGGCCGAGTGGGAACGCACCATCGCCGAGGTGCGCGCCGGTGAGGCCGCAGGGCACCTGGAGCTCGTGGGAATCTGGAGCCATCTCGCCGAGGCGAGCGATGACGAGGACGACGAGGCTCAGACCCTTTTCCTCGACGCCGTGCGCGTGGCGGAGCAGTCGGGTGCGACACCCGAGGCGCTGCACCTGACGGCATCCGCCGCGTCCTGGTGGCGCCCCGAGCTTCGCGGCTCGGTGTCGCGGATCGGAGCGTTCTGCTACGGCGTCCGTTCGGCGGACGGCCCCGATCTTGCCGGGGTGGCACCGGTCGCGGAGCTCACTGCGACGGTCGTCGACATCGTCGACGGTGATGCCGTGGTGGGCATCGGCGCATTCGACGGCATCCCGTCGACGCTGGCAGGGGCCCGAGTCGGCACCCTCGCGGGGGCTCGCGAGCTTCTGCGCATCGACGCGGTGACCTCGGTGGTCGAGGGGTGGCCGGGAATGCGGATCGGCGACTCGGTCTGGATGTTCGGCGCAGGAGATCATGGCGAGTCGAGCGCGACGACCCTCGCCGAGCGCATCGACACCGTCGGTGAGGAGATCCTCACCCGACTCACCGCTCGCATCCGACGGGTGAGCACCCCTTAACGAATGCGGAGCCCGTCAGATGACGGGCTCCGAGGCGGATGTGACCGCAGCTGATCAGTCGATCAGGCGAGCGGTCTCGTCGTGCCAGCTCGTTGCGATGCTGCGGAGCTTCTCTTCGTACTTACGTCCGTGGTGTGCGCAGAAGAGGAGTTCGGAGCCGTTGACCTCGGCGGCGATGTAGGCCTGAGCGCCACATGAATCACAGCGATCCATGGCGGTCAGGCGGAACTCGACGGCGGAGGTCTCACGTTCGGTCGTTGCGTTCATCATGGTGCCTCCTTGAGTGTCGGGTTCGCTGGTTGGGCGTGTTCAATACAACCACGCTGACGGTGTGCACATGCCCGGTTTGCGGCGTGTTTCGCTCAGCGCGTACGCGTGGGACGCCTCGCAGGGGTTAGCGGGGAGTGTCTGCGGCTGCAGCCGGGGCATCGCGAATAGACTCGGAGATTGTGACCGCCGAGTATTCCGCCCATCATCTCCAGGTGCTCGAAGGGCTCGAGGCCGTCCGCAAGCGTCCCGGTATGTACATCGGTTCGAACGGATCCCCGGGCCTGATGCACTGCCTCTGGGAGATCATCGACAACGCCGTCGACGAGGCCGTCGCGGGCAACGGCTCGAAGATCGACATCATCCTGCACGATGACGGCAGCGTCGAGGTGCACGACCGTGGCCGGGGCATCCCCGTCGACGTCGAGCCGCGCACGGGCTTGACCGGCGTCGAGGTCGTCTTCACGAAGCTGCACGCCGGCGGCAAGTTCGGCGGCGGGTCCTACGCGGCTTCCGGCGGTCTGCACGGCGTCGGAGCTTCCGTCGTCAATGCCCTCTCCGAGCGCCTCGACGTCGAGGTCGACCGCGGCGGCAAGACCTACGCGATGTCGTTCCACCGTGGCGAGCCCGGACTCTTCGCCGACAGCGGCGAGAAGCGACCGGACGCGAAGTTCACGCCGTTCCGGGACAAGAGCGAGCTCCGGGTCGTCGGCAAGGCGCCGCGCGGCACGAGCGGCACGCGCATCCGCTACTGGGCGGATCACCAGATCTTCACGAAGGATGCTGCGTTCCAGCTCAACGATCTGGTGACCCGCGCGCGTCAGACGGCCTTCCTCGTCCCGGGGCTGGAGCTCGTGATCCGCGATGAGCGCGCGGCCAACGGCTCGGAGGTCGAGGGGCAGCCGATCGAGACGTCGTACCGGTACGACGGCGGCATCTCGGAGTTCGTCGAGTACCTCGCGAACGACGCGCCCGTCACCGACACCTGGCGCATTCAGGGCGAAGGCACGTTCAAGGAGACCGTTCCGGTTCTGCAGGCCGACGGCCACATGATCGCCACCGAGGTCGAGCGCGTCTGCGCCGTCGACATCGCGATGCGCTGGGGCACCGGCTACGACACGACCACGCGGTCCTTCGTCAACATCATCGCCACGCCCAAGGGCGGCACGCACCAGCAGGGCTTCGAGCAGGAGCTGCTCAAGGTGCTGCGTTCGCAGGTCGATCAGAACGCACGCCGACTGAAGGTCGGCAGCAACGACAAGCTCGAGAAGGACGACGTCCTCGCGGGGCTCACCGCTGTGCTGACGGTGAACGTCCCCGAACCGCAGTTCGAGGGGCAGACGAAGGAGATCCTCGGCACGCCGGCCGTGCGCCAGATCGTCGCCCAGGTGCTTCGCAAGGATCTCGCGGCGCGGTTCAGCTCGACCAAGCGCGACGACAAGAGTCAGGCGACGCAGCTGCTCGACAAGGTCGTCGCCGAGATGAAGGCTCGCGTCTCTGCGCGAGCCCATAAAGAGACCCAGCGGCGCAAGAACGCCCTCGAGTCGTCGACGCTGCCGACCAAGCTGGTCGACTGCCGCACCAACGAGGTCGAGCGCAGCGAGCTGTTCATCGTCGAGGGCGACTCCGCTCTCGGCACCGCGAAGAACGCCCGCAACAGCGAGTTCCAGGCGCTGCTGCCCATTCGCGGCAAGATCCTCAACGTGCAGAAGGCGTCGGTGGGCGACATGCTCTCCAACGCCGAGTGCGCCTCGATCATCCAGGTGATCGGCGCGGGTTCGGGCCGCAGCTTCGACATCGACGCCGCACGGTACGGCAAGGTGATCCTGATGAGCGATGCCGACGTCGACGGCGCTCACATCCGCACGCTGCTGCTCACGCTGTTCTACCGGTACATGCGTCCTCTCATCGAGCACGGTCGCGTGTTCGCCGCAGTGCCACCGCTGCACCGTGTGATCGTGATGAACCCGGGTTCCAAGCCCAACGAGACGATCTACACCTACAGCGAGCAGGAGATGCACGCGCTGCTTGCAAAGCTCCGCAAGTCGGGCAAACGTTGGCATGAGCCGATCCAGCGGTACAAGGGTCTCGGCGAGATGGACGCGGAGCAGCTCGCCACGACCACCATGGATCGTGGCGGACGCCTGTTGCGCCGCGTGCGCATGGAGGATGCCGAAGCGGCCGGCCGAGTCTTCGAACTGCTGATGGGCAACGAGGTCGCTCCTCGTCGCGAGTTCATCATCGAGTCGTCCGACCGGCTCTCGCGTGAATCGATCGATGCCTGAGCATCAGCGCTTCAGAGCCATGGCGGCCCGGTAGACGTCCAGCAGCGCGTCTCGGTGGGTGTCCTGAGAGACTCGCTCTCGGTGAGCGATCGCAGCTGCGCTCATCCGAGTGAGCCGCGCGGGATCGTCGCGCAGCTCTCGGATCGCGGCCGCCAGTCCCTCGGCATCCGGTGTCCGAGTGACGAGCCCACCGCCGTCGGGCAGCATCTCGAGGAGATCGGGATCCGTGACGATCACCGGCAGGCCGGAGGCGATCCCCTCGAGGATCACCATCGGCTGATTGTCGAAATCGAGGGAACTCGACACCAGGACGTGCGCACCGCGCATGGCCTCGAGCACGCGCGATTGGGCGACCCCGCCGTGCACCGTGAGCTTGCCGGCAGCCATGCCGGCTGATGCCGCGGCGACGCGATGTCTGGCCACACCGTCGCCGAACATCTCGGCTCGGATGCCTGAGAGCTGACTCACGGCGTCGACGAAGACCTCAGGACGCTTCTCGGGCGAGAGCCTTCCGCACCACACCACTCGAAGCGGCTCTGCGGGGTCGAGGATGCGCGGCGGGGGAGCGCCGACCTCGTGGAGCACCGTCGCCTCCAGGCCGTTCGAGAGCACGGTGAGCGGCGTCCGCACGCCCTGAGCCGAGAGCTTCGCGGCGAAATGGGCGGAGGGCACGATGACCTGGTCGGCATGATTCGCCTGGCTGACCATGAGCCGCCACATGAGCCGCGCCGCACGTGTCTGCGCATATGGCGCGCTGCTGTCGACCACCGTGCTGTCGTGGCTCATGCGGCGCCGGTGCATGGTCGCGAGCAGCGCCGTCGTGATCGAGGGCAGCGGCAGCACAGAGCGCGTGTAGACGTCGATGCGTCCGTGCATGGTCTGCACGACCGGTAGTCCGAGAGTCTTCGCCGCCTCGAAACCGCCCAGCGCCGCGAACATCTCGGTGTGCACGTGGACGATGTCGACTCGGCGGGAGCGCAGGCCCTCGGTGAGCGACGCCGCGACGGCCGAGGGGGTCCAGGCGAACGGGTATCCGTCCGGTGCGAAGCGTCGGGCGGTCGGCAGGCGCACGACATGCGGGTCGTCGCCGGACTCGGCCAGGGGCGCGAACACGAAGACCTCGTGCCCGGCCTGCTCGAGAGCCTCTCTGTGCGCCTTGATGACCGTCTGCACGCCGCCGAGCGTGGGCAGGTAGTAGTCGGTGACCATGGCGATGCGCACTCGACCACAATAGGACGACTATCGTGATGAGCATGTCCGGAGCCCGTGTGCTGGTGACGGGGGCGAGCGGGTTCCTCGGCGGTCACGTCGTGCCCGAGCTGCGGAGACACGGATACGAGGTCTTCGCCGCGGGCCGCAACGAGCACGCGCTCGAGCTGGTCGCCGACGACGGCCACCGAGTTCTCGGCGATCTGGCCTCTCTCCGCACGCAGGACCTCCCCGTGGACGCCGTGATCCATTGCGCCGCGCTGTCGGCTCCCTGGGGGCGCTGGAGGGACTTCCGCGAGGCGAACGTCGACGGCACCGATCATGTCGTCGAGTTCGCCCGTCGCAACCGTGTGCGCCGGGTGGTGCATGTGTCATCTCCCAGCGTGTATGCCGCACCTCGGGACCGCATCGGCATCCGCGAACCCGACGTCGATCGCTCCAATCGACTGAACGGATACATCCGCTCGAAGATCGCCGCCGAGGATCTGCTGCTCGACGCCGTGGACAGCGGGAAGATCGCAGAGCTCGTGATCGTGCGCCCCCGCGGTCTGATCGGCGTGGGCGACCCGAGCCTCGTGCCCCGCCTTCTCGACGTCCACGCACGCATCGGCGTGCCGGTCTTCGACGGCGGCGACAATCTCATCGACGTCACGGCGGTCGAGAACGTGGCCTCGGCGCTGCGCCTCGCTCTGACCCGCGGAGACGCTGCGGGCGGGGTGTACAACATCACCAACGACGACCCGCGGCGGTTCCGCGAACTGCTGACGATCCTCCTCGAGCGGATGGGGGAGACCCCGCGGTTCCGCCCGATGCACCGAAGAGCGGCCTGGGTGCTGGCATCCGCGTCGGAGGGCGTCTGCTCGATGCTGCCGTGGCGGCCGGAGCCGCCGCTCACTCGCTACACGCTCAGCACGATCGCGTACTCTCAGACGCTCGACATCACGCGCGCGAAAGCGGAGCTCGGATACCGCCCCGAGGTGTCGCTCGATGACGCTCTCGCCGGCGTGGCCGCACACCTGAGGGAGCATGCGTGACCGGCCGCCTCCGCCACTACGTCTGCGGCAGCACCTCACATGACGTCGGCGCGATGTTCCGCGGCGCACCGCACGGTGTCCGCGAGTTCCCCTCCGGCGTGTTCCTGTACGACACCGCGGACGGCCGGCGCGTGCTGTTCGACACCGGATATGCGACGGGACGGTGGCACACCGGCTGGCGCGGTGCCGTCTACCGTCGTCTGCTTCCTCCGATCGTCGGGGACGCGGATGATGTGGCCGCCCGGCTCCGCGCGGACGGCGTCGACCCCGCGTCCGTGACGCACGTCGTGTTGTCTCATCTGCATCCGGACCACGTCGGGGGAGTCCGTCGGTTCCCGCATGCCACTTTCGTGCTGAGCGCGGGGCACGAGCGGACGCTGTCGGCTCCGCGACTGCGCGCGGGGGTGCTCACCGGCCTGCTTCCGAGCTGGTTCTCGGATGCCGAGCGGATCGTGATCGATGAGGGAGCCTTCGCCACCGTCGAGGTCGGCGGCACCGCACTGCGAACTCACGACCTTCTGGGCGACGGTTCGTACCTCGTCGTCGATCTGCCCGGCCACGCCGACGGACACCTCGGCGCGCTGATCGAGCGCCGCGTCCTGCTCGCCGGGGATGCGGCATGGGGGAGCGATCTGATCGACGCCTCCGGCACGCTGAAGGCCCTGCCCCGAGCCGTCCAGCACGATGCCGATCGATACGCCGCCACGGCGCGGATTCTCGGCGAGCTCGCAGCGGCCGGCATCCGCGTGGTCTGCAGCCATGATCCGCTCGACGCGAAGGAGCTGTTGAGCTGATGTCGAAGCTCAGGATCCTGCGCGAGTTCGTCGCGGTACGCTGGCTCCGCCCGTTGCGCACTCGGGCTGCGGTCGAACGGCGTCAGAGGCGCCTGCTGCGCTCGCACCTGAGATTCCTGCGACGGCGGTCGCCCTACTTCCGTGACCTCCTCGTGACGCGCTCGTTCTCGGAACTGCCGCTCATGGACAAGAGCGTCATGATGAGCCGCTTCGACGAGATCAACACCGTCGGCGTGGGCAAGGACGAGGCCCTTGCACTGGCGATCGCGAACGAGCGCTCCCGTGACTTCGACGCGGATCTGGGCTCGAACTCGGTGGGCCTGTCGAGCGGCACCAGCGGCCACCGTGGCCTCTTCGTGGTCAGCAGCGCCGAACGCGATGCCTGGGTGGGAACCGTGCTCGCCCGCACCCTGCCTCGGGGCAGGCTCCTCGGGCATCGGATCGCGCTGTTCCTCCGGGCGGATAACAGCCTGTACGAGTCGGTCGGCTCGCGGGCGGTCTCGTTCCGCTACTTCGACGTCTACACCGACATGGACGACAACATCGCCCGGCTGCGCGAGTACCGACCGACCATCCTCGTGGCTCCGCCGTCGGTGCTGAGGCTGATCGCACGTGCAGCCGACGCCGGTGGATTCGACGTCGTGCCGCAGCGGGTGTACTCGGTGGCGGAGGTGCTCGAGCTCTCTGACGAGCGGCGCATCACCGCCTCCCTCGGACAGCCCGTCCTGCACCAGCTCTACCAGTGCACCGAGGGATTCCTCGCGCACACCTGCGAGCACGGGGTGATCCATCTGAACGAGGACAACATCCTGGTCGAACGCGAGGCGCTGCATGCCGAGCGGTTCACGCCGATCGTGACGGACCTGCGCCGTCGGGCGCAGCCGATCGTGCGGTATCGGCTCGGCGACGTGCTCCGCGAGCGCACCCGACCGTGCCCCTGCGGCAGCGCGCTCACCGCGATCGAGCGCATCGAGGGACGAGAGGGCGACACCCTGGTGTTCCGTTCCCTCGACGGCCGGGATCTGCCAGTCTTCGCAGACGTGATCGCGCGCGCATTGCTCTTTGCCGAAGGGTTCGACGAATACCGCATCACCCAGATCGGCGAGTCGCGGCTGCAGATCGCGCTCGACACCCTCGACGATCGATCTCGGCGTCTCGTCGAAGACGAGGTGCATGCGCTGGCCGACCGGCTGGGGTGCGAGCGGCCGGACATCACGTTCGTCGACTACGTGAACGACGGGGCCGTGAAGCTGCGGCGCGTGGTGCAGGAATGGGGGGACCGGAGATGGTGAGGAACTGCGAGATCGTGGGCTGGGGGACTTCTCTGCCTTCGCGTGTCGTCCGATTCGGGGAGGAGACGCGGTACCGCATCGACGACGACGTGTCTCATCTCGACATGCTGGCTGAGGCGTGCGAGCGGGCACTGGCGCACGCGGACATCACGGCGGACGACGTCGACCTCGTTCTCGGTGCGTCTGCCGCGGGGATCCAGCCGATCCCGTGCACGGCCGCGCTCGTGCTGGAGAGACTCACGCTCACCGGGCATGCGGCGGCCTTCGACGTGAACTCGACCTGCACGAGTTTCATCACGGCGCTCGACATCGCCTCGCGGTATCTCGATGCCGGGGATCATGAGACGATCCTCGTGTTCGCAGGAGATGTGGGGACGCGGTTCCTGAATCCGGAGCAGCGCGAGAGCTTCGAGCTCTTCAGCGACGCCGGTGCGGCCGTCGTGCTGCGCCGCTCCGCTGACGGCGACCGAGGAGTGATCGCCAGCGCTCAGCGCACCTGGCCCGCGTATGCGCACGACACGGAGATCAGGGGCGGGCTGTCGGGATCGCCCGCGCAGGCCTATGCGGCGGGAGACTCCGCTGACTACCTGTTCGACATGAACGGGCGCCGGGCGCTGTTGGGGATGATGCGCGTGCTTCCCGAGTTCTTCGAGGCGTTCCACCGAGGATCGGGGATCGCGCACGACGATGTCGCCCTCTGGGTTCCCCACCAGGCGTCTGCCGCGCTCGGGCCGATGCTCGACCGCCTCGGAATCCCTGCCGACCGTCGGATCGATGAGGTGCGGGACTTCGGCAACATGGTCTCGTCGTCCGTGCCGTTCATGCTCGCCCGCTCGCTCGATAGCGGTCGCGTCGGGGCAGGCGACACCGTGATTCTCTGCGGCACGGCCGCCGGGCTCACCGCCAACATCCTCGCTCTCCGACTCTGATCCGGCTCACCGGCCGCCGCCTCAGACGCCGCTGCGGGTCAGGTCGCACTGGCGCGCGCGCTCAGACCAGAGTGCGACCGATGCTCCCGATCACGCCGTCGATCGGCTGACCCGACGCATCGCGTCGGGCGCCGGGCTCGGGGAGCTTGCGCACCGCACCTGTCGGGTCGACGGCCTGCGCGGGGCTCGGCCCGACCCAGGCGACCGTGAGGTGGTCCTCGCCCTTCAGGAACGAATGCGCGCGCACTCCGCCGGTCGCCCGACCCTTCGACGGGTACTCGGCGAAGGGCGTCACCTTGGCGCGTCCTGGCTCGGTGCCCGGAAGGCTGCTGTCGGAACCCGAGACGGTGGCGACCACGGCATCGGCATCCGGCGAGACCGCTCCGAAGAACAGCACCGATGAACCGGCGCCGAGCTTGATGCCGGCCATGCCGCCTGCGGGCGCGCCCTGCGGGCGGACGGCCGAGGCGGAGAACCGCAGCAGTTGGGCGTCGGTCGTCACGAACACGAGGTCGGCGTCGTCCTGCGCTTCGACCGCGCCGACGACCGTGTCACCGGGCTTCATGCCGATGACCTCGAGATCCGGACGCACGGGAAGCGTCGACGGGACGATGCGCTTGACCGTCCCCTGTGCCGTGCCCATGGCGATCGGGACGTCGCTGTCGAAGCGCACGAAACCGAGGATCCGCTCTCCGCGGATGGTGATGCCGAGATAATCGCGCAGCGGAGCTCCCGCCGCGAGCTGCACGGAGGACGACGGCACGGACGGCAGATCGACGGGGGAGAAACGCAGCACGCGCCCCTCAGAGGTCAGCGCGCCTATCTCTGCGCGCACCGTCGTCTCGACAGTCGTCAGGATCGCGTCGTGCTTGCTTCGCCGTGCCGGAAGCGTCAGCTCTTGGCCCTCGGCGAGGTCCACCCGCACGGCACGCCCTGTCGTCGAGAGCACGAGCACGGTCGGAGCGTCGGCGATCTGCAGGTCGACCGCGCCCTTCGTGGCGCGCGGCTTCGGGGGCGCGGCGTTCATCAGCAGCGTGCGGCGAGGAGTCCCGTATGCGTCAGCCGCTGCGTCGAGCTCCTCGGCGACCACTGCTCGCAGGAGCACGTCGCTCCCGAGCAGATCCCGCAGCCTGGCGATCTCGGCGAGCAGGGCGTCGCGCTCGGTCTCGAGCTCGATGCGCGAGAACTTCGTCAGGCGCCGCAGGCGCAGTTCGAGGATGTACTCGGCTTGAAGCTCGCTGAGGTCGAACACCGAGCGCAGTCGAGCCCGCGCCTGCTCGGAGTCGTCCGACGAACGGATGACCTGGATGACCTCGTCGATGTCGAGGATCGCGATGAGCAGGCCCTCGACGAGGTGCAGGCGCTCCTCTCGACGGGCGAGACGGTATCGACTGCGGCGGGTGATGACCTCCAGCCGGTGCGCGACATAGACGCGCAGCATCTCCTTGAGCCCGAGCGTGCGCGGCTGTCCGTCGACCAGGGCGACGTTGTTGATGCTGAAGGAGTCCTCGAGCGGGGTGAGCCGGTAGAGCTGCTCGAGCACGGCATTGGGGTCGAAGCCGGTCTTGATGCCGATCGCGACGCGCAACCCGTGGTTGCGATCGGTGAGATCGGTCACGTCGCTGATGCCCTGCAGCTTCTTCGACTGCACCGCGTCACGGATCTTCTCGATCAGACGCTCGGGGCCGACCATGTATGGGAGTTCGGACACGATGATGCCGGTGCGCCGCGGCCCGAGCGGTTCGACCGAGACCTTGCCGCGCACCTTCAGGGCGCCGCGGCCGGTGGCGTATGCGTCTCTGACACCGTCGAGCCCCATCAGGATGCCACCCGAGGGGAAGTCGGGGCCGGGCACGAACTCCATGAGCTCTTCGGTCGTGGCGTCGGGGTTCTCGAGCAGATGGGTGGCGGCGGCGACGACCTCGATCAGGTTGTGCGGTGCCATGTTGGTCGCCATGCCGACGGCGATGCCGCTCGCGCCGTTGACCAGGAGGTTCGGGAACGCAGCAGGGAGCACGGAGGGCTGCTGGAACTGACCGTCGTAGTTCGGGATGAAGTCGACGACGTCCTCGTCGAGGTTCTCGGTGAGAGCCATCGCAGGGGAGGCCAGTCGTGCCTCGGTGTAGCGGGCCGCTGCGGGCCCGTCATCGAGCGAGCCGAAGTTGCCGTGGCCGTCGATCAGCGGCACACGCAGAGCCCATTCCTGGGCGAGTCGTACGAGGGCGTCGTAGATCGCCGAGTCGCCGTGCGGGTGCAGCTTTCCCATGACCTCGCCCACGACGCGGGCGCTCTTGACGTGACCGCGGTCCGGGCGAAGCCCCATCTCGGCCATCTGATAGAGGATGCGACGCTGCACGGGCTTCAATCCGTCGCGAGCATCGGGCAGAGCCCGCGAGTAGATCACCGAATAGGCGTACTCGAGGAATGAACCCTGCATCTCTGTTTCGAGATCGATGTCCTGGATTCGCTCGGGGGCGAGCTCGGCAGGCGGGGTCTTCGGCATGGGCATCCTGAAATGGTGCGAGGCTGAGGGCGTACGGGAGCCTGTGTCAGACTGGCTCGGATGTCCCTCATTCTACCGTCCGAGTCGCTCGCCGCCCGCAGCGTCGTCGGGGTGGCGGACGACGTGTTCGCCGCTCTCCGCGGCGAATCGGCGAGCCTGCCGCGGGCCGAATCCGTCGTCCTCGCCATCATCGACGGGCTCGGCGCCATCAGCCTGCGCGCCCACGCCGGCCATGCCAGGGCGCTCACGTCCGGGATGGCGAAGAAGCACGTCGCCCACTCGGTCTTCCCCTCGACCACCGCGGCGGCGCTGACCAGCATCCTCACCGGGGTCTGGCCGGGGCAGCACGGCCTGGTCGGTTATCGCGTTCTCGACCCTGCTCGGGGCATCCTGGTCAATCAGTTGACCGGCTGGGAGTCGGAAGGGCTGGATCCGGCGACCTGGCAGGCGGCTCCGACGGTCTTCGAGCGCGCTCGTGCAGAGGGGCGCCCGACCTTCGCGGTCGGCGTCGCCGCCTACGCGGCGAGCGGGTTCACCCGGGCCACGCTGCGCGGGGCCGAGTTCGTCGCCGCCCAGACACCCGCAGAGCGCGTCGAGGTGGCATACGACCTCGCCGAGCGTCACCCGGGCTCGCTGATCTACTGCTATCTGCCCGAGGCCGACAAGGCCGGGCACAGGTACGGCCTCGACTCGGTGCAATGGGTGTCGGCGCTCGAAGAGATCGATGCCGCCCTGTCTCGACGCGTGCCTCCGGGCGTCGGCGTCCTCGTGACCTCGGACCACGGCATGGTCGACGTGCCGGTGCACCGGCAGGTCGTGCTCGAGGCCGAGCACCTCGACGGGGTCCGGCACATCGGAGGTGAACCGAGGATGCTGCACGTCTATGTCGAACCGGACGCCGATGCGGCGGTCGTCGCCGAGCGGTGGCGTCGCGATCTCGAAGGCCTCGCCGACGTCGGCACCGGGCAGGAGGCGATCGCATCCGGGTTCTTCGGCCCCGAGGTGACATCGGCCGCCGCGTCGAGGATCGGCGATGTGCTCGTCGTGGCGAGAGGAAACGGGGCGGTGTACGACGGTACGGCCGCGGATCAACGCAGCAGGGGGATGATCGGGCAGCATGGTGGTCTGACCCCGGAGGAGCGTCAGGTCCCACTGCTCAGGTTCGGCGCGTTCGCTCGCTGATCGTCGGCATCCACCCGCCTGAGGGCGCCCTATTCGTCGGTGCGTGCTCCGAAAACGATCTCGTCCCATGACGGCATCGCGTTGCGGCGCTTGCGGCGTCCATTGCCCTCGTTCGACGGCTCGGGGGTGACCTCCGGCTCGTCTTCGCCGGGCTCGTTGCTCTCGAAGGCGTCGAACAGCGCGATCGGATTCTGGTCCGTGTCGCTGTCGTCCGAGTGGTCGAGGATCGGCGCGGTCTCGCGCTGGCCGCGTCGGCGTCGCAGAGCCTCGAGCAGGTCGGCCGTCTCGGGGCTCGTCGTCGCCGACTCGGGTGCGCGCTTGATGGCGGCATCCTGCACCGCGGCAGTCGAGCGCTCGGGCGCGATGCTGTCATCGACATCAGCCTCGGGCGCGGGGAGCAGGCGGGGTCCGAACGCGCCGGAGTCGAAGCGGCTGTCGTCCTTGTAGGGCGATGCCTGCCGTTCAGCCTCGACAGCGCGCAGACGGGGGATGAGGCCGTCGGGCAGCGAGCCCTGGCGGGACAGCTGTGTGGCATCGGCATTGAGGGGCGCCAGCGCACTGCGTCGGGGGTCGAAGCTCCAGCGTGCATCGTGCTCGACCTCGTTGGCGGTGAACTCGAGCTTGATGATCCAGCCGGTGTCGTCCTTCCAGCTCGCCCAGCGCTCGGCCGAGGCCTCGACCTCAGACAGTTTGGCGCGGATCGCGGTGCCGAAGGTGGGCTGAGCGTCGGGCTCGACATCGCTGCCGATCAGGACGGGAACGGCGAGGGCCTGACCGATGACGTGCTCACGCTCGGCGAGAACGGGTCCTTCGAAGCGGATGACGTCGTCGACGCTGATGCCGAGGAGTGCGGCGACCTCCGGTGCCGTGAGGCCGGCGCGGATCTGCGCCTGGATGTCGCGCGGACTCGCGGCGAGCCGCTGAGCCGTCGGCTCGCTCTGTCGCGTCGCGCGCCGGATCTCGCGGTGCAGGACGTCGTCGATGGGCAGCGCGAAGCGCTCGCCCGACTCGGTCGCGAGTACGAGCACTCCTGCCTCTGTGCCGACGATGGTGACGTTTTCCATGCGAATGCCCCTCTGATGGGTGTGCGTTCATGGTGTCACGCGGGGCCGCCCAGAACCGGGAATACTCTGGGCGTGCCGTGAGTTTGGTCTGTCGCAGCCGCGGGCATTTGCTTATTCCTCCGCGGTCATGCAAACTATGGCCGCCGATTACCCCGACGGCGCACCACCCACTCGCATGAAAGTGGAGATTCACCACATGGCAACCGACTACGACGCTCCCCGCAAGAGTGAAGACGACTCCGAGTCGATCGAAGCCCTCAAGGAGCGTGTGCCGGACAAGCTCTCCGGCTCGTCAGGAGACGAGGACGCGGACAACCCGTCCAGCTTCGATCTTCCTGGAGCCGATCTTTCCGACCTCGAACTTGATGTCGTCGTGCTGCCCGCGCAGCAGGACGAGTTCACCTGCATGAACTGCTTCCTCGTGAAGCACCGTTCGCAGCTCGACCACGAGGGGGCTTCCGGCCCCATCTGCAAGGAGTGCGCTGCCTGAGCGCACCAGAGAACAAGATCCCACGCGCCCCCGACCTCACGGTCAGGGGCGCGTCGTCTTGTGGTCAGGTCAGCGCTCGTCGCGGTCGAGCCGGCGCTGGGTCTGGTCGGGCAGCGCCGGTTCTGGTCAGGGCAGCGCCGGTTCTGGTCAGGTCAGCGCTGGGCGGCGATGATCGCCGCGGCGAGCCGATCGGGAGTTCGGGTCGAGATGGTCCAGGTGTCCACCGGATCGTCAGGGTCATCGTTCGGAACGACGACCACCCCGTCGACACCCCCGCGGATGAGATGCCAGCCCCGTGCCGGCAGGCCTGGGCCCCGCGCCTGGCGCGCCTCTTCGGCGCTCAGCGCTCGGGGCGTGCCGAGGTGCTGGACCTCGATGTGCGCTCGACCGGCACGAAGCACGTCGCCGTCGACCGACACGAGCGGCGCGAGCGCGATGAACGCGACCACCAGCACAGCCGAGACGGCGGCGCCGACGATCAGGGCGACGGTCGAGCCGATGGGCACGAAGATGAGCGCCACCATGGGGCCGGCGAGAGCGACCGTCACCAGCAGCCACAGGCTGGGGGACAGTCTCTCGCGGTAGCGGGTCCGCGCGTCGGGAGCGATGTTCTGCATTAGCCTCGTGGGGTGACTGAATCCGTTGATGTCCCCATTATCGCCTCTGTCGTGCCCGGCTACGCCCACCCCGGCGATGCCGGAGCCGATCTGGTGGCGGCCGAGGCCGTTCATCTGGCCCCGGGGGAGCGGGCGCTCGTCGCGACCGGGGTGCGCATCGCGTTGCCGGAGGGGTACGCGGCATTCGTCGTGCCCCGCAGCGGTCTCGCGGCCAAGCACGGCATCTCGATCGTGAACTCGCCGGGAACCGTGGATGCCGGATACCGCGGTGAGATCAAGGTGAGTCTGATCAACACCGACATCCACACGGCGTACGATGTGGCCGTCGGCGATCGCATCGCGCAGCTGATCGTGATGCCCGTGACTCGTGCCACCTTCATCCCGGTCGAGGAGCTGCCAGGCAGCGTCCGCGGCGAGGGTGGCTTCGGCTCGACCGGCTACCAGGCAGGACTCCATTCATCTTCGGCAGGACAGATCAATGACTGACAACAATGCGACTCCTTCGAAGTCGGCACCGGACGACCGGGCGACACAGGGTCCCTTCGACGACTCCGAGGCGAACCCCGTTCGTCCGTACATCGACCTCGGTGGAATCAAGATCCTCCCGCGTGAGGGGCTGAACCTCCGACTCGAGGTCGAGGAGCAGTCCAAGCGCATCGTCGCCGTCGGACTCGACTACGCGGACTCCTCCCTCCAGGTGCAGCCGTTCGCCGCGCCCCGATCCGGTGGGCTATGGGACGAGACCCGCGTGCAGCTGCGCGATCAGGTCCGCACCCAGGGCGGGCGGGTCGAGGAGCGCGAGGGGCCGCTCGGCAAGGAGCTTCTCGCAGAGGTCCCTGCCGCGGCCAACGAGGGCTCCGAGCTGCGGCTCGCCCGGTTCATCGGCATCGACGGCCCTCGATGGTTCCTCCGCGGCGTCATCGGCGGCGCTGCGGCGTCTGACCTCGAGGCCGCCGCCAAGGTCGAGGATCTCTTCCGGTCGATCGTCGTCGTCCGCGGGGGAGCTCCGATGCCTCCGCGCGACCTGATCCCGCTGAAGATGCCCGCGACTCCCGGCTCCGCGTGACCACCCCCGCTCCCGAGCCCGAGCGCGAGCAGAGCGCATCCGACATCGTCGGGGCCGCGCTCGGCGGCGCTGCCCGCCGCGCCGGTCTCGACCCGACCGAGAGCGACGCGACGCACAAGGTGGTGTGGTCCGCGATGGGCGGATGGCGCGGCATCCTCGAATCGGTGCTTCCCAGCCTCGCGTTCGTCATCCTCTTCACGATCCGGCCCGAACCCCTGATCCTGCCTCTGGGCGTGTCGGTCGGACTCGCGGCGGTCTTCACCATCGTCAGACTGCTCCAGAAGTCCCCGCCCTCGGCCGCCATCGGTGGCCTCGTGGCCGCGGCGGCTGCCGCCGCACTGGCGCTGTGGACGGGGCGAGGCGAAGACAATTTCGTCCCCGGGCTCATCACCAACGCCGTCTACGGCACCGGGATGCTCGTCTCGGCCCTGATCGGCTGGTCGCTGATCGGTCTCGCCGTCGGCTTCCTGATGGGAGAGGGCACCGCGTGGAGGCGCGATCGTCGAAAGCGTCGTGCGTTCCTGTGGCTCGGCATCGCCTGGGCTGCGCTGTTCTTCGCACGTCTCGCGGTGCAGCTGCCGCTGTATCTGGCGGGGGACGTCACGGCTCTCGGCACACTGAAGCTCATCATGGGCCTGCCGCTGTTCGCGCCGTTGATCGCGGTCACCTGGCTCGTCGTGCGCGCCCTGTATCCGCGAACCCCGGATGCCGGAACACCGCAGCGGTCATGATAGATTTATCTTGACATCAAGATAAATTGCAGGCTTTCGCCCGGAGGCCGAGCAGAGCAGACTGGTTAGGACTGCCTTGCTAGCCGCAGGGGCTCGCTGGCGAGCAAGATGGAGGCGCCTGTCGCTCCCATCCGAATAGAAGGAGACGGAATCGTGTCCACGGTGAACAGCTTCGGTGCCAAGAGCACCCTGACGGTCGGCAGCACCGACTACGAGATCTTCCGCATCGACACGGTGCCCGGTTTCGACAAGCTCCCTTTCAGTCTCAAGGTCCTCCTCGAGAACCTGCTTCGCACCGAGGACGGCGCGAACGTGACGAAGGCGCAGATCGAAGCCCTGGGCTCCTGGGATGCCGCGGCTGAGCCGAGCACCGAGATCCAGTTCACGCCGGCCCGTGTGGTCATGCAGGACTTCACCGGTGTTCCCTGCATCGTCGACCTCGCCACCATGCGCGAGGCGGTCACCGCACTGGGTGGCGACGCGAACAAGATCAACCCGCTCTCACCCGCCGAGATGGTCATCGACCACTCGGTGATCGCCGACCTCTTCGGCTCGGAGAACGCTCTCGAGCGCAACGTCGAGATCGAGTACGAGCGCAACGGCGAGCGCTACCAGTTCCTGCGCTGGGGCCAGACGGCCTTCAGCGACTTCAAGGTCGTTCCCCCGGGGACCGGCATCGTGCACCAGGTGAACATCGAGCACCTGGCCAAGGTCATCTACGACCGCGACGTCGACGGCGTGCTGCGCGCGTACCCCGACACCTGCGTCGGCACCGACTCGCACACCACCATGGTCAACGGTCTGGGCGTGCTCGGCTGGGGCGTCGGCGGCATCGAGGCCGAGGCCGCGATGCTCGGCCAGCCCGTGTCGATGCTCATCCCGCGCGTGGTCGGCTTCAAGCTCTCGGGCGAGATCCCGGCCGGTGTCACGGCGACCGACGTCGTCCTCACGATCACCGACCTGCTGCGCAAGCACGGCGTCGTCGGCAAGTTCGTCGAGTTCTACGGCGAGGGCGTCGCCTCGGTGCCGCTCGCGAACCGCGCCACCATCGGCAACATGTCGCCCGAATTCGGTTCGACCGCGGCGATCTTCCCGATCGACGACGTCACCCTCGACTACCTGCGCCTGACGGGTCGCAGCGAAGAGGCCGTCGCGCTGGTCGAGGCCTACGCCAAGGAGCAGAAGCTCTGGCATGACGCCTCGCAGGAGCCCGTCTTCAGCGAGTACCTCGAGCTCGACCTCGGCACCGTGGTGCCGTCGATCGCCGGCCCGAAGCGCCCGCAGGACCGCATCCTCCTCTCCGACGCCAAGTCGCAGTTCGAGCAGGACATCCTCGCGTACGCCTCGGCATCGACGTCGGACTCCGTCGTCGATCTCGAGTCGAAGCACTCCTTCCCGGCATCCGACCCCGGTTCGGTCCCCGGCGAGGAGGAGCCCACCACGACTCGTCCCGTGCACATCAACAGCGGAGCTCCGGCGCACGCGTCGAAGCCCGTGCCGGTCGAGACTCCGTCCGGTGAGAAGTACATCCTCGACAACGGCGCGGTCACCCTCGCGGCGATCACCTCGTGCACCAACACCTCGAACCCCTCGGTGATGATCGCCGCGGGTCTGGTCGCCCGCAAGGCGCTCGAGAAGGGGCTCAAGCAGAAGCCGTGGGTCAAGACCACACTCGGCCCCGGATCCAAGGTCGTCACCGACTACTACGAGAAGTCCGGTCTCGACAAGGACCTCGAGGGCCTCGGCTTCTACACCGTCGGCTACGGCTGCACGATCTGCATCGGCAACTCGGGCCCGCTGATCGAGGAGGTCTCCGCGGCCATCAACGATCACGATCTCGCCGTGACCGCCGTGCTCTCCGGAAACCGCAACTTCGAGGGACGCATCAGCCCCGACGTGAAGATGAACTACCTCGCCAGCCCGCCGCTGGTCATCGCCTATGCGCTGGCAGGCTCGATGCACTTCGACTTCGAGAACGATGCGCTCGGCAAGGGAACCGACGGCGAAGACGTCTTCCTCAGGGACATCTGGCCCAGCCCGGCCGAGGTCCAGGAGCTCGTCGACTCGTCGATCTCGCGTGAGCAGTTCATCAAGCAGTACTCCACCGTCTTCGACGGCGACGAGCGCTGGCGCAGCCTGCCCACCCCGGACGACGACATCTTCCAGTGGGACGAGAACTCGACCTACGTGCGCAAGGCGCCGTACTTCGACGGCATGACGATGGAGCTCACCCCGGTGCGCGACATCGAGGGCGCGCGCGTCATGGCGACGCTGGGTGACTCGGTGACGACCGACCACATCTCGCCTGCCGGCAACATCAAGCCCGGCACCCCTGCGGCTCAGTACCTCACCGAGCACGGCGTCGACCGCAAGGACTTCAACTCCTTCGGATCGCGCCGCGGCAACCACGAGGTCATGATCCGCGGAACGTTCGCGAACATCCGCCTGAAGAACGTCATGGTCTCGGCCGTCAACGACGGCCAGGTCGTCGAGGGTGGCTTCACCCGTGACTTCACGAAGCCCGGTGGACCGCAGTCGTACATCTACGACGCGAGCATGAACTACCAGGAGCAGGGCACACCCCTCGTCATCTTCGGCGGCAAGGAGTACGGCTCCGGCTCGTCGCGAGACTGGGCGGCCAAGGGCACGAGCCTGCTGGGCGTCAAGGCCGTCATCACCGAGAGCTTCGAGCGCATCCACCGCTCGAACCTCATCGGAATGGGCGTCGTCCCGCTGCAGTTCCCCGCAGGCGAGAGCTGGGAGTCGCTGGGTCTCGACGGCACCGAGGTCGTCTCGATCACGGGTCTCGAGGAGCTCAACAACGGCACCACTCCGAAGACGGTCCGTGTGACCGCCACCCCGACCGAAGACTCGCCCGAGGGCAAGCAGGTCGTGGAGTTCGACGCGGTCGTCCGCATCGACACCCCCGGTGAGGCGGACTACTACCGCAACGGCGGAATCCTGCAGTACGTGCTGCGTTCGCTGGTCTGATCACAGCGACGACGAGGGCCCAGTTCTTCTGAACCGGGCCCTTTCGCGTGTGCGGGTCCGTGTCAAGGGGCGAGGCGTTCTCCGAGCTTTCACGGATGGCCGCGGTAGGATCGATCAGGCTTTCGAACCGGAATCGGATGCCGCCAACGGTGCCTATGAGGAGGTGCAGATGCCCATTCTTCCGAGCATCTCAGGACCCCGTGATCTCGACTCCCTCTCGACGGAGCAGCTCATCGAACTCGCCGGCGAGGTCCGCGAGTTCCTCGTCGAGAACGTGTCCCGTACCGGCGGACATCTGGGCCCCAACCTCGGAGTGGTGGAGCTGACGATCGCTCTGCATCGGACCTTCTCGTCGCCCGACGATCCGTTCATCTTCGACACCGGCCACCAGTCCTACGTGCACAAGCTGCTCACGGGACGCCAGGACTTCTCGTCCCTCCGCGTCCGCGGTGGACTCGCGGGCTACCCCCAGCGCGGCGAGAGCCTGCACGACGTGGTCGAGTCCTCCCACGCGTCGAGCTCTCTCAGCTGGGCCGACGGAGTCTCCCGTGCGCTGACCGCGACCGGTCGCGGCGATCGTCACGTGGTCGCGGTGGTCGGCGACGGTGCGCTCACGGGCGGCATGACGTGGGAAGCCCTCAACAACATCTCCGACGACAACGACCGCAATCTCGTGATCGTCGTCAACGACAACGGGCGCTCGTACGCTCCGACGATCGGCGGGATGTCGCGGTACCTCAACCGCGTGCGCACCGCCGCGGCCTACAAGGACCTGCACCACAAGTCGGACCGGCTCTTCCGGGCGTTCGGGCCCGTCGGTCGCGCGGTCTTCCGCGGCGTGCGTGGTGGCACCCACGGCTTCCTGTCGCGTTTCACCAACAACGAGGCGCTGTACTCCAACCTCGACATCAAATACCTCGGTCCCGTCGACGGGCACGACCTCCCGGCACTCCTCGAGACCCTCGAGCTTGCGAAGTCCTATGGTGCACCGGTCATCGTGCACGCCATCACGGAGAAGGGCCGCGGATACCAGCCCGCCCGAGACGACGAGGCCGACCAGTTCCACGCTGTCGGGCGCATCGATCCGACCACGGGCGAGACGCTCTCGTCGGGCGGCACCGGCTGGACCGACGTGTTCTCCGACGCCCTGGTCTCGGTCGGCGAGCGTCGCGACGACGTCATCGCCATGACGGCAGCCATGCTGCGCCCGACGGGGCTCGCTCCGTTCGCCGAGCGCTTCCCCGACCGTGTGTACGACGTGGGCATCGCCGAGCAGCATGCGGTGGCCTCCGCCGCTGGCCTCGCGTTCGGCGGACTGCATCCCGTCGTGGCCCTCTATGCGACCTTCATGGGACGCGCGTTCGACCAGGTGCTCATGGACGTTGCGCTGCACCGCGCGGGCGTCACCTTCGTTCTCGATCGTGCGGGTGTCACCGGACCCGACGGGCCCAGTCACCACGGCATGTGGGACCTCGCGATGCTGCAGATCGTCCCGCACATCCGCATCGCGGCACCACGAGACGCCGCGCGGCTGACGGAGGCTCTCGACGAGGCCGTCCTCGTGGACGACGCCCCGACGGTGATCCGCTTCCCCAAGGGCGACGTCGCGCCCGAGCTGCCGGCGATCGAGCGCCTGCACGACGGCGTGGACGTGCTGGCCAGGGGTGAGTCGGAGGATGTCCTGCTGGTGGCCATCGGCCCGTTCGCAGCTCTCGCGATGGATGTCGCCGAGCGGCTTCGTGCCCAGGGCATCGGCGCGACGGTCATCGACCCCCGGTGGGCGATTCCCGTGCAGCCCTCGATCGTGAGCATGGCCGCGCGGCATCGTCTCGTGATCACCATCGAAGACGGCATCCGCGTCGGCGGCATCGGCACTCGCGTTCGTCAGGTCCTTCGCGAAGCCGGCATCGACACGGCCGTCGACGAGCTGGGGCTGCCGGACGAGTTCATCGATCATGCATCGAGGGACCAGATCCTCGCGGATGCAGGCCTCACCGCGTCGAAGATCGCGCAGGACGTCGTCTCTCAGGTGCTCGGGACGCGAATCCCCGTTGCACGGGATGCCGGCGCGAACGGATCGATCGACCTGCCGCTGCACGAGCGGAGCTGATCGACGTCGCATTCCGGTCCCGGCCGAGGAAGGCCGAGGAGTCAGCGAACCCGACGATCAGTTCAATGCGTGGAGGGCTGCGACCGCCTGGGCCCCGCGATCGGAGTCGCGGAGAGCGGTCGAGAGCAGGTAGCCGTCGGTCAGGGCATCGCCGGTGACCATGACGCGCACGAGCTCGACTCCGCACGCCCGGCGCACCTCTTCGGCGCTGGCAGCGATCACGCGGGTGTTGATCTCGTCGTTGTGCGGCAGCTCGGCGCCGTCGAGTCCTCGGATGACGTCTCGCAGCGCCGCACCGACGATGTTCGAGGCGCGTTCCTTGACGTTGACGACATCGAGTTCGAAGACCCGGAGATCTCGCCCGGTCGGGATCGGACGCCACTCGAACGAGGCATGCACGCGGTGCTGATGTCCGTTCGCCCCGGTCATCTCTCGCGCGGGCAGATCGGTGGCACGGCACCGCACATCGATGAGGCGGTACCAGTAGAAGAGCGGGAATGCGCCGTGGGATCCCGGGTCGAGCACGACGACCTCTCCGACCGCTCCGCCTCGGGATGACGGGCGACGCTGCGGTCGGTTGCGGATGATCGGCTTGCCGTTCCGCGTGCGGATCGCAGCCCACCCCTCATCGACCGTGACGATGAAGATCTTCAACAGCGCCGGCACGACCAGCAGGATCGTGAGGATCGCAGTGCCGGTCTTGAAGAGGCCCGACATTCCCTTGCCGCCCAGCATCGAGAGGAGCATGTCCATGCCACCACTGTGCCCCCTCGAGCGCGGGCGGATCGCCATCTTCGAGGCGCACGCGAAGGTGTTCATGCGCTGTTCCGCGCTCGTTACCCGGCCTGCCGCGAGGCGGATAGGGGGCGGGTCGGTCGCGGTGGTGCGGCCCTGTCAGGAGAGAGTGGCGAGTATTTCGGCGACGGCGGATTCGACGGCTGCACGCTGTCGCTCGCGGTCCTCGTCCACGAGACCGACGCGCGTGCGCCGGTCGAGCACATCATCCGCGGTCATCGCGCCCTCGGCGCGGACGGCGAACTCGATGGTGGCGCGCGACACAGGTCCGCGGCCCACGCTGTCGCCGGCGGGAACGGCGACGGCGGTGTCGGTGAGCCGCAGGGTCGCCGTGTTGCTGGGGCCCGCGCCGAGTCCTGCCGTCTCAACGGCCAGGTCGACCGCGTCCTCGGCCATCCGTCGGTAGGTGGTCAGCTTGCCGCCGAGCACGTTGACGAAGCCCTTCTCCGAGACCTCGACGAGATGACGACGGGAGATATCCGCCGTCGAGGTCGCGCCGGTGTCGACGAGTGGGCGCAGCCCGGCGAATGATCCGCGTACCTGGTCCCGAGTGATCGGCACGGACAGCACTCGGTTGAGGTTCGTGAGCAGGAACGCGATGTCGCCCTCGGTCGCCACAGGAACGCGCGGCACCGGCCCCGGCGCGTCCTCGTCGGTGAGTCCGACGATCACGCTTCCGTGCTGCTGCGGCAGCGCGAAGACGTAGCGGCTGATCGAACCCTCGTGCGGAATCGTCAGCGCGGCCGACGGGTCGCCGAGATCGGCGGCATCGAGCACGATATGCGTCCCGCGACTGGGCCGCACCGTGATCGACTCATCGAGACTCCCGGCCCAGACACCGGTGGCGTTGACGACCGCTCGCGCCCGGATATCCAGGCGCTCGTCCGTCAGCACGTCCTGAGCGATGGCGCCGTCGCGGCGCAGCGCGAGCGCCCGCACCCGTGTGAGGATGCGAGCGCCGTGACTCGCCGCAGTCCTGGCGACCGTGACGACCAGGCGCGCATCGTCGACGAGCTGACCGTCGTACGAGAGCATCCCTCCTCGCAGGCCCGCTCGGGAGAGCGAAGGGACGAGGCGCTGAGCCGTTCGAGCCGAGATGAGGCGCGGCGGTGGCAGGAACCGGCTCGGCGTGCGGGCTCGTATGCGCAGCAGGTCTCCCATCGCCATCCCGACAGTCCCGGCCGCACGCTGGCGCGCGGTCACCCCGGTCGTGAAGGGCAGGAGCTGGCCGAGCGGACGGATGAGGTGCGGTGCGATCCGCGTCATCAGGAGGTGTCGCTCGACAGCGCTCTCCTTGGCGGTGGCCACATCGCCGGTGGCGAGATAGCGAAGTCCGCCATGCACGAGTTTCGAGCTGAAACGGCTGGTGCCGAACGCGAGGTCCTCGGCCTCGAGAAGAGTGACGCTCAGACCCCGTGCTGCGGCATCGAGCGCGACGCCGACACCCGTGATGCCCCCGCCGATCACGAGGACATCGACCGTCTCGTCGCCCGTCCGGCGGAGTTCTGCGGCCCGACGCGCGACGTTGAGGTCGGGGGAGTGAGAGGTCATGGCCGGACCAGCCCGTCGAGTGCGGCGCGCAACTCGCGCTCCCACGAGTCCTCGGAGAGGAGCTCTGAGACCGTCCCGTGCGAGAGCACCGCAGACTGGGCGATGAGCAGCAGCATGACGGCGATCTCGTTCGGATCACCCCAGCGGACTGATCCGCCCCGCTGCGCCGATCCGATCGCCGTGGCCAGCCAGGCCAGGATCAGTCGCTGGCTCGATCCCACCCGCTGCAGCGTGTACCGGGTGAATGCTTCGGGCTCTTCAGCGAGAAGCCGCCCGTACACGGCGTCTGCCCGGAAGAGCGCGGTGAAGCGCAGGACGTCGTCGACCAGCTCGCTTCGGGTGGCTGCATGAGCCGGGAACCGGTCGAGGATCACTGCGACTCTGCGCAGCAGCGCTGCGCGGACGACATCGTCGGCATCGCTCCAACTGCGATAGACGGTGGGCCGGCTGTGACCGGCACGGCGAGCGAGCTCTGCGATCGTCAGGCCGTGCACTCCTCGGCGAACGATCAGCTCATCTGCGGCGTCGAGGATGCGCGATTGCGTGGCATCCCATTCGGGCGCTGAGGTGCCGACGTCGGCCAGTACTTGACGTTCTTCCATGATCTGTCACACTGTAACGCATGAGCGGAGAGAACGGCAGGGTCGCCGTGCGGTCGGAGATGCGCTGGAACGGCTGGGGCGATCCCGCTCGGGCATCAGATCTGCCGCGTGCCGTGCGCATGCTTCTGCCCTTGCTGCTCGGACGCCCGCAGAAGCCCGCGACGGCGGTGAACCTCGCCGAGGTGCGGGTCGAGCCGTCCGCACTGCTCGACGGCGATCTTGAGGCGCTGAGGGCGGTGGTCGGGGCAGAGCACATCGACACGGCGGATGAGTCGCGGATCCGCCATGCAGGGGGCCGCTCGACACCGGATCTGCTCAGACGGCGGCAGCGGGAACAGGCGTCTCCGGATGCCGTCGTGCTGCCAGGAAGCCACGATGAGGTCGCGGCGCTGCTCCGCGTGTGCGCCGACCTGGGGATCGCCGTGATTCCGTTCGGGGGCGGAACGAGCGTGGTCGGCGCTCTCGACCCCGATCGAGGCGCGCACCGCGCGGTCATCAGTCTGGACCTGCGGCGGCTCTCGGGCCTCATCCGTCTCGATGAGGTGAGCGGCGAGGCCTGTCTCGCCGCAGGGACCGCCGGTCCGGAGGCTGAGGCGCTGCTCGCTGCTCAGGGCTTCGAACTCGGCCACTATCCGCAGAGCTTTCGCTACGCCACGATCGGCGGGTTCGCGGCTGCGCGCTCGTCGGGGCAGAACTCGGCAGGGCATGGGCGATTCGACTCCATGGTCACCGGCCTCAGAGTCGCGACCCCGACCGGGGACATCGATCTCGGTCGATCACCGGGCTCCGCAGCCGGTCCCGATCTCATCCGAGTCTTCCTGGGGTCGGAGGGCATCTTCGGGGTGATCACCGAGGTTCGTGTTCGAGTCCACCCTGTGCCACGAGAACGCGTCCTCGAGTCGTGGAGCTTCGCGGACTTCTCGCATGGTGTCGACGGGCTGCGACAGGTGGCCCAGAACGGTGGTGGCCCCACGGTCATTCGTCTCTCAGATGAGGCCGAGACCGCCGTCAGCCTCGCCCAGGTGGGCCGGATCGGGAAGGCGCTCGCGAAGGGCGCGAGCATCGTCACCGTGTACGAGGGGGACGGCATCGCCGAGCGTCGGGCGCGGGCCTCCGAGATCCTGACGGCGGCAGGTGGCGTGTCATCCGGAGCGGGCGGCGCGGAGGGATGGCTCGACGGCCGATTCGACGGCCCCTATCTGCGAGATTCGCTGCTGGACGCGGGGGTGTTCTGCGAGACGCTGGAGACGGCGACCACGTGGTCGAACCTGCACCACCTCCGAGCGGAGATCACGGCCGCTCTTCGCGGCGGCTTCGCGGCGGCCGGAGCCAAGTCCTATGTGATGTGCCACGTCTCACACGTCTATCCGACCGGAGCCTCCCTGTACTTCACGGTGCTCGCGAACCTTCGGTCCGACCCCCTGGAGGCGTGGGCGGAGATCAAGCGACGGGTGAACGACTCGATCATCGCGGCGGGTGGCACGATCAGCCATCACCACGCCGTCGGTCGCGATCATGCCCCATGGCTCGAGAAGGAGATCGGCGAGACGGGCGTGCGGATCCTCGCGGCCATCAAGCGCGAGCTCGACCCGACGTGGATACTCAACCCGGGGGCGGTCATCATGTCGGATCGGTCGGCCTGACATGGCTGAGCACATCGCCGTGCTGTCGAACCCGTTCGCCGGCAAGGGGCGCGGAGCGCATCAGGCCGAAGCCGCGCTCGCCCACCTCCGCGCCCGAGGTCTGGACGTGCGCGTCTACACGGGAGAGTCGGCCGCGTCCAGCCGGATCCTGGTGGCACAGGCGCTCCGTGAGAGTCCTCGCGTGCTCGTCGTCGTCGGAGGAGACGGCACGCTCTCCGCCATCCTCGACGCGGTGTGCGCAGCCGGGGTGCCGGTCGTCCTGGTGCCGGCCGGCACCGGCAACGACCTCGCTCGAGCTCTGGGTCTGCCCCGCCGCGACCCGGTCGCCGCGGCGGAGCTCGTGCTGACCGGCGTTCCCCGAGCGATCGACATCGGTGAGATACGCGCGGCGGGGCGCGTCGATCCATTCCTGACGATCGCCGCGCTCGGGTTCGATGCGAAGGTCAGTGATCGCACCAACCGGCTGCGCTGGCCGCACGGTGTGCTGCGCTACTACCTCGCCCTGATCGTGGAGCTCGTGCGCCTCCGGCCGATGGAGTTCACGGTCTCCGTCGACGGCGCCGCGCCCATCCACGCGCCCGGCACGCTCGTCGCGGTGGGCAACACCGAGAGCTACGGCGGGGGCATGCCGTTGTGCGTCGGCGCCGCCGCCGACGACGGGCTGCTCGACATCGTGCAGGTCGCGCCGCTGACTCGGCTTCGGCTGCTGCACCTGTTCCCGCTGCTGTTGCGCGGAGCGCATCTGACCAGACCCGAGGTGACCCATCGCCAGGCTCGTTCCGTGACGGTGAGCGCCCCGGGGCTCGTCGTCTACGCCGACGGAGAGCGCATCGCCGACAGCGAGTGCACCATCGGAATCCGCCGGTCGGCTCTGACGATCCTGGTGCCCACGACTGCGCAGGAGCAACGATGAACGATACCTCGCGCGATGCGCAGGACAGCGGGGCCTTCGACGACGAGGTCGTCGTCATCGGCTCGGGGTTCGGCGGCTCGGTGGCCGCATTGCGGCTGGTGGAGAAGGGCTATCGCGTGCGCGTGTACGAGGCGGGTCGTCGCTTCGAGGACGAGGACTTCCCGAAGACCAACTGGAACGTCCGCCGCTATCTGTGGGCGCCGAAGCTCGGATGCTTCGGCATCCAACGCATCCATCGTCTGCCTCATGTGATGATCCTCGCGGGAGCAGGGGTGGGCGGGGGCTCCCTCAACTACGCCAACACGCTGTATCAGCCCGGCGGCGCGTTCTTCGATGACCCGCAATGGAGTGCTCTCGCGGATTGGGAGACTGACCTCGCGCCGCACTATGCGACAGCGAAGCGGATGCTCGGAGTGGTGGAACGCTATCCGCACACGGGCCCCGTCGAGCGCATCATGGCGGGCGCAGCCGACGACCTCGGAGTGGGTGGCACGTTCCGCAACGCACCTGTCGGGGTCTGGTTCGGCAAGCCCGGCGAGCGCACAGCGGACCCCTTCTTCGGAGGGGAGGGTCCGGACCGCACAGGCTGCACGCTCTGCGGCAACTGCATGGTCGGATGCCGCGTCGGCGCCAAGAACACACTGATGAAGAACTATCTCGCCCTCGCAGAGAAGCGCGGTGTCGTCATCGAGGCGTTGCGCACCGTCACCGAGGTGCGCGAACTCCCCGGCGGTGGCTTCTCGGTGACGACGGAGCGAAGCGGGGCATGGTTCCGGAGCGAGCGCCGCACCGTCCGTGCACGCCAGGTGGTGCTGGCAGCGGGGACCTGGGGCACGCAGCAGCTGCTGCATCGGATGAAACGCGCCGGAGCCCTCCCACGGGTGTCGGACGCGGTCGGCCGCCTCACCAGGACCAACTCGGAGGCTCTCGACGGCGCCGTCGCCGTTGCTGTCCCGGCCTCCCTCGAGCTCGCGCGCGGCGTCGCGATCACGACCTCGTTCCACATCGATGCGAGTACGCACGTCGAGAATGTGCGGTACGGGCCGGGATCGAACCTCATGGGGGCGCTCGCGTCGATCATGGTGCCCGGTGATCGCGGTCTCGGACGACGACTGGCGAGTCTGATCGGTCAGTTCGTGCGTGCGCCGATCCGTCAGCTGCGTCTGGGCTCACTTCGACGCTGGAGTGAACGCGGCATCATCGCGCTCGTGATGCAGACGGTCGACAACTCCCTCTCGCTGTCACTCCGGCGACGGTTCGGGCGGCTGGTCATGACCAGTGCACAGGGACACGGCGAACCGAACCCCAGTCATCTGCCGCAGGCGCACCGCGCGGCCGCGGCGATCGCAGCGCGGGTCGAGGAGGAAGGCGGCGTTCCGGCTGCGGCCCGAGGCTCGTGGCCCGAGGTCTTCGGCATCCCGCTGACTGCTCACTTCCTCGGAGGCGCCGTGATCTCGTCCACCCCCGAGACCGGCGTGGTCGATCTCTACCATCGGGTATGGGGTCACCCGGGGTTGCACGTCGTGGATGGCGCCGCCGTCCCGGCGAACCCCGGGGTGAACCCGTCGCTGACGATCACCGCGCTCGCCGAGCGCGCTCTGTCGCACTGGCCCCGCCGCGGCGAGGCCGATCAGCGCCCGCCGCTGTAGACACGACGGAGGGGGCCGCCTGATGGCGGCCCCCTCCGATGTTCAGATCAGCGGTTCTCGATGCCGCGGATCTGCGGCGTGTGGAACTCGCCGCCGAACGCCCGCTGCGAGGCGCCCTCACGGTCGAGGTACGGCGATGCGCCGCCGTCGATGAACGGCCAGCCGGCTCCGAGGATGAGGCACAGATCGATGTCCTCGACCTCGGGCACGACGCCCTCGTCGAGCATCAGCTTGATCTCGCTCGCAAGGCCGTCCTGCACGCGCTGCAGAATCGTCTCTGCCGACGCCGGCGTCTTGCCGACGGCGGGCCTCAGCAGCTTCTCTGCCTGCTTCGTCCAGCCGGTGACGCGACCGCCCTTGTCCTTCTCGACGACCGCATCGAGCTCTGCGAGCGCATGGAAGTTCTCGTTCGCATAGAAGCGGTCGGGGAACGCGTGCGCCATCGTGTCCTGCACATGAGCGGCGACCTTCCATCCGACCAGGTCGATCAGCTGGAACGGACCCATCGGAAGGCCGAGCGGCGCGAAGGCCTTCTCGACGTCCGTGATCGGGGTGCCCTCGTAGACCGCGCGAGCTGCTTCGCCCATGACCTTCGCCAGCAGACGGTTCACCACGAAGCCCGGGGCGTCGGCGGTGAGCACCGCGTTCTTGCCCAGGTTCTTGGCGACGACGAATGCCGTCGACAGCGCGGCCTCGGAGGTGCCCGGTGTCTTCACGATCTCGATCAGCGGCATCACCGCGACCGGGTTGAAGAAGTGGAACCCGACGAGGCGCTCGGGGTGAGCGAGCTTCGCGCCGATCTCTTCCACAGACAGCGACGAGGTGTTCGTCGCGAGGATGGCGTCTTCGGCGATGACCTTCTCGATCTCGCCGAACACCTGCTGCTTGACGCCGACCTCTTCGAAGACGGCCTCGATGACGAAGTCGCAGTCGGCGTAGAGACTCTTGTCGGTGGTGCCGGTCACGAGCGCCCGGAGCTTGTTGGCGGAGTCCGCGTCGAGGCGACCCTTCGCCTCGAGCTTGCCGATCTCCTCGTGGATGTAGGCGACTCCCTTGTCGACGCGCGCCTGGTCGAGGTCGGTGATCAGCACGGGCACCTGCAGCTTGCGCACGAACAGCAGCGCGAACTGGCTGGCCATCAGGCCGGCGCCGATGATGCCGACCTTGCTCACCTTCTTGGCCAGGGCCTTGTCGGGAGCGCCGACCGGGTGCTTCGCGCGCTTCTGCACCAGATCGAAGGCATACATCGAGGCGGCGAACTGGTCACCCGTCACGAGATCGGCGAGGGCCTCGTCTTCTCGGGCGAAGCCCTCGGCCTTCGTTCCGCTCTTCGCCTTGTCGAGCAGGTCGAGTGCGGCATACGGAGACTTCGGAACCGTGCCGATCTTCGACTCGAGCATGCCTCGGGCCATCTTGATCGCGATCGGCCACTTGGTGAGTCGTTCGATCTTGCCCGGCTCGTTCTTGCGCTCGACCTTCTTGCCCCCGAGGACCGCATCTGCCCAGGCGAGAGAGTTCTCGAGGTAGTTGGCCGCGGGGAAGATCGCATCGACGATGCCGAGATCGAAGGCCTGCTGCGGCTTCAGCATCCGGTTCTGCTTGAGCGGGTTCGAGATGACGACCTCGAGAGCGTTCTCGATTCCGATCAGGTTGGGCAGAAGATACGCCCCACCCCACCCGGGGATGATCCCGAGGAAGACCTCGGGGAGCGCGATCGCCGCTGCGGAGGCGTCGACCGTGCGGTAGCTGGAGTTCAGCGCGATCTCCAGACCGCCGCCGAGCGCGAGGCCGTTCACGAACGCGAACGACGGCACTCCGAGCTCGCCGAGCTTGCCCAACACCTTGTGACCGAGCTGCGCGATCAGGCGGGCGTTGTCACGCGAGCCGACCTTGCTGATGTCGGAGAGGTCGGCGCCGGCGGCGAGGATGTACTGCTTGCCGGTGATGCCGACCGCCTGGATCTCTCCGGCAGCGGCGCGGGCGGCGAGCCCGTCGAGGGTCTCGCCGAGGGCGGTGAGCGTGGCGGGTCCCAGAGTGTTCGGGCGGTTGTGGTCGCGTCCGTTGTCGAGGGTGATCAGCGCGAGGACCTTGCCCGACGCGAGGCGGATGTCACGCACGGGGGAGTGCGTGATCACCTCGCCGTCGGTGAGAGCCTGGATGGGGGAGAAGTCGACATTCGCGTACTGCTCGGAAATCGAGTTGGCCATCGGGCTTACTTCCTCTTCTTGCCGTCGTAGTGCGGGTTCTCCCAGATGACGGAGCCGCCCTGCCCGAGACCGACGCACATGGCCGTCAGGCCGTAACGCACGTCGGGGCGCTCGGCGAACTGCGCCGCGAGCTGGATCATCAGACGCACACCGGATGCCGCGAGGGGGTGACCGAGTGCGATGGCGCCGCCCCACTGGTTGACACGGGGGTCGTCATCGGCGATGCCGAAGTGATCGAGCAGCGAGATGACCTGAATCGCGAAGGCCTCATTGAGCTCGAACAGGCCGATGTCGGCGATCGTCAGTCCGGCCTTCTTCAGGGCCTTCTCCGTCGAGGGGATCGGTCCGATTCCCATGATCTCGGGCTGAACGCCGGCGAAGGCGAACGAGACCATGCGCATCTTCGGCGCCAGGCCGAACTCCTTCACGGCTCCACCGCCGGCGAGCAGCGACATCGTGGCGCCGTCGGTGAGCGGCGACGAGGTTCCCGCCGTCACCCGACCGTGCGGGCGGAAGGGCGTCTTCAGGGCGGCGAGGTCGTCCATCGTGGTCTGCGGACGACGACCCTCGTCCTCGGTGGCGAGACCCCAGGCGCCGTCGGCGCCCTTGGTCGCGACCGACACGAGATCGGGCTGGATCTTTCCGGCGTCGTAGGCCGCCTGCACCTTGTGCTGGCTGAGCATGCCGAACCGGTCGGAGCGCTCCTTCGTCAGGTGCGGGAAGCGGTCGAAGATACGCTCGGCCGTGACGCCCATGTTCAGGGCACCGGGGTCGACCATGCGCTCGGCGACGAAACGCGGGTTGGGGTCGGCGTTGCCGCCGATCGGGTGGTGGCCCATGTGCTCGACACCGCCGGCGAGAGCGAAGTCGTACATGCCGACGCCGATCGACGCGCCCATGGTCGTGACGCTGGTCATCGCGCCGGCGCACATGCGCTCGACGGCAAGTCCTGGCACAGTCTGCGGAAGCCCCGCGAGAATCGCCACGGAACGGCCGAGGGTCAGACCCTGGTCTCCGGTCTGACTGGTCGCGGCGATGGCGACATCGTCGATGCGGTCGGCCGGGACGGCTGCGTTCCGCTCCATGAGGCCGATGGTCGCCTTGACAGCGAGGTCATCAGCGCGGGTGTTCCAGTACATGCCTTTTTCGCCGGCGCGCCCGAAGGGGGTGCGCACTCCATCGACGAAGAAGACGTCCGATATTTCGGCCACTCTGCCTCCAAGTTTGTGCGGTGGCCTCAGTCTATGGAGGGCCGGAAACGGGGAGGAATCGGTTGGATCGAACCTACGAAGCGTCCGACGGGGGCTCGTCGGGTGTTTGCGCGGCTTCTACAAAGGCGTCGGCGATCTTCTGTGCAGTCTGTGCAATCTGCCAGGGGCGGGCACCGAGCTCCGCGAGCGCGTCGCCGATGGCTTCCGGCGTCGTTCCCGGCACGTCCCAGGCCACCCGGCGGAGGTGATCGGGGGTGAGCAGGTTCTCCGTCGGCATTCCGAGCTCCTCAGCCGTGGCCTCGACGACGGGGCGCGCGGCCTTGAGGCGCGCATCGGCCTCCGGATTGCGGTCCGACCATGCCCGAGGTGGCGGCAGCGTGTCGCTCGGAACCCGCTCACGGGGCAGCTCCTCCGTGGTGCGTCCATCGACCATCGCCTGCCACCAGCGATCGAGTTGCGTACGGCTCGCTCGACCTTGGAAGTCCTTGATGCCTGCCAGCGCCTGCTTGCTCTGCGGGTTCGCGAGCACCGCAGCGATCAGTGAGCGATCCGGCACCAGACGTCCCGGAGAGACATCCTGATCCTGCGCGAAGGCCTCGCGAGCCTGCCACAGCGAGCGCGCGACGGCCAGGTTGCGCGCACCGCGCACCTGGTGGAGCCCGCTCAGGCGACGCCAGGGGTCTTCGCGCGGAGGCTTCGGGAGTCGGGTGAGCGTGGCGGCGAACTCCTCGGCGGCATACGCGGTCTTGCCCTGCTCTTCGAGCTCCGCCTTCAGCGCCTCATAGACGTCGATCAGGTACAGCACATCGAGCGCCGCATACTCGAGCCAGGCAGGGGGGAGCGGTCTGGTCGACCAGTCCGCCGCAGAGTGCTCCTTCTTGAGGGTGATGCCGAGCGTGTTCTCCACGACGGCAGCGAGACCGACTCGTTCGTGACCCAGCAGACGCGATGCGAGCTCGGTGTCGAAGATCTCCTGCGGCAGCAGATCGAGTTCGCGAAGCGAAGGGAGATCCTGGCTGGCTGCATGGAAGACCCAGAGCACATCGCCGATCGCCTCCTGCAGCGGGCTGAAGTCGCCGAGCGCCGGGGGGTCGAAGAGGAAGACCCCCGCGTCTCGGCGGAAGACCTGCACGAGATACGCCCGCTGGGAATAGCGGAATCCGGATGCCCTCTCGACGTCGACGGCGACAGGGCCTGTGCCTGCGGCCAGTGCAGCGCACGCTGCACGGAACTCCGAGACGTCGGAGATCACGGAGTATTCAGTCACGTGCTGCCTTTCGCGCGCCGATAACGGCGATGCCCTCGGAACCCGGCGGAAGACCCGCCAGCATCCCGACCAGTTCGACCCAGGCCTCGACATGGGGTGCGAAGGGGCCCTCGGGTGTCCAGGACGCCCTCAACTCTATCTGTGCGCCGTCTCCTTCGACGGCGAGGCCACCGAAGCCCTTCGAGAGGGTCTTGGTCGACGTACCGGACTCGGAGTGATAGCCGGCGCCCCTGGAGTCGAGCGCGTCGACGAGCCACGACCAGGTGACATCGGCGAGCAGGGGATCGGTGCCGATCTCCGTCTCCAGCGGAGCCTGGGCGAAGATCACGATTCGCCAGTCGCCGTCCCATGCTGCCGGGTTGTCGGGATCATGCAGCAGCACGAAGCGTCCGGTGCCGTAGGCGGACTCCCCGCTGTCGTCCGGGCGGACGTCTGCGGCGAGCGCGAGGGCGTGCGGAGCCAGGCCCTGTGGTGTGGGTATCTCGCGGATGGTGATGTCTGCGCGGAAGGCGATATCGCGCAGTTCGGCCACGGCGGCGTCGAAGATCGTCCCGGCATCGGGGTGAGCGGTCACGGCAACAGGCTAGAGTCAGGAAGCGATGAAGAGTCTCAGGCACGCCGTTGCGCTCCTTGTCCCTGCACTGCTCGCTCTCGGGACGGCACTGGCCCTGCTCGTCTTCAGCGTGGCCCGCCGGGTCGTGATTCCGAAGAAACGACCGGCCGACGTCGAGATCCTCGCGGTCGACACCGGCGCGCAGACGATCGAGCTCACTCGAACACGAGACACCGAGCTGCCGGGGCGTTACGGTCTCTTCACCTCGGGCACGTACGGGTACGTCAAGCTCGGTGCGGTGCTCAGCGCCGACGCGACGACCGTGCGGCGCAAGCTGCTCACGCAGATCGAGCCCGGCGCCCGCGTCGACAGGAGTGCGGGATTCAGCGGCTGGTACTACTCGACGCCCAGCGAGCTGCACCTGCCATGGCAGAACGTGCTCATCGGGTCACCGGCGGGTCCGTGCCCCGCGTGGCTCTTCCCCGGCGAATCGTCGACGTGGGTGGTCCAGGTGCACGGCCGCGGAGTCACCCGTGCCGAGTGCCTTCGCGCAGTCCCCGTGCTGCACGCGGCGGGCTTCCCGAACCTCGTCGTGTCGTACCGGAACGACGGCGAGGCTCCACGCAGCCGAAGCGGCTCCTACGCGCTGGGGGCCGCCGAGTGGCGCGATGTGGACGCCGCTGTCTCGTACGCGCTGCGCCACGGCGCTGAGCGCGTGATCCTGATGGGATGGTCGATGGGGGGTGCGGTCGCTCTGCAGACCGCACTGAACTCGGGCAACCGCGACCGCATCGCCGGACTGATCCTCGAGTCGCCCGTGATCGACTGGCGCAGCGTGCTGCGCTTCCAGGCGCGAGCGGCGGGAATGCGCGCGCCGCTGCCGGATCTGGCTATGAGCGCGCTGTCCGTTCCGCTGACCGCGCGGCTCAGCGGCGCTGAGAACGCGATCTCGTTCGACAGCCTCGACATAGTGGCGCGCGCGGATGAGCTGAAAGTGCCCATTCTCATCCTGCACAGCGATGACGACGGATTCGTGCCGGCCGACGCGTCGCACGCGCTGCAGCAGGCCCGCCCGGATCTCGTCACCATGCCGGCATTCTCGGGCGCTCGGCACACCAAGATCTGGAACTACGACCAGACCGGGTGGAGCGACGCCATCACCGGATGGCTCGCCGCTCAGGGCTTCAGCGCTTCTGCCTGACCTGCTTCTTCGCGCGCATGAGCATTCCCGTCATGCCGCCGATGCGCAGGGGCGACACGGCTCTGGTGAGCCCGATCGACTGCGGGTAGTCGTCGGGGATCGCCAGGACCTCGTCAGCAGTGAGGCCGGTGATGCCCTGCACGAGGATGCTCGCGAACCCGCGCGTGGTCGGTGCCTCGGGCGGAGCCGTCGCGTGCATCGTGACCACGCCGTCATTCACCTCGACGTAGATGTAGACGGGGGATTGGCACTCCGCGACGCGCTCGCACATCTCCGGGTGGTTCGCGACCTCCTCGGAGACCTCGGGCAGCTCGTCCGAGTACTCCAGCAGGAGCAGCAGACGATCCGCTTCGGGGGTCTCGAGGAATCCGTCGCGGATCTCGGCGAGGGTGTCAGGAAGTTCGCTCTTGCTCATCCCCGCCATCCTCCCACGGTCAGAGGGATCCGGGCTCCGATCCGGTGACGATCGGGACGCGCACCGCGCTGCCCCACTCGGTCCACGAGCCGTCGTAGTTGCGGACGTTCTCGAAGCCGAGCAGGTGCCTGAGCACGAACCAGGTGTGGCTGGAGCGCTCACCGATGCGGCAGTACGCGACGACGTCGTCGCCGTCCGCAAGCCCGGCGCCGTCGCGGTAGATCGCATCGAGTTCGGCACGCGACTTGAAGCCGCCGTCCTCTGCGACCGCCTTGGCCCACGGCACGCTCTGAGCAGTCGGGATGTGGCCTGCGCGCAGAGCGCCCTCGTCGGGGTACGCCGGTGCGGTGGTGCGCTCACCGCTGTACTCCTCGGGGGAGCGGACGTCGATCAGGGGGCTGCCGATGTGTGCGAGAACGTCTTCCTTGTAGGCGCGGATCACAGAGTCATCGCGCTCGACGACGGGGTACTCCGTCGGTGTGATCTGCGGTGCGTCGCGGGTGATCTCTCGACCCTCCGCGATCCAGCGATCGCGACCGCCGTCGAGCAGTCGCACGTCCTCGTGGCCGAAGAGCGAGAAGACCCAGAGTGCGTAGGCGGCCCACCAGTTGTTCTTGTCGCCGTAGATCACGACCGTGTCGTCGCGGGAGATGCCCTTGCTGCTGAGCAGCTTCGCGAACCCCTCGCCATCGACGTAGTCGCGGACGACCGGGTCGTTGAGCTCGGTGTGCCAGTCGACCTTCACGGCGCCCGGGATGTGACCGGTCTCGTAGAGGAGCACATCCTCGTCGGATTCGACGACGACCAGGCCGGGCGTGCCGAGGCGCTCGGCCAGCCACTCGGTGGTCACGAGCCGGCCGGGCTCGGCATACTCGGCGAACTTGGACGAAGTGGTGTCGAACTCGATGGCCACAGGGATCTCCTCAGACGGTGAGCGGCGATGATGCAGGGGTGACGGCGTAATGTGGAGCCGATACTTCGACGATAGATCCACGCCGCGCGCCCTGCACCGGATTCGTAAGACTTCGACACAGGTGCGCCCCGATACAGGACCGTGATGACCGACACGCCCACCCGCACGGGCATCGTGCACCTGACAGATCGACAGCCGACCGTCACCGGTCCCGAGATGCTGGCCAGCCTCGTGCCGCCGCCGCAGTTCGACGGCGCCACGTTCGAGAGCTATCGCGCCGACGAGGCGTACCCGTCTCAGGAAGAGGCGAAGGAGACACTGATCCGCTTCGCCGGACGAGGCGCTCCTGTGAAGCGCGGTGGATTCTTCGGCCGAGCCAAGAAGGAGCCCGAGACGAAGCCGGGCGTCTATCTCGACGGCGGCTTCGGCGTCGGAAAGACCCACCTGCTGGCCTCGATCTATCACGCGATGCCCGCGCGCAGGAAGTACTTCGGCTCGTTCATCGAGTACACGGCTCTGGTCGGCGCGCTGGGATACAAGAACACCGTCGACCTGCTCAAGGGCGCCGATCTGCTGTGCATCGACGAGTTCGAGCTCGACGACCCGGGCGACACCATGGTGATGACGCGCCTGATCGGCGAACTCGTGCCGACCGGCACCAAGCTCGCCGCAACCTCGAACACGCCGCCGAACGCGCTGGGAGAGGGACGCTTCGCCGCGCAGGACTTCCTGCGTGAGATCCACGCGATGTCGGACAGCTTCCAGACGATCCGCATCGACGGCGTGGACTTCCGCCAGCGCGCTCTCGACGGGCACGCCGTCGTCAGCGATGACGATGCGTACGACCGCGCGATCGAGGATGGGGCCGGCCGGGGCATCGCATCAGACGACTCGTTCGCCGATGTGATCCGTCACCTGGCTCGCGTGCACCCCTCGCGCTACCTCCGGATCATCGCAGGACTCGACCTCGTGGGCCTGAAGGACGTGCGAGTTCTGACGGACCAGTCCGAGGCTCTGCGCTTCGTCGCGTTCGTCGACCGTGTGTACGACGCGCAGATCCCGATCGTCGCCACCGGTGTGAGCCTCGATCAGGTGTTCGCGGAGGAGATGCTGAGCGGCGGATACCGCAAGAAATACCTGCGTGCTATCTCCAGACTCAATGCACTTACACACGCGGATCGCAGTGTCGCGTAACGCGATGTTCACACACGCGGCGTCTCTGTAACGCCGCCGCAACAAACCTCACGCATTCCGGAAATCGGGCGGCCTCACACTGAAGCTCTCAGTTTCCCGAATGTGAGGTTTGACTATGGATGCTCCAGGCAACATCTCCTGGGCGATCACCGCGACCGCCCTCGTACTGCTCATGACGCCCGGCGTCGCCTTCTTCTACGGCGGTCTCGTCAAGGCCAAGAGCGTCGTCAGCATGATGATGATGAGCTTCGGCTCGATCGGCCTCGTCGCCGTTCTGTGGATCCTCTTCGGGTTCTCGATGAGCGCCGTCGACAGCCCCACCGCCTTCGCAGGCAACCCCTTCGCCGACATCGGCCTCTCCAGCCTCGCGGCCGGTGAGGGGTCGAACGTCGCACTTCTCGGAGTCGCATACGGTGCGACCTTCGCGATCATCACCGTCGCACTCATCTCGGGTGCCATCGCCGACCGTGCGAAGTTCGGCAGCTGGCTGATCTTCGCCGGCGTCTTCGCCACGGTCGGATACTTCCCCGTCGCCGCATGGGTCTGGGGCGGCGGTTGGATCATGAACCTCGGCACCACGCTCTTCGGTGAGGACAGCGGCATCGGAGTGATCGACTACGCCGGCGGTACCGCTGTGCACATCAACGCGGGTGCTGCCGCGCTCGCGCTCGCAATCGTCCTCGGCAAGCGCATCGGCTTCCAGAAGGGCATCCTCAAGCCGCACAACGTTCCGCTGACCCTCCTCGGTGCTGCTCTGCTGTGGTTCGGCTGGTTCGGCTTCAACGCCGGTGCCGAGTGGCTCGCAGAGGACATGGGCGGCGTCGGACTCATCGGTCTGAACACCCTCGGCGCTACGGCGGCCGCGATCCTCGGCTGGATCCTGATCGAGAAGATCAAGGACGGAAAGCCCACGTCGGTGGGTGCAGCGTCGGGTGCCGTCGCCGGTCTGGTCGCCATCACCCCCGCCTGCGCCAACCTGACCCCCGGGTGGTCGCTGCTGCTCGGTGCCGTCGCCGGCATCGTGTGCGCACTCGCGGTGGAGATGAAGTTCCGCCTCGGTTTCGATGACTCGCTCGACGTCGTCGGCATCCACCTCGTCGGTGGCCTGATCGGAACGCTCTACCTCGGCTTCTTCGCCTCCGGAACCGGTCTCTTCGTCGGTGGCGACGCACGCCAGCTCGCCGTCCAGGCGATCGCAGCTCTCGGTGTGCTGGTCTACTCCTTCGTCGTCGCCTTCATCATCGGCTTCGCGATCGAGAAGACGATCGGCTTCCGCGTCACCAGCGAAGACGAGATCGCCGGTGTCGACCAGGTCGTGCACGGCGAGGAGGGATACGCACTGGCCGACGCCTGAACTCCCGTTAGGGTGACCGTGTGAGCAACTCGAACGGCATCCTGGCAAGACTCGCGGAGATCCTCTTCACAGCACTGGGATCTGACCGGGCGTCTCGGACGAACACTCGTCCGGGACGCCCGGTCTCGCGTGTGCGCACGTCCGAGGAGGTGCGCTCCGCAGCATCCGGCTCGAGAAATCCCGCGCGGGGAAAGGAGACGGTGCGCGTCGACCCCGACCGGATCGAGCAGCTCCGCATCGGCTACGCGCCCGACCGCGACGGCGCACCGGACGCGGGAGAGATCATCTGGACCTGGGTGCCGTACGAGGAGAACGACGGCAGGGGCAAGGACCGTCCGGTGCTCGTGATCGGGCGCGAATCGGCGGATCGGGTCTACGCGGTGCGAATGACGAGCAAGGCCCACGACGGCGACCGCGACTATCTGTCGATCGGTTCCGGAGACTGGGACTCGCAAGGACGCGAGTCGTGGGTCGATATCGAGCAGCTCTACAGCGTGCACGAGAGCGGTCTGCGCCGCGAGGCGGCCGTGCTCGACCGTTCTCGTTACGGTCGGGTCGCATCGGCGCTGGCACGTCGGTACGGCTGGGCGAGCGCGTGAGCATCTGACTCTTTCGAGCGTCTCGGGGTCCCGAAGCCGCGCACTCTGCTGAGCGTCCACACCAGCGAGCCGGATGCGACGAGAGCCGCCACGAGTCCCGCGACGTGCAGTGTCAGAGACATGCCGCCCCGCTCGGGCAGCAGGAATCCGTAGGGCACCCAGCCGTCCGTGATGCCCCTGAGCAAGACGACGCCCAGCCATGCGACCGGGTACGGGAGCACGAGCCAGAGGCGTCGCCACGGCATCGGAGCACGATCGCCGATGAGCACCCAGTCGAACACCAGCAGCACGGGGAACAGGGTGTGGAGTGCGAGGCTCACCCAGGCCGGCGCGCTTCCGGTTCCCGGTACCAGCACGTTGTACACGACGCCCACGACGATCATGCACGCAACGGCCACGGCACGAGCGCTGGTGAGCGGTACAGGTATCGAGCGACGGCGAATCGTCAGCAGCCCCGTCGCTATCAGGACACCAGCGGTCAGCAGACTCGTCAGATTCGTGAAGTAGCCGAAGTAGTCGACCAGACTCGCTCCCTGACGGGGAATTCCGATCACATACGTGAACACCAGGATCTCGACCACCACTCCGCCCACGAGCACACGGAGGATTCCGATCCCAGGAGAGGCAGGCGGCAATGACGTCATCCGTTCAGGGTACGAGCGGGACTCCTGCAATCCGTTCGGCGAAGCGCTGCGAACCATCTGTGAGTCGCAGCACGCGACGACATCACAGGAGGCATCATGCGTTTCATCCCCACCAAGGTCCATGGCATCCTCGACTACGTCGTCGGAGTGGCGCTGATCGCTGCTCCGTGGCTGTTCGGCTTCGCAAACGTCGGCGGTCCCGCCGTGATCATCCCGATCGTGCTCGGCGTCGGCCTCATCGTCTACAGCCTGTTCACGAAGTACGAATGGGGCCCCTTCGGCTTCATCCCGATGCCCGTCCACCTCGTCTTCGACATCGTCGCGAGCCTGTTCCTGGCGCTCTCGCCCTGGATCTTCGGCTTCTCGACCGAGGCGCCCAACGTGTGGCTCCCGCACGTGGTCGTCGGTGTCGCCGTGATCCTGGTCGTCCTGTTCTCACAGCCCCAGCCTGCGAGCGTCAAGGCCACAGCACGCGCCTGATCCATCTGCACTCTGAAGCCCCGCACGGAACGTCGGCCCCGTGCGGGGCTTCAGTTCTGCAACGCCGAGCTCACCCAGCGTGCGTACTGCTGCCAGGGTTCGCCCTCAGTGTGCAGCCCCGCAATGTGCGCCGACAGGATCGGGGTGAGCGTGAACCACTCGCCCCCCTCGCGGGCTTCCGCGAACTCCCGATGTCTCGCCTGTTCGACTTCCCGACCGCCACGCTCGAAGGCCAGGAGCTCTTCGTGCCGGATGCTGGCGAGGCGTTGCCGAGGGCGACGGCTGGTTCCGATCTTCACTCGGCGGTCATAGCGGATGTAGTAGACCACCTCGATCACGGGCCTGGGCAGACCGGGATCCGGCGAGTCCCCGTATCGCCATCCGCACCAGGCGCACATCAGCGCCGCTGCCACGCGCACTGCCTCCGCGTGGCCGCACAGCGAGCAGGGGCTGGGTAGCTGGATGGCCGACACGGTCGGCACGCTACCGGCAGCCACCGACGTCGAACCTCGCCTAGCTGCGCCGCAGCGAGCCGGAGTCTTGGAAGCGCTGCGACGAGCGGGTCGAGATCCCGGGAGTGGATGGTCTCCCACACCGCCGGCATCCCGCGGCTGCGGTCGCCCGAGAGGAAGTCGTCGAGCAGAGTGGTCATCCTGTGCCGGGCGACGATCCGCTCATGGGTGCGAAAAAACCCCGCGACACCTGAGTGTGCGGGGTTGTGGTGGGCGATACCGGACTCGAACCGATGACCTCTTCCGTGTGAAGGAAGCGCGCTACCAACTGCGCCAATCGCCCATACCTGTGGGGTACGTCAACCGATACTACCCGACGGTCGGAGGCGAAGTTGACCATGCTGGGAGACACGCGCGAGATTCGGTTTGAGTTTTGACAGTCGCCGATCATCGGCTAATGTTTCATAAGTGCCCGGGACAACAACCGGGAACAACGCGGATGTAGCGCAGTTGGTAGCGCACAACCTTGCCAAGGTTGGGGTCGCGAGTTCGAGTCTCGTCATCCGCTCAAGTGCAGGGGCCTTCTTCGGAAGGCCTTCCGCACGTGGGGTCAATCCACACGGTGGCGTGGCCGAGCGGCTAGGCACCGGCCTGCAAAGCCGTTTACACGGGTTCGAATCCCGTCGCCACCTCAGTAACTGAATAGCCCGAACGGGCGCGATTGGCGCAGCGGTAGCGCGCTTCCCTGACACGGAAGAGGTCACTGGTTCGATCCCAGTATCGCGCACAGAGAAACCCCCGGTTTTCCGGGGGTTTTTTGTTTCTCCGGGGTGATCTTTCGCCGAACGAGCCGACGAGGAGATCGTTCACTCGGCGGTGATGAGCGTCGGAGCAGGGTCCTCCAGCCCGCTTCGTAGCTCGACCCGTGTTCACACGACGGGAGCGGGGCAACTGCCCGCTCACACTGCGATCAGGTCGGCTGTGACGACCGCTTGACCACGTCGTAGGCGGCGAGCGCAGCCTTGCGTGTCGCAGCGAGATCGACGATCGGCTCCGACGGAGCATCCGATGCCCACTGCGAGATGTAGAGACCGTTCGGGTCGAACTTCTTCGCCTGCAGTTCGGGGTTGAAGACACGGAAGTACGGTGCGGCGTCAGCGCCGGACCCCGCCACCCACTGCCAGTTGAACGGGTTGCTCGCGCCGTCAGCATCGACCAGCGTGTCCCAGAACCACTCCTCGCCGCGACGCCAGTCGATCAGCAGGTTCTTCACGAGGAACGATGCCGTGACCATGCGCACCCGATTGTGCATGAAGCCGGTGTGCCAGAGTTCCCGCATGCCCGCATCCACCAGCGGGATGCCGGTGTCGCCATGCTGCCACGCCTCGAGCTGCGCCGGATCGAGCGGCGGCCACGGGAACGCGTCGTACTGACGGCGCAGATTGACGGTCGCCAGATCGGGGGAGTGGAACGTCGTGTGCCAGGCGAACTCGCGCCAGCCGAGCTCCGAGAGAAAACCTGCGGCACCGTCGGCGTCGACCGCCTCCTGCCAGACGGTGAACGGGCTGAGCTCGCCCCAGCGGAGACGAGGCGAAAGCAGAGAGGTGGCACCGGCCGACGGTTCGTCACGGGCGCGGTCATATGACCCGATGTCCTCGTGCAGGAAGGAGCGCAGCCGGGCGCGCGCGGCAGGCTCGCCGGGCTCCCAGGTCTCGCGCAGTCCGCCGGCCCAGTCAGGGCGGGTGGGCAGCAGGTTCCAGTCGTCGAGGTCGTCTGAGGCCGGCGCGCTGGCGACTCCGTCGAGGCTTCGCGGTGCGGGGAGCGGCGCTCGGGGCGTGGGAAGCGCGAGGCAGGCGCGCCAGAACGGAGTGAACACCGAGAAGTGGGTGCCGCTGCCGGTCTTCACCGTCCACGGCTCGTGCAGCAGCGATGCCTGGAAGGACGTCACCTCGAGTCCGTCATCGCGCAATGACGTCTTCAGGGTCGTGTCGATGTCACGTTCGGCACCGCCGTAGCGCCGGTTCCAGAACACGGCTGTGGCTCCGGTGTCGGTGACCGTCTCGCGCACGACGCGGTCGGCCGGACCACGCCGGAGGATGAGCGATGCGCCGAGGTCCTGCACCCGTTCGCTCAGCGACGCGAGGGAATGGTGCAGCCACCAGCGAGCAGCACCGCCCAGCGGTCGTATGCCGGGGGACTCCTCGTCGAGGACGTACAGCATGACCAGGGGTTCGTCGCGATCGATCGCTGCCCTCAGTGCCGGATTGTCGGCGAGCCGAAGGTCGTCGCGGAGCCAGACGAGTGAGGGAGAGACCATGGCACCATTCTCACCCGAGCGTCCGAACCGGTGGGCGGGGTTGCGCGCCTGGGACCTCAGCGGCTACGGCGCGCCGGTCGCCTACGCGCGGGAGCTGGCTCGGCGGTCGACCACACAGCCCACAGCACCAGGAGCGGCTGGAGGAAGAGGCGTCCGAAACGACGAGCCTCGGTGTCGAGACCCGGCGTCGACCGTCGGGTTCGCCACTGGTGCACGTTTCCGGGGAAGACGGCGACGAAGAACGCGGCAGTCGCGAAGCCCATGCGGCGTCTCTCCTTCGGGAGGGCGAGCAGCCCGACGGCGAGAGCGACCTCAGCGGCTCCCGAGGCGATCACGATCGCGTCCTTGTCGAGGCGCGTGGCCTTCGTGGCCCAGTCCGGCACGACGACCCGGAAGCCCCGGGTGCTCACGAAATGGACGATGCCTATCGCCCCGAGTGCGAGTGCGAGGATCCAACGCGCCAGTGCTCTGATCATCTGCTCACGCTACCCCGACGGCTCCGGAGGGCATGCGGTTCGTCGGAGCGCCGCCACGCCCGGTCATCCGGAACCGAGCATTCGGGCGCCCTCCCATTCGCGAAACCCGTCGGCGATCTCGGGTGCGTGCGTGTGATGCAGATAGTGCTCGCCGTCGATGGGGATGACGGTTCCGTCGTCCACGGCCGCGGCCTGGCGCTCGTGCAGGTCGAGCCAGTTCGGAGTGACCGCGTTGTCGGCGACCACGAACAGCAGGAGCGGGAGTCGGTCGGGAAAGCCGGTGCCCGCGGCATCCGCGAAGTTGGTCCTGATGTGCGTCATCTCATCGAGATAGGTGGGGGAGAGCGAGTTCCGATTGCTGAGGAGCGCCATCTGCTCGCGCGCGTCGTCGTCGTAGTCGAGGCCGCCCAGGTCATCGCCCGTCAGGCTCGTGATGACTCGGACCAGGCCCAGACTCTTCGCCGCGCCCAACAGCCCGACGGGGAACTGCGTGTCCATGTTCGGCTGCCCCGGCACGCTCGTGTCGATGCCGACGAAGGCCGTCACCTCATCCGGGTATCGCTCGGCGTACTCGATCGCATAGAGCCCTGCGATCGAGTGCCCCATGAGGACGTACTCGTCGACCTGCAGCACCCGGAGTGCCTCGTGGATCTCGCCGACGATGTTCTCGGTCGTCCGCTCGGTGTCGGTGCCGTCGCTCAGACCATAGCCGAACGGTTCGACGACGATCACCCGGTGATCTTCAGCCAGATCGGACACCAGCGGCGCGAAGTCGAGCACAGGCGAGGCCGTGCCGAAGCCCGGGAGAAGCACGATGTCGGTCGCGCCCTCTCCTGCGACGAGGACGTTCATCTCGCGGCCGTCGACCACCACCGTCTGACCGTAGGGTTCGATACGGTCGCGCTCGGTGGCTGTGGCTACCGCATTCACGATCGTCGTGGTCGTGAGACCGACCGCGAGAACGCCGCCGATCGCGGTCAGGACGACGAGGGTTCTCTTGATGGATCTGCGCACGGTGGCCTTCCCGGCGCACGTGGAGATCGGGAGGAGCGCGCGCCTGCTCTCCAGCCTGACGAACGCGAGACGCCCGCGCGTCAGCCCTCGACGGACATCCGCATACCGCGTTCGCGGTATGCGGATGTCATCCGGCGGGAGGATCCGGGCGTCGCGGAGACGCGAAATACTGGATGCATGCCGACGACCCGTGAACCCCGTGGCGGGATTCGACTGAACGATGTCGTAGCCCACCAGATCGCGGTGATCAGCCTGAACGCCGGTGTCGCCTCGTCGGCGCTCGACAGCAGGCCGGAGCGCGCCAGGGAGGCTCTCACCACGGTGCGCAGTGCATCTCGCACTGTGCTCAGCGACATCGGCGGCCTCATGTCGCTGCTTCGCTCCGATGCTCTCGACGACCCCGAAGACCGCCGGCCGCAGAGCGGGCTGGCCCAGCTGGACACCCTGATCGACGGTTTTCGACGAGGTGGGCTCCGAGTCGATCTGCGGCGCCAGGACGACGGGTTCGTGCTGTCGCCCGCGAGTGACCACGCGGCGTATCTCGTGCTGCAGGAGGCACTCACGAACGCCCACAAGCACGGCCTCGGAGGCACAGCCACCGTGGCGCTGCGCATCGAGAGCGCGGCCCTGCACCTGACGATCGTGAACCCGACCAGAAACGTCGCACCTGCGTCGCCGGCCCCCGGCAACGGACTCCGTGGCATCCAGGAGCGGCTCGCAGCGGTGCGTGGAGCGGCACACTTCGGCAGCGATCGAGGTGTCTTCTCGCTGGAGGCGTGGATCCCGGTCGAGGGCGTCGATACGCCGTGACGGTCTCGGTGCTCGTGGTCGACGACCAGCCTCTCGTGCGACATGCCGTGCGGGACATCCTCATCGACGGTGGCCTCGTGGTCGCGGGGGAGGCATCGAACGGACACGACGCCGTGCGTCTGGCGAAGACGGCCGCACCGGACGTCGTGCTCATGGACATCAGGATGCCGGAGCTCGACGGAATCGCCGCCACCGCGCTCATCTGCGCTCAGAACGACTCAGCCGTCCAGAACGACTCGGCGGCTCAGCCGCGAGTGCTGATCCTGACGACGTTCGAAGAGGACGAGAACGTCGTCGCCGCACTTCGCGCGGGGGCGAGCGGCTTCATCGGCAAAGGCGCGGAACCCGACGAGATCGTCCGGGCTGTGCGCACCGTCCACGACGGGGAAGCCCTGCTGTCGTCGATGGCCACGCGTGCACTGATCGAGCGCTCCATCCGACGCGGCGGATCAGACCCCGCCGCACGATGGACCACCGCCCTCGCTCTCCTGACTCCGCGCGAGCGCGAAGTGCTCGTGCTCGTCGCCGAAGGCCTCGCCAATGACGAGATCGCCGCGGGGCTCACGATCTCGCCGCACACCGCGAAGACCCACGTGAACCGGATCATGTCGAAGGCGGGAGCACGCGACAGGGCGCAGCTCGTCATCCTCGCCTACGAGACCGGACTCGTCGTGGCCGGCGACTGATCCGCGTCGTCAGGCGTGACAAGCCCTGCGCCACACTGGGATCATGACCGTCCTGCGCATCAGCATCCTGTTCGTGCTCGCCGCCGTCGCCGAGATCGGGGGCGCCTGGCTGATCTGGCAGGCTCTGAAGGAGAACAGAGGCTGGGTGTTCGCGGTTCTCGGGGTCATGGCCCTCGGCGCATACGGGTTCATCGCGGCGCTCCAGCCCGACGCGAACTTCGGGCGTGTGCTGGCGTCGTACGGCGGCGTGTTCATCGCCGGATCCCTGGCGTGGGGGATCATCGTCGACGGCTTCAAGCCGACGCTCTGGGACTGGGTCGGATCCGCGATCGCGCTGGTCGGCGCGGCGATCATCATCCTCGCGCCGACGGCGGCGGACACCTCGTCGGAGACGGGACTGTAGCGGTCAATCGGCCCCGGGCATGCGAGTAGCCTAGATCCAGACCCAGATGGAGTGTGCAGTGCCTGAAAATGCTCAGCCGAAAGACGGCTTCGCCCTGTTCTCTGACCGTTCAGTCGTCGCGATGCGCGTCAACGGAACCCTCAAGGACCTCGCCGCGACAGTGACGGATGCCGACGAGGTCGAGCCGGTCACGATCGACAGCCCTGACGGACTCAACATCCTCCGACACTCGGCGGCGCATGTGCTCGCGCAGGCGGTGCAGCGGATCAACCCGCAGGCGAACCTCGGCATCGGTCCGCCCATCACCGACGGCTTCTACTACGACTTCGGCGTCGAGACGCCGTTCACGCCCGAGGACATCAAGGCGATCACGAAAGAGATGCAGCGCATCGTGCGTGAGGGCCAGCGTTTCGTGCGCCGGGTCGTCACCGACGACGAGGCACGAGCCGAGCTCGCCGACGAGCCCTTCAAACTGGAGCTCATCGGTCTCAAGGGCGGCAAGGAGGCGGCAGAGGGCGCGTCCGTCGAAGTCGGCGAGGGCGAACTCACGATCTACGACAACACGACCCGCGACGGCGAGGTCGTCTGGAAGGACCTCTGCCGCGGGCCGCACCTGCCCAACACCCGCATGATCGGGAACGGCTGGGACCTCACCCGCATCGCCGCCGCCTACTGGCGCGGCAGTGAGAAGAACCCGCAGCTGCAGCGCATCTACGGCACGGCGTGGCCGTCGAAGGACGAGCTGCGCGAGTACCAGCACCGTCTCGAGGAGGCCGCGAAGCGCGACCACCGTCGACTGGGCAAGGAGCTCGACCTGTTCTCGTTCCCCGAGGAGATCGGCTCGGGCCTCTCGGTCTGGCACCCTCGCGGTGGCATCGTCCGCGGCGAGATGGAGCAGCACGCGCGCAGGCGGCACATCGAGGGCGGCTACACGTACGTGTACACCCCGCACATCTCGAAGGAAGACCTCTTCCTCACCTCGAACCACCTCGTCACGTACAAGGAGGGCATGTACCCGCCGATCGTGATGGACGAGGAGCGCGACGACGAGGGAAACATCACCAAGCAGGGCCAGGACTACTACCTGAAGCCCATGAACTGCCCGATGCACATCCTCATCTACAAGGAGCGGGCACGCAGCTACCGCGACCTGCCGCTGCGCTTCGCCGAGAACGGCACCGTGTACCGCAACGAGCTGTCCGGTGCACTGCACGGCCTCACTCGCGTGCGCGGCTTCACCCAGGACGATTCGCACCTCTTCGTGACGCCGGACCAGCTCGAGGGCGAGGTCTCCAAGGTCCTCGAGTTCATCCTGTCGATGCTCCGCGACTTCGGCCTGACCGACTTCGAGCTCGAGCTGTCGATGAAGGACGACGAGAAGTCCAAGTGGATCGGCTCGGACGAGTTCTGGGAGTCGTCGACCGATGCTCTGCGTCGCGTCGCTGTGGCATCCGGTCTGAAGCTCACCGAGGTTCCGGGCGAGGCCGCCTTCTACGGCCCCAAGATCGACCTCAAGACGCGCGACGCGATCGGCCGCACCTGGCAGCTGTCGACCGTGCAGGTCGACCCCAACCTGCCCGAGCGCTTCGAGCTCGAGTACATGGACAAGGACGGCCACAAGAAGCGGCCGATCATGATCCACCGTGCGCTGTTCGGGTCGATCGAGCGGTTCTTCGCGATCCTTCTCGAGCACTACGCCGGTGACTTCCCGGTGTGGCTGTCGCCGGTGCAGGTCGTCGGCATCCCCGTCGCAGACGAGTTCGCCGACTACCTCGGCGAGGTCGTCGACACCCTCCGGACGCAGGGAGTGCGGGCTGAGCTCGACACCTCCGACGACCGGATGCAGAAGAAGATCCGCACGCACACGACCGGCAAGGTTCCGCTGCTGCTGATCGCGGGGGAGAAGGACCGCGAGGCGGGCACCGTCTCGTTCCGCTACCGCGACGGCACGCAGGAGAACGGCGTGCCGATCGCCGACGCCGTCTCTCGCATCCGTGCCGCGATCGACGCGCACGCTCTCGTGCAGACAGCAGGGGACCTGGCGTGACGACGCCCTCCGAGCCGTGGGAGGACGCCGGCGAATTCGCCGGCGTCCCCGACGAGTTCCAGCGGCTGTGGACCCCGCACCGGATGGCGTACATCCAGGCGGGCCCGGAGCCGCTGCGCGAGGAGTGCCCGTTCTGCAAGGCTCCGAAGTTCCCGGATGCCGAGCGGCTCATCGTGGCACGGGGCGAGACGGCCTACGTGCTGCTCAACCTGTTCCCCTACAACTCGGGGCACCTTCTGGTCTGCCCGTATCGCCACATCGCGACCTACGACCAGGCGACGCCCGAAGAGGTCGCCGAGATCGGTGCGCTGACCCAGATGGGCATGCGCGTACTCCGAGAGGTGTCACGCTGCGACGGCTTCAACCTCGGGATGAACCAGGGCGCCGTCGCGGGCGCCGGCGTCGACGGACACCTGCACCAGCACATCGTGCCGCGATGGACGTCGGACGCCAACTTCTTCCCGATCATCGCGAAGACCAAGGCGCTGCCACAGCTGCTCGGCGAGGTACGCGAGGCCGTGGCAGACGCCTGGCCGAAGGCCTAGCGCGGGTCAGCGCACCTGACGCGCGGTGAACTGCATGCGCGGGTTCGCATAGAACTCCTGCGCCTCGACGAGCTGCAGTTCGCGCGCACCGGACTCGAGGGTCGCCGCGAGCAGGTCGAACACGCTGGATGCCGTGCGCTCGAGCGCCGTCTTGGCGTCGCCCGTCGCGACGTAGTGCGCCGTGAACAGGGCCGCGGTCACGTCACCCGAGCCGTTGGCCTTCATCGGCAGGCGTGGCGTCTGCACGATCCAGGCGCCGGTCGGGTCGGCGACGAGCATCTCGATGGTGCCCTCTTCGCGGTCGGGGCGCTCGACGCTCGTGACGAGCACCGTGCGCGGTCCCATCGCCATCGCCAGGTCGACCGACGTCAGAGTGGACTCCAGCGTGTCGGGCTCGGTGTCAGTGAGGAAGCCGAGCTCGAACTGGTTCGGCGTGATGATGTCGGCAGCCGGCACGACCTTCTCGCGCAGGAGGATCGGGATGGCCGGTGCGACGAAGCATCCGGACTTCGCGTTGCCCATGACCGGGTCGCACGCGTACACGGCGTCGGGGTTGGCGGCCTTGACCCGCGCGACGGCGTCGATGATCACGTCTCCGATGCCCTCGCCGCCCTGATACCCGCTGAGCACCGCATCGATCTCGCCGAAGACGCCGCGTTCCTCGATGCCTGTGATGACCTCACGCACGTCGTTCGGATCGATCAACGGGCCGCGCCAGGCGCCGTAGCCGGTGTGGTTCGAGAAGTTCACCGTGTAGACCGGGAGCACCTCGACGCCGATGCGCTGCAGAGGGAAGACTGCGGCGGAGTTTCCGACATGGCCGTACGCGACGGCGGACTGGATGGAGAGGATCTTCATTCTCCGATCCTTTCAGTGAGGGCGGGAAGGATCCCGCGGCGGGTGTTCATCGCACGGCTGCGACGAGGTCGGCGACGAGCGTCTCCGCGTCGTCTTCTGACAGGTCATGAACGGTGAGGCGCAGGTGGTGTGAGGGCTCGGCCCGCTCGTCGAGGGCGAAGTCGTCTCCCGTGCGCGCCAGCCAGCCACGTCGCATCAGTCGCTCGGCGACGACCCTCGCCGGTTTCGGCAGCCGCACCCACAGGCTCAGTCCGTCGGTGGCGGGGGAGTCGAGTCCCTGTTCCCGCAGACGATCTGCGAAGGCCGCGTTCCTCGCGGCGTAATGCTCTCGGGCCTCGGCGATCCGTGAGACGACAGCGTCATCGGTGAGTTGGGTCAGAGTGAGACGCTGCAGCAGGTGGCTGACCCACGTGGTTCCCGGGCTGAGCCGCATGGCGAGGCGCTCGGCCGTGGTCGCGTCCGTCGCGGCGATCGCGAGGCACATGTCGGGTCCGAGGAATTTCGAGACCGAGCGCACGAGGGCGAACCGGCGGTGCTCGGGTCCGATGAGGGACTCGTACGGCCGATGGGACAGCATCGAGAAATGGTCGTCTTCGATGATCAGCACATACGGGTGGTCAGCGAGCACGGCGCGCAGCTCGGCGGCCCGGGCGGCAGTGAGGCTCGCACCGGTCGGGTTCTGTGCACGAGGAGTGCAGATCACTGCGCGGACGCCGGCATCCAGCGCCTGACGCAGCCCCTGGACCGTCATGCCCTGGTCATCGACGGGCACGGGGATCGCACGGTACCCCCCGAGGCGCACCGTGTGGATGCTGGCGAGGAAGCAGGGGTCCTCGAGCGCGACGGCGTCGTCGCGCATCAGCGCCTGAGCGAGAAGGCGCTCCACGGCATCGACAGCCCCGCTGGTCACGGTGATGCCGAAGTCGAGGTGGCCGATGTCGCCGGCGATCCACTCGCGCGCCCATTCGTCGAGACCGCGGTCGATGACGGGTTCTCCATAGAGCACGGGTCGCCCGGCGACCGTGGCGAGCGCCTGCGACGGATCGGGGATCAGCCGGGGATCGGGGTTGCCGGTGCCGACGTCGCGCAGCACCGTGTCGGACGCGTATCCCTCCTGGGCGACGGCCTCGAGACCCGTGATGACCGTGCCGGCGCGACCGCGCGAGATGACGATCCCCGCCTGGGCGAGCTGTCGGTAGGCGGCGACGGCGGTGTTGCGGTTGACGCCGAGAGTCGCCGCCAGCTCGCGGACAGGCGGAAGAGGGCTGCCTGCACGCAGGACTCCGCGGTCGCGCAGCCCGCGCACGCTGTCGGCGATGTCCGCTGCGGTGGTTCCCGTGATCTGGTCGCTCATGTGTCCTCACCTCCGATTCTAGGTCGTTCCGGACAGTGCTACTGTTTGGCCTAGATCAAACGAGACATCGTTCGACACCCATGCACATCGTGCTTCCCCGACAGGAGCTCTCATGACCGAACAGCCCACCACCGGATCCTCGCGCGTCAAGCGCGGTCTCGCCGAGATGCTCAAGGGCGGGGTGATCATGGACGTCGTCACCGCAGATCAGGCGAAGATCGCCGAGGACGCCGGCGCCGTCGCCGTGATGGCCCTCGAACGGGTTCCCGCCGACATCCGCGCCCAGGGCGGAGTGTCGCGGATGAGCGACCCCGACATGATCGACAGCATCATCGCCTCGGTCTCGATCCCCGTGATGGCCAAGGCCCGGATCGGTCACTTCGTCGAGGCGCAGGTGCTGCAGGAGCTCGGCGTCGACTACATCGACGAGTCCGAGGTGCTGTCGCCCGCCGACTACGTGAACCACATCGACAAGCACGGCTTCGACGTGCCGTTCGTCTGCGGTGCCACGAACCTCGGTGAGGCACTCCGCCGGATCAACGAGGGTGCGGCCATGATCCGTTCCAAGGGCGAGGCCGGCACCGGCGATGTCTCCGAGGCGATGAAGCACATCCGCAAGATCCGCGGCGAGATCGCCGCGCTCACCGCGCTGCCCAAGGACGAGCTGTTCGTCGCCGCCAAGGAGCTGCAGGCGCCGTACGAGCTCGTCGCCGAGATCGCCGAGACGGGCAAGCTCCCCGTCGTGCTCTTCGTCGCCGGCGGCGTGGCCACGCCTGCGGATGCCGCCATGATGATGCAGCTGGGCGCCGACGGCGTGTTCGTCGGCTCCGGGATCTTCAAGTCGGGCAACCCCGTCGAGCGCGCGAAGGCGATCGTCAAGGCGACCACGTTCTTCGATGACGCGAAGGTCATCGCCGAGGCCTCGCGCGGCCTCGGAGAGGCGATGGTCGGCATCAACGTCTCCGACCTCCCCGCACCGCACCGCCTGGCCGAGCGTGGCTGGTAGACCCGCAGTCGGCGTGCTGGCCCTGCAGGGCGACGTGCGTGAGCACGCCGCCCTGCTGGCCGGGCTCGGTGCCGACGTCGTCCTCGTGCGGCGCCCCGAGGAGCTCGCCGCCGTGAGCGGCCTCGTGATCCCCGGTGGCGAGTCCAGCGTGATCGACAAGCTCTCGCGCACCTTCGGGATGCAGGAGCCGATCCGTGCCGCGATCAGCGCCGGGCTTCCCGCGTATGGAACATGTGCGGGGCTGATCCTCCTCGCAGACGAGGTGCTCGACGGCATCGACGGGCAGCAGTCGTTCGGCGGTATGGACATCGCCGTCCGCCGCAATGCCTTCGGGCGTCAGACGGAGTCATTCGAGATGTCGCTCGATCTTCCGGTGCTCGGCGAGCCCCCTGTGCACGCGACCTTCATCCGCGCTCCGATCGTGGAGCGGGTCGGTCCTGATGTGGAAGTGCTCGCCACGCTGCCCGACGGCGGGATCGTCGCGGTGCAGCATGGGTCGCTGCTCGGCACCAGTTTTCATCCCGAGGTCGACGGTGAGACGCGCTTCCACGAGATGTTCCTCGAGCGGGTCCGAGATCGCAGCGGTCGATGACATCGATCCAGGGCGACCCGCCATGCACCAGCGCATGACAGGCCGTGGTCCCAGGTCGGACTAGTCTCTTTCGAGTGACTGGATCCAGGGCTGAGACCGCGTACGCGCGTGCCATCACCGCATTCAGCACCCCGACACTCGATCTTCTCCACGGCCGATTCGCTCCGTTCGTCGTCGCGTCGCTCACCCTTCTGTTCAACGCCGACCGGGCATCGGTCGCGGTGGCGGATGCGCATGCCGAGCTGGCCGAGGTGCTGGATGAGCTCCGCGCGGCGGGCTACGACGACGACGACAGAAGACTGCCGTCCGGCAGCGGACGTGACGTCTGCCGCAACTGGGTGCGCCTGGGCTGGCTTATCCAGCAGATCGACGACGACATCGAGGTCTATCGCCTGTCGGCGCACGCCGTCGCGGCGCTCGAGATATCCGGGCGCACCGGCGGCGGGCGAACGCGAGTGTCGAACTCGCGTGTGCGCACCCTGCTCGATGCCGTGGAGCATCTCTCGGTGAGCGCGGAGGTCGACCCGGTTCGTCGCCTCTCCCGGCTGCAGGCGGAGCGCGACGTCATCGATGCGGAGATCGCTCGCATCCAGGACTCCGGACGCGCGGAGCCTGCGGATGACGAGGAACTCCTCGAGGAGGCGGAGAACGTCCTTCATCTGGCGCGCGAGCTCCCCGCCGACTTCACGAGGGTCGCCGAGTCGCTCAGAGCGATGCAGCGCGACGTCGTCGCCCACCTCCGGAGGGACGAGCGGCCGACGAGCGAGGTGCTGCGCGAGTATCTCCAGCGCGCCCAGGACGTGATGCAGTCGACCCCGGAGGGTCGTGCCTTCGCAGGTGCCCTGCGTCTGATCGGCGACCCCGAGCGCATCGACGCCCTCACTGAGCAGCTCCGCGGACTCCTCGACCAGCCGTTCGCGCGCATGCTCGACGGCACACAGCGTGCCGAGCTCGATGCGATCGCGCGACGCGTGGAGCTGGGGGTGGAGGAGGTGCTGGCCGCACAGCGCCGCGCCTCGCATGTCATCACCGGGCAGGTGAAGACCCACGACCCGTTGCGTGACCGTCAGATCGACGACCTCCTCCGCGACGTCATCGCAGGACTCCACGGGTGGTCGGGTCCGGCCGCGGTGGTCGATCCTGTGCGCAGCATGCCGCTCGCCGACCTCGGGCATCTCCGTCAGACGACCAGCGACATCCGCCCGCCGCGAGCTCCGGCCCCGCTCACGGACGCCGACGACGTCGACTTCCTCGATCACGACACGCGTGCGTGGGGTGGTCCGAGGTATGCCGAGCTCGAGGAGTACGTCGCCGGTCTCGGCGCGCAGTTCGATCTCGCCGAGGCGTTCCGGGCGGTGCCCGACGCGGCTCGACGCCCGGTCGATCTCCTCGGCCTGCTCGAGATCGCCCACCGCAACGGCCTCGCGGACGGCGACGGGATCTCGACGGTGGAAGCGCTGAGGCCTGACGGGACGACGCGCCGCTTCGCCTTCGGCGCCGTGATCGCCCGCAGCACGAAAGAGGATGCAGATGAGTGACGACGACCTCACCACGGCGGTCGCCGACGAGGGGTTCATAGCCCCCACGGCGATGGAGGACGACCTCGAGGCGCACTTCCCGGGTGACCGCGGCACGCTCGACCCCGAGATCAGACGTGTGCTCGTGCACCTTCTGCAGCGCCGCTTCATCTCGATGGAGCGCAACCGGCGCGAGTGGACGCTGCTGATCGAGCACCAGCACGTCATCGAGTCGCGGCTCAACGACATCTACCTGCGGCTGATCATCGATCACGCACGCGGATTCGCCTACAAGCAGCAGTTGCGCTCCGATGAGGTCGAGATGCCGGTCCTGCTGAAGGATTCGCCGTACTCGCGGGCCGAGACGCTGGTGCTGGTGCACCTGCGAACCGTCTACCAGCGCGAGTCGGCGTCCGGCGAGGGATCCGTGCGGATCGACATCGAGGACGTCGAGCAGACCGTCCTCAGCTACTTCGCCGACACCGACGGCGGAACCGCCAAGCAGCAGAGGGCGATCCGCAGCGCACTGGACCGACTGGACCGAGAGGGCATCGTGCAGGAGGAGACCAGCGGGCGGTATCGGATCACCGCGCTCGTCGAGGTGGTGCTCAGCGCTGAGACGCTCAAGGGGCTGCGGGAGTGGCTGCGAGCCCAGGCGGTGGTGGCGCGATGACGATGATGGACACGCTCTTCGGGATGATCCCCGCGAGCTCCCGCGGCCAGCAGTGGGTGGCCGAGGAGCTGCAGCTCATCAACTGGGGCGGATACGACGGGGGGCCGCACCGGGTGCGGTTCTCGCCGGATGCGACCCTGCTGTGCGGTGGGTCGGGGTCTGGAAAATCCACGCTCATGGACGGCTACATCGCCCTGATGATGCCGCACACGACGCCGTTCAACGGCGCCTCGAACGGCGGTGTCACGGGGCGTCCGCGGGGCGATGAGCAGCGCAACATCCTGTCGTACGGGCGCGGCAAGATCGACGAGTCCCGAACGGACGAGGGCACGAAGCTCCGGGTGCTGCGCGGTGACGGCGAGGACACCTGGAGCGCCGTCTCGATGACCTGGTTGGATCACGACGGATCGCGCTTCACGGCGGTGCGCGCGTGGTACATCCCTGCGGACGCCCGCACTCTCGAGGACACCACGAGAGTGCGAGCCACGGTCGACGGCGCATTCGACCTCGCGCAGCTGGAGCGCGCCGCGACTCACCGCCTCACCGACACGTCGGTGCGAGCCGTCGGACTCGACCCCGTCGCGACCGACCGCGAGTTCTCGGCCCGGCTGTACGCCGTGCTCGGCATCGGAGCGGCCGGCTCCGGGGCGAAGGCGATCAGTCTTCTCGCCCGCATCCAGGCGGGGCAGCAGATCACCACGGTGGACGATCTGTACAAGAAGCTCGTGCTCGAGGAGCCCGAGACGATGGCGACCGCGGACGCGGTGGTCGCTCACTTCGACGAACTGGAGAGCACACGCACGCGGATGCTGGTCGCCAAGCAGCAGGTGGCGGCTCTCGAGCCGATCCGCGGGATATCCCGGCGCATCGAGGAGGCATCGGAGCGGATGCGGGTCGTGGACGAGGTCGGGGTCTTCTCCGAGTCGACCTCGCTCGCGGCTCTCTGGAGCGCAGAGCGTCGTCTCGACCTGCTGCGCGGAGTGGAGGCGGATCTCCGCGACCGAACCCACGCGCTCCAGCTGGCCGTGCGCGAGAAGAACGCCCTCATCGCCGCCGCGGACAGCGAGCGCGAGGGTCTTCTGGACGTCCTGCGGCAATCCGGAGGCGATCGCCTCGAGACCGCCCAGCGCGAACTGCGCGGCGTCGAGCGCCGTCTCGAAGATGTCCGGCGTGAGCGGTCCCGTTTCGACGCCGTCGCCGGCGAGCTCGGCATCGAGGTGCACGACGCGGTCGCGTTCGAGAGCCTGCTGACCCGTATCGGACGGGAGCTCCCGCAGGCAGGGATCCGAGGCGCACGCGCGGCATTCGCCGACGCCGAGTCCGCTCGCAGAGCCGTGGAGACCGAACTCGCGCAGGTGCGTGCCGAGCGGGACCGCTCCCGAGACCTGCGGGGGAGCATCCCGGCACATCTGCATGAATCGAGAGTCCTGCTCGCTCAGGCCGCCGGGCTCGCCCCGACGGATCTGCCGTTCGTCGGCGAGCTGATCGAAGTGCGCACCGAGTTCGAGCCCTGGCGGGAAGCATTCAACCTGGCGCTCGGCGGGTTCGCACGGACACTGCTCATCGACGTCTCGAACCTCGGACGATTCCGCGCGGCCATCGACTCGGTGCGCACCACGGAGCGGATCAGCTACGAGGGAGTGCACACCGGTCTCGCCGAGTCGCGGCCGGCCGACCCGAGAACGCTTCCGGGTCGACTCGAGCATCGATCGACGCCTTTCACCGGGTGGCTCCAGCAGCGACTCCGCGAGCGGTTCGAATACGTCTGCGTCGATTCCTCGGCCGAGCTCGCCGAGCATTCTCGCGCGTTGACGATCACGGGACAGGTGTCGCAGGGCGACCGGGGGTTCCACGGCGGGCATGGCCGCGCGAACCTGCTCGGATTCTCGAACGCACGCCGTCTGCGTGAACTCGACGAGCAGGTCGCCGAGCTCGAGATCCGACGGGATGCCGCATCCTCGGCGGCTGCCGAAGCGGAGGCGGACCTGGACCGGATCGAGGCCACCGCGAAGGCGCACGCGAAGATCGAGGATCTCACCTGGGAGCAGATCGACGTCGAGGCCGTCGAGGCGGAGCGTGCGCGCTGGCTCACGGTCGAGGCGGAGGTCACCGTCGAGAACCCGAAGATCGCCGAGTTGCGTTCGCAGGCCGAGGAACTCAGGAAACGGGCGGGCCGTCTGCGTGACGAGAGCGCCCGTCTCGGGGGCGACCTGACGCTCGCTCAGGACCGTTGGGTCGAAGTGACGGACCAGGTCGACGCCTCTCAGCGGATCGTCGATGCGGCGGAGGCGGCGGAGATCGCGCTCGAGGAGCGGCACCGTTCCTTCCTCGACGCGCGTTTCCTCGGTGCGGAGGCTTCCGTCAGCGTCACGGCGTCCGAGCGACTCGCCCATCTCGACTCCGCGTTGCGCACCGCCGCGACCAGGCTGCTCGAGGACCGCACGTCGGCGGCCACGGCGCACGCCGAGCAGCGCGAGCAGATGCGACGCCTGATGACCGGGTTCCTCGAGCGCTGGGACACCCTCACGATCCTGCCCGACCCCGACGAGTCGGTCGCGGAGTTCGAGGGGATCCTCGATGCGCTGGAGACCAACGGCCTGCACGAGCTGGAGTCCGAGTGGCGGGACAGCCTTCTCAAGCTCTCCGGAAACGATCTGACGAGTCTGGACTCGACGCTCGGGCGCGCGCTGCGTGAGATCAAGAATCGCATCGACCCGATCAACCGGATCATGGAGGAGCTGCCGTTCTACGACGACGAGCACCGCCTCCAGATCACGCCGCGCGAGAATCAGTCGGAAGCGCGCAGACGATTCCGCAAGGAGCTGCGCGAGGTGCGCGGCCTCATCGACACGGCGGGGACGGACGCCGACCGTGAGAGCGTCTACCGGAGGATGAGTCGTCTCATCGCTCGGATGCGGCGGACGGCGCCGGACTTCGCCGAGCTCATCGACGTGCGCAACCATGTGCGGGTGAGTGCGGAGCGGATCCATGCCACGACCCGGGAGCACGTCGCGCTCTACGACCACATCGGTGAGAAATCAGGGGGCGAGTCGCAGGAGCTCGTCGCGTTCATCGTGGGCGCCGCGCTGCGATACCAACTCGGCGACGCGGGAGCCGAGCGTCCCCGCTACGCGCCGGTGTTCATGGACGAGGCCCTGATCAAGGCGGATGCGCACTTCACGAAACGTGCGATCGGCGCGTGGCGGGGTCTCGGCTTCCAGCTCGTGATCGGAGCGCCGAACGACAAGTACAGCGCGATCGAACCGCACGTCGACGTGGAGTACGACATCCTGAAGGACACCCGCGGTCGCTCCTGGGCTCGTCCGAAGGTGGGCCTGCCGGCCGGGGGCGAGTGATCGCGGGCGAGTGATCGAGGCGAGTCGGATCAGCCCGACACGAGTGTTCGGATCGCGCCGACTGTGCGATCGATGTCGTCTCGGGTCGTCGCCCAGGACGACATCGAGCATCGCAGCGCCGCGCGACCACGCCACGCGGCGCCTGTCAGGGCAGCTGTGCCCTCGGCGAGCACGGCCTCGCCGAGGGCTCGCGTCGCCTCGTCGGAGTCGAGTCGGAACATCACCTGGGTGTAGTCGACGTCGTTGAGGATGCGGATGCCGTCGACCGAGGCGAGTCCGGATGCCATCGCCATGGCGTTCTCATGCAGTGCGTCGATGAGACGCGCGATTCCCTGGCGCCCGAGGCTGCGCATCGCCGCCCAGGCGGGCACGCCTCTGGCCCGCCTGGAGAGCTCCGGAGTGACATCCCAGGGATCGAGGCTCGTGAAGACGAGATAGTCACCGCCGGTGCGGAACGCGGCGATCGAGTCTGCAGGATCGCGGACGATCGCCATTCCGCAGTCGTACGGAGCATTGAGGGTCTTGTGCGCATCCGTCGCCCAGGAATCAGCCAGACCCATCCCCTCGGTCAGGGGGCGAAGCGAGGGCGACGCCGCGGCCCACAGCCCGAACGCGCCGTCGACATGCACCCACGCACCGTGGTCGTGCGCGATCGGGATGAGCGCGGCGAAGTCGTCGAACGCACCGGTGTGCACCTCGCCCGCCTGAAGGCAGACGATGAGCGGCCCCGTGGCCTGACTGAGGGCGTGCTCGAGGGCCTCGGGTCTCATGCGCCCCTGGTCATCCGATTCGATCACGACCAGCTCGTCGGTTCCTATCCCGAGGAATCGAGCCGCCCGATCGATCGAGCCATGGCGATCGGCGCCGACGACGAATCTCACGGCGGGTGCGAGCCGAAGCCCCCTCTCCGAGAGATTCCAGCCGCTTCGTGCGAGAACGGCGTTGCGCGCTGTCGCCAAGCACGTGAAGTTCGCCATCTGGCCGCCCGTGACGAAACCGACGCTCGCGCTCTCAGGCAGTCCGAACAGGTCGAGCATCCACTGTCCGGCGATGCGCTCCATCGCGACCGTCGTCGGGGTGAGGGTCGCCGACCCCGAGTTCTGGTCCCAGGTCGACACCAGCCAGTCTGCGGCGAGAGCGGCGGGGTGGGTGCCTCCGATCACGAACCCGAAGAAGCGGCCTCCCGGAATCGCGACGAGGCCCGGATCACCCCGTCGTGCCATCTCCTCGATCACGCTCGCGGCATCCGTGCCCTCCTCGGGCAACGGACCCCCGAACGCCGACATCATCTCGTCGAGGCTCGCCCGCGGCCACACGGGTCTCTCGTCGAGCGACCCGAGAAAGTCGATTGCTGCGCGGTGTGCGGCTTCGAGGCCGCGGGTTCTGTCATCGACGGCTCTTTCGTCCATGAGTCAGGACTACACCTGCGCTTCCCGTGATGCCAGAGGGTGCTGACCGCCCTCCCTGCGAAACGGGTGGGACGTCCGCCACAGCTCACGGGCGTGGTTCGATAGAATGGACGACGCCCTGGGCAGTGCCCACGGCGGATACGACGAGCGGAGAATAATGTCCGGGCATTCCAAGTGGGCCACCACGAAGCACAAGAAGGCCATCATCGACTCCAGGCGCGCGAAGTCCTGGGCCAAGCTCATCAAGAACATCGAGGTCGCCGCCAAGCTGGGCGGAGCTGACCTGCAGGGCAACCCGACCCTTTTCGACGCCGTGCAGAAGGCGAAGAAGACCTCGGTCCCGAAGGACAACATCGACCGCGCGGTGAAGCGCGGAGCGGGCATCGGTGGCGAGGCTGTCGAATACACCTCGATCATGTACGAGGGCTACGGCCCCAACGGCGTCGCCATGATGATCGAGTGTCTGACCGACAACAAGAACCGCGCGGCGGCCGAGGTGCGCACCGCGCTCAGCCGCAACGGCGGAACCCTCGCGGACCCCGGCAGCGTCGCCTACAACTTCAGCCGCAAGGGCGTCATCGTGGTCGGATCCGAGGGGACCACCGAAGATGACGTGATGATGGCCGCTCTCGAGGCCGGCGCCGAAGAGATCGAGCCGCACGCCGAAGGCTTCGAGATCATCACCGAGGCCACCGATCTCGTCACCGTGCGCAGCGCCCTTCAGGAGGCGGGAATCGACTACGAGTCCGCCGACGTCGAGTTCGTTCCGAACCTCAAGGTCGAGATCGACGCAGACACCGCCCGCAAGATCTTCCGCCTCATCGATGCGCTCGAAGACAGCGAGGACGTGCAGAACGTCTTCACGAACTTCGACCTCACGCCCGAGGTGCAGGCCGAGCTCGAGAACGACGACGCGTAGGCGCGGCGTCGCCCCGGGATCCGGGGCGACGCATAGCCTGGGGGAGTGACCTCCTCCTCGCTTCGCGTGCTCGGCATCGACCCCGGTCTCACCCGGTGCGGTGTCGGTGTGGTCGACGTGGATCGGGCTCGTCGGGGCACACTCGTGCACGTCGGGGTCATCCGCTCCGAGCCCGATCTGCCGATCGGTGAGAGGCTCGCGCTGGTCGCTGCCGGCATCCGCGAGGTGATCGAGACCCATCGGCCCGACGCCGTCGCCGTCGAGCGGGTCTTCGCACAGCAGAACACCCACACAGTGATGGGCACGGCGCAGGCGAGCGGCGTGGCGCTGCTGCTCGCGGCCGAGGCCGGTCTTCCCGCAGCGACGCACACTCCGAGCGAGGTGAAGGCGGCGGTGACCGGCTATGGTTCGGCCGACAAGCGCCAGGTGCAGGCGATGATCGCGCGCATCCTCCGCCTGGATGCTCCTCCGCAACCGCCGGATGCCGCCGACGCGCTGGCGATCGCCCTCTGCCACGCATGGCGACGCGGCGCTGCCGGCGCACCAGGGCAGGAGTCGCTGACACCGGCGCAGAAGGCGTGGGCTGATGCGGAGCGTGTCGCTCGAACATATCTACGATCCGGTGCGTAGGCTGGTCGGATGATCTCCTCGCTGCACGGCGCTGTTCTCCACTCGACCGCCGATCAGGTCATCATCGACGTCGGTGGCGTCGGATTCTCGGTCGCCGTTCCCGCCGATGTCGCGCACACCGCGACGGTCGGCGAGAAGCTGCTGCTGCACACGAGCCTGATCGTCCGCGAGGACTCCCTGTCTCTGTTCGGATTCGCCGATCGCAGCGAGCTGGAGATCTTCGGACTGCTCATCAGCGTCACGGGCGTCGGACCGAAGTCGGCGCTCGGGGTGCTCTCGCACCTCACCGTCGACCAGATCGCCGAGGCCGTGACCGGCGAGGACGACGCGCCGTTCCGGCGTGTCTCCGGTATCGGACCGAAGACGGCCAAACTCATCGTCCTCCAGCTCGCAGGCAAGGTGCACCCCGTCGGCGCCGGGTCGAAGCCGGTGAAGACCGGCCCAGTCGACGTCGTCGATCAGGTCACCGCCGCGCTGGTCGGCCTCGGGTGGTCCGAGAAGGTCGCCGCCGAGGCCGCCGCGCAGACGGCCGCCGAGGCATCCGAGGCAGAGCGAGCGTCAGTCGCGCCGCTCCTGCGCCGCACTCTGGCTCTCCTGGGGCCGGCGCGTGTCTGACGTCCGCGACGCCGCCGAGCCGGCGGACGACACCGAGCTCGCCATCGAGGGTGCTCTGCGCCCCACGAGCCTGGGCGAGTTCGTCGGTCAGCAGAAGGTCCGTGGGCAGCTCCAGCTCCTGCTCGATGCGGCGCGGATCCAGAACCGTCCGCCGGATCACATCCTGCTCGCGGGTCCTCCTGGACTCGGCAAGACCACGCTGGCGATGATCGTCGCGCATGAGAGCGAGCGCCCGCTGCGACTCTCGAGCGGACCCGCGATCCAGCATGCCGGCGACCTCGCCGCCCTGCTCTCGAGTCTCGTGCCCGGCGAAGTGCTGTTCATCGACGAGATCCATCGAATGGCTCGCTCTGCGGAGGAGATGCTGTACCTCGCGATGGAGGACTTCCGCATCGACATCATGGTCGGCAAAGGCGCGGGAGCGACCAGCATCCCGCTCGACCTCGCCCCGTTCACGCTCGTCGGCGCCACCACTCGCTCGGGCCTGCTCCCGAACCCGCTGCGCGACCGCTTCGGATTCACCGGCCACCTCGAGTTCTACGACGAACCGGAACTCGAGCGCGTCATCGATCGCTCCGCTCTCATGCTGCGCGTCGATCTGCCGCGGGATTCGCTCTCTGAGATCGCCCGCCGGTCGCGGGGTACACCGCGAATCGCGAACCGCCTGCTCCGACGGGTGCGCGACTATGCGCTCGTCCACGGCGGCGGGGAGGCCTCGTTGCACGGGGTCCGGGCCGCGCTCGAGCTCTACGACGTCGACCCGATCGGCCTCGACCGTCTCGACCGCGCCGTGCTCGAGGCTCTCGTGCGTCGCTTCCGCGGCGGGCCGGTCGGCCTCAGCACGCTCGCGGTGGCTGTCGGCGAGGAGGCGGAGACCGTCGAGAGCGTGGTCGAGCCGTACCTCGTGCGCATCGGATTCCTCGGCCGGACACCGCGTGGTCGAGTGGCCATGCCGGAGGCCTACGCCCACCTGGGGATCGCGCACCCCGATGGGGCGCTTCGACTTGATGACCTATAATCACTGAAGACTTCCCCCGATAGAACTGCGCGCCCGTCTGTGGTGCGCGCACCTGAGAAAGGCCCTTCGCCACCATGCCCATGGAAATCCTCCTCTTCGGCCTTCTCGCCGTGCTCGTCGTGTTCATGTTCGTCAACGGACGCAAGCGCCAGAAGCAGATGAAGGCGGAGCAGGAGGAGAAGGCCACCAAGACGGTTCCCGGTGTCAAGGTGCTCCTGCAGGGTGGTCTCTACGGCACGATCGTGGCGTACGACCACGATGACCTCGACTCGCCCGCGCTCGTCGAGATCGCGCCCGGCACGGTCATCGAGGTGCACAGCCAGGCGATCCTCCGCATCGTCGAGCCCAAGGACGCCGTCGTCGAGGATGCTGACGACTCGGTCGTCGTCGTCGATGAGGCGCCCATCGTCGATGACGCTCCTGCGATCGAGACCACCGAAGAGACCCGTCGTCGTCTCGAGCGCGACGCCGACGACAAGTAGTCTTCGCGCTGCACGACTTCGGCACTCCGGCATCTTAGAAAGCTGATCACACGTGGCCACTTCTTCCCCGGTCCGTCATGCCTGGCGGGTCCTCATGGGCCTGCTCCTGGTGACGGGCGTCCTCTTCGGCATCAACGCCCTCGGCGTCCACGTGTTCGAGAAGAGCTCCTGGTCTCCTGAGCTCGCGCTCGACCTCCAGGGCGGCACGCAGATCGTGCTGAGCGCGGAGACCGAAGACGGAGCTGCGCCCTCGCCGGAGCAGCTCGATCAGGCCGCGGCGATCATCCGACAGCGCGTCGACGCGTCTGGCGTGGCCGAGGCAGACATCACCACTGAGGGCGGCCGCAACATCGTGGTCCAGATCCCGGGTGTCGCCGACGAGCAGACGCGTGCCCGGATCCAGTCCAGCGCGCAGCTCGAGTTCCGCCCGGTGCTCGCCACGACCGCAGGCACCAACCAGTACGTGGGTGAAGACGGCAACGAGACGGCCTATCCGACTCCGGACGACTCGCTGAACGCGACGCCGACGGCCGAGCCGACGGATGCGAGCGACCTCGCATGGGTGACAGACCGACTGGCCGCAGAGTTCCAGGCCTACGACTGCGCCAACCCCGACAACGACCCCTCGAACGCGCCCAAGGATCAGCCGCTCATCGCGTGCGATCCCTCCGGGCAGGCGAAGTACCTGCTGGGACCGACCGAGCTCACGGGCGATGCGATCACGGACGCCTCGGCAGGCCGTGACCCGAGGACGGGCGCATGGCTCGTCCAGCTCACCATGAACGGAGACGGCGCCGAGGCATTCGGCGAGGTCAGCACCCGCCTCAACCAGAACCGCCTGGCTGAGCTCTCGCCGCGTGACCAGTTCGCCTTCGTCCTCGACGGGTCCGTCATCAGCGCACCGCGCATGAACGGGCAGATCCTCGACGGCCGCCCCAGCATCTCGGGCGACTTCACCCAGGAATCCGCGACCGCCCTGGCTGACCAGCTCAAGTTCGGCGCGCTGCCGCTCAGCTTCGAGGTGCAGAGCTCCGACACGATCTCGGCGACCCTGGGCACACAGCAGCTCCAGATCGGCCTCATCGCCGGACTCATCGGTCTCGCTCTCGTGGCGATCTACTCGCTGATCGTGTATCGCGCGCTCGGAACCGTGATCATCGCCTCGATCGCCGTGATGGCGGTGCTGACCTACGTCATCATCTGCATCCTCGCATGGCGACTCGGGTTCCGCCTGTCGCTCGCCGGCGTCGCGGGTCTCATCGTCTCGATCGGCTTCACCGCCGACTCCTTCATCGTCTACTTCGAGAGGATCCGAGACGAGCTGCGCGACGGCAAGTCGATCACTTCGGCGGTCGAAGACGGCTGGGGCAGAGCCAAGCGGACCATCTACATCTCGAAGTCGATTAACATCCTCGCGGCCGTCGTGCTGTACATCCTCGCTGACTCCACAGTGAAGGGCTTCGCCTTCACACTGGGTCTGACGACCCTCATCGACGTGTTCATCTTCGTGATCTTCACCCACCCGGTGATGCAGCTGCTCGCTCGCACGAAGTTCTTCGGCGGCGGACACAAGCTCTCCGGCCTCGACCCCGAATCGCTGGGCGCGGTGTACCGCAGCCGGTCGCAGTTCCGTCAGGTGCCGACCGCCACGGCGGGGCGCGGTGCGAAGAACGCCAGGGCCAAGGGTGAAGCCGAGCGCCGTCAGACCATCGCAGAGCGCAAGCGCGCCGAAGCACTAGCCGGTGACAGATCCAGCCGCACCGGAAGCGAGGGGGACGCCTGATGGCTTCCATGAATGAGTTCGGCAACAACCTGTACTCGGGAAAGACCTCTTTCCCGTTCGTCGCCAAGCGCCGCCTGTGGTTCATCATCGCGATCGCCCTGGTCGTCGGTTCGGCGCTGGTGCCCCTCCTGCGCCCGATCCAGTTCTCGATCGAGTTCACCGGCGGGTCGCAGTTCACGGTTCAGGCGCCCGACAGCACCGACCAGCGGACCGCGACCGACGCGGTGCAGTCCGTCGTGCCGGGTGCAGCGACCAAGGTCGTCGTCATCAACGGCAGTGACATCCGCGTGCAGACCGATCAGATGGGCGCGGATGAGACCCAGCAGGTCTCCAACGCTCTGGCCGATGCCTTCGGAGTCGAACCCGACAGCGTGACGTCGTCGTTCATCGGCCCAGCATGGGGCGAGAACGTCACCAGGCAGTCGTTGTGGGGACTTGCGATCTTCCTCGCACTGACCTTCCTGATCCTCGCCATCTACTTCCGCACCTGGAAGATGTCCGCGGCTGCGATCGTCGGCCTTCTGGATGTGCTCGTGATCACCGTCGGCGTCTACGCCCTCGCCGGTTTCGAGATCTCGCCCCCGGCGGTGATCGGTTTCCTCACGATCCTCGCCTATTCGCTGTACGACACGACGGTGGTGTTCGACAAGATCAGGGAGAACACGACGGAGGACGGCGAGAACTCGTCTCGGACGTTCGGCGAGTCGGTCAACCTCGCGGTGAACCAGACGCTGGTCCGATCGATCAACACCTCGGTCGTGGCCGCTCTGCCGGTGGGAGCGGTGCTCTTCATCGGCGCCTTCTGGCTCGGTGCCGAGTCGCTCACGGACATCTCGCTCTCGATCTTCGTCGGCATCCTGGTCGCGACCTACTCGACGCTGTTCGTGGCTGCTCCGCTCTACTCGCTGTTCCGCGAGAACGAGCCGCAGATCGCGGCGCGCGACGCGAAGATCCGCGAGGCGCGAAGCCTCGCAGCCGCAGAAGCCTGATCGTCCCCGCTCCTCGGGGCCGCACCCCGCAGGGCACGCGTAAACTGTTGTGATTCGGAGGTGAGCGGATGGCGGAACCGCAGACGGCGTCGCAGGGCTCCAGCCTGAGACGACTGGTTCCCCGCATCTTCTCCCGCGCGCCCAGGATCAACGACCTCGACAATCTGATCCGCACGGTGCGTGCGAATCACCCCAAGGGCGATCTGGCCGTCATCGAACGCGCCTACGCCGTCGCGAAGGAGAAGCACGCAGGGCAGCAGCGGCAGAGCGGTGAGCCGTACATCACTCACCCGCTCGCTGTCGCACAGATCCTCGCCGAGATGGGCCTCGGCCCTCGAGCGATCGCCGCAGCGCTGCTGCACGACACCGTCGAGGACACCGGCTACGCCCTCACCGACCTCACGGCGGAGTTCGGCGACGAGGTCGCGATGCTCGTCGACGGCGTCACCAAGCTCGACAAGGTCAAGTACGGCGAGAGCGCGCAGGCCGAGACCGTCCGCAAGATGATCGTCGCGATGTCGAAGGACATCCGCGTTCTGCTGATCAAGCTCGCCGACCGGCTGCACAACGCCCGCACCTGGGGCTTCGTCCCTCCTGAGAAGGCCGCGAAGAAGGCGAAGGAGACGCTCGAGATCTACGCGCCTCTCGCCAACCGCCTCGGCATCCAGGCGATCAAGTCGGAGCTCGAAGACCTCTCGTTCGCCGTGCTGCATCCGAAGATCTACAACGAGATCCACAACCTCATCGCGCAGCGCACGCCGCAGCGCGAGAAGTATCTCGCTCAGGTCGTCGAGGAGATCGACGAGGATCTGCGCGATCTGCGCATCCGCGGCAAGGTCGTCGGACGCCCGAAGCAGCTGTACTCCGTCTACCAGAAGATGGTGGTGCGAGGCCGCGAGTTCGACGACATCTACGACCTCATCGGCATCCGGGTGCTCGTCGCCTCCGTTCGCGACTGCTACGCCGTGCTCGGGGCGATCCACGCGCGGTGGACCCCGCTTCCCGGGCGCTTCAAGGACTACATCGCGACCCCGAAGTTCAACCTGTACCAGTCGCTGCACACCACGGTGATCGGTCCGTCCGGACGCACGGTCGAGATCCAGATCCGCACGCATGAGATGCACCAGCAGGCGGAGTACGGTGTCGCCGCACACTGGATGTACAAGGAGCGGATGAACGGCGGGAAGGCCGAGGTCCGCGCGTCGGACAGCGACATGGCCTGGCTCGCCCACATCTCCGACTGGCAGGCCGAGACGGCCGACCCGGGGGAGTTCCTCGACTCCCTGCGGTTCGAGATCGGCGCCAAAGAGGTCTACGTCTTCACTCCCAAGGGTCGCGTGGTCGGTCTCCCGGCCGGTGCGACACCCGTCGACTTCGCCTATGCCGTGCACACCGAGATCGGTCACCGCACGATGGGCTCGAAGGTCAACGGTCGTCTCGTGCCGCTGGAGTCGGAGCTCAAGAGCGGCGATGTGGTCGAGGTCTTCACCTCGAAGAACCCCGACGCCGGTCCGAGTCAGGATTGGCTCGGCTTCGTCAAGAGCACTCGCGCGCGTAACAAGATCCGCGGATGGTTCACGAAGGAACGTCGTGAAGAGGCCATCGAGCAGGGCAAGGAGGCCATCGCTCGCGCGATGCGCCGCCAGAACATGCCGCTGCAGCGGTTGATGAGCCAGGACTCGTTCGCCGAGGTGGCCCACCAGCTCCGCTACGAGGACGTCTCGGCCCTGTATGCCGCTGTGGGCGAGGGGCATGTCTCGACGCAGTCGGTGCTCGAGAAGGTCACCGCGCTGGTCGCGGCGACCGACCCCGCCACAGGTCCGATCGACCTCCCTGGCAGCATGCCCTCGCGCGAGCCCCGCTCCGGCGATTCCGGAGTGCTCGTGCGTGGTGCATCCGACATCCTGGTCAAGGTCGCGAAGTGCTGCACCCCGGTGCCCGGCGACGCGATCGTCGGGTTCGTCACCCGTGGCAGTGGCGTGTCGGTGCACCGCACGGATTGCCCGAACGTCAAGGCGCTCGAGAGCGACGAGGACCGATTCGTCGAGGTGTCCTGGGCGCCGACGACCAAGAGCGTGTTCCGCGTGCAGATCCAGGTCGAGGCTCTCGACCGTTCGGGTCTTCTCTCGGATGTGACGCGTGTGCTCAGTGAGCACCACGTCAACATCCTGTCGGCGACGGTCAGCACCACGGACGAGCGCCTCGCGATCAGCCGCTTCGTGTTCGAGATGGGCGATGCCGTGCACCTCGACCGCGTGCTGAACGCCGTGCGTCGCATCGATGCGGTGTACGACGTCTACCGCGTCACCTCGTCCTGACGAGGAGCCTTTCGAGTGCACCGCGACCGGCCCGCTTTCCGGGCACGCGGATCATGGTGTCGATCTCGCTGAGTGCGGCCGAGACGAGGGCCGGCTCGGTGTCGGCCAGCAGCAGCATCCATCGCCGCAGCGACTCGTCGCGGTGCAGGCCGAGGGCGAGATCGACCATCGTGCGCTGGGGCGTCATGACGGGCACCCCGCCGATCAGCTCGATGTGCGTGCGAGACAGCGCGGTGTCGTGCAGGATCACCCGAGAGGGCAGCGCTGCGCGGATCCGGTGGCCGACCGCACGTCGGACATGGTGGCGAGCGGGCGGAGCATCACCGGCCCCGTGAATCCATGCGGCGGATGGACCGGAGGCAGCTGTGTCGGCGGGGACGAGGGCCGCGATCGCAGCCGCCCTCGCGCTCGGGCTCTCGATGAGATCGGCGGGAATGTAGCCCTCGCCGAGATCGACCAGGTGCCCGTCGATCCTCGCCGCGCTGAGCTCGGGGATCGTGAGCCGTTCACCGGGCAGATACAGGAACGCGGGGTGCATCACGCCAGTCTGGCGCGGTGCACCCCGCGTTCCGTGTCGATCGGAGGATCTGTGGAGAAGGTCAGCCGCCGAGCGCGTTCAGCCAGGCGCGGCGCGCTTCGAGAGCATCCGCGGCGGCCTTGGCGGCCTTCTTGTCTCCCGACTTCTCTGCGGCGGCGAGCTCGGCCTCGAGCTTCTCGATCGCCTCGAGGAGCTGCGAGCTCATGTCGTTGGCGCGCGCCTTGGTCTCGGGGTTGTTCTTCTTCCAGTCGACTTCTTCACGAGCCTTGAGAGCCTGCTCGATCACGCGGAGGCGATCGTCGAGCGCCCGCTCCTTGTCTCGGGGGAAGATGCGACCGATCTCGTCCCACTGGCGCTGGATGCCGGTGAGCAGCGCGCGGGCGCGCTTGATGTTGGGCTCATCGGCCACGGCCTTCGCCTCTTCGAGCAGAGCCTGGCGAGCCTCGATCTTCGGAGCGGAGTCTGCCTCTTCCGCAGCCGACTGCTCGGCCCGTGCCGAGTACAGCGCGTCTCCCGCCGCCTTGAACCGTGCCCACAGCGCGTCGTCTGCCTTGCGTCCGGCGCGGCCGGCGGCCTTCCATTCGTCGAGCAGGGTGCGGTACGCAGGGATGCCGTCGACGCCGCGCGGTGCGAGTGCCTCTGCGCGCTCGACCAGACGAGTCTTCGCGTCACGGGCGGTCTTGTGCGTGTCGTCGAGCTCGGAGTAGAACGCGCGGCGTGCCTTGTCGACCGTGCCGCGTGCATCGCGGAACCGCTTCCAGAGCTGCTGCGAGACGCCCTTCGACAGGCGCGGACCGTTCTGCTGCTGTGCCTGCCAGGCGTCGAAGAGCTCGCCGAGCTCAGCGGTGACCTGCTTCCACTGCACCTTCGACAGGTCGCGGGCGGCGATCTCCTCGGCACGCTCGACGAGGGCCGTGCGATCGGCGATGGCCTTGTCGACCAGTTCCTTCGCCTGCTGGGCCTCCTGAGCCGTCGCCTCGGAGAGCGAGGAGGTCAGGGCGTTCAGTCGCTCGCGGAGTCCGGCGAGGTCGCCGACGGCGGCCGCATCCGTCGCCTCGGCGAGAAGATGGCCCGCCTGCTTGACGAGGTCGGCGGCGGAGGCGCCCCCGGCCTGGTGGCGCTGCTCGAGCGTGTGCACCTTGAAAGCGATGTCCTCGTACTTGCGCACGAAGTAGGCGAGCGCCTCGTCGGGGGTGCCGTCAGGGTACTGTCCGACGACGCGCCAGTCCTCGCCCTCGCGGACCTCGACGGTGCCGTCGTCTGTGACGCGGCCCCACTTCGCGGCGTCGGAGGACGACGCGGCGCTGGCGGCGGCAGCTGCCGGCGCGACGGCAGCCGGCGTCGGCACCTTTCGCGGCAGGGGCGCAGCCGGGGGAGCGGGAACGGGGGGAGTCGGCTTCGACGGCTCTGTGGCAGACACGGTGATTCTCCTTGCGCGGTAGGGCCCGCGGGAGGCGGAAAGGACGAGCTTCAGCCTAGTACGAGAGCGAGGTTGCAATGTGGTGGTCGGATCTCACAACGGCCGTTACCGATCTGTGAGCGAATCGTTCGACGCACGAAACACCGGGCGTCACATGCGGGAAACACCAGGCTCCTATCGTCGCCTTCACGACGTCCCCCGGCGATTGGAGCAGTATGAACGAGGTCTTCCTCACCCCCAAGGAGATCGTCGTCGTGGGTGCCGGTATGGTCGCCCACCGGTTCGTCGAGAGCCTGATCAGCCGGGCTGACACGCCGATGCATGTGACGGTCATCGGCGACGAGGCACGCCGGCCCTACGACCGGGTCGGTCTCACCGGATTCTTCTCGGGGGCGACGCCGGAGGATCTCGAGCTCGATCCCTCGGTCTTCGACGACTTCCGCGTGCGGTTCATGGCCGATGACAGGGTGCTGCGGATCGACCGTTCGGCTCGCACCGTCACGACCAGATCGCGAAAGAGCATCCCGTACGACACGCTCGTGCTCGCCACAGGCTCCTACGCCGCCAAGGTCGCCGTCGACGGGGCCGACCTGCCAGGATGCTTCGTCTACCGCACCCTCGAAGATGTGCACTCGCTCAAGGAGTTCGTCTCGGTGCGGAGCCGGATGCTCGGCCGTCCGCTGCGCGGCGCCGTCATCGGCGGAGGTCTCCTCGGTCTCGAGGCTGCCGGCGCACTGCAGGGGATGGACGTGGAGGCGACCGTCGTGCAGTACTCGGATCGCCTGATGTCGGCGCAGCTGGACTCCGCAGGTGGAGGAATGCTCAAGCGACTGCTCGAAGCGCGAGGGATCTCGGTGCGCACTCAGTCGCGCACGACGCGTCTCGATCCTGACGAGTCGGGTGCGGTCACCGCACTCGAGTTCCAGGACGGTTCGGTCGAGAGAGCCGACGTCGTCGTCTTCACGGTGGGTGTCCGCCCGCGCGACGAGCTCGCACGCAACGCGGAGATGCTCGTGGATCCGCGGGGTGGCATCATCATCGACGACCGGTGCTCGACCTCTGACCCGCACATCCTGGCGATCGGCGAGGTCGCCAGCTTCGAGGGTCGCTGCGTCGGTCTCGTGGCACCCGGATATGCGATGGCGGAGGTCGCAGCCACCCGCCTCCTCGGCGGTGACGCGGCGTTCCCCGGATACGACGACTCCTCGAAGCTCAAGCTCTCGGGCGTCGACGTCGCGAGCTTCGGCGATGCGATGGCGACCACTCCGAACGCTCTCGACGTCGTCTATGCCGATCCGGTGGCCGGGGTCTACAAAAAGCTCGTGCTGTCGGACGACGCGCAGACGCTGCTCGGTGGGATCCTCGTCGGAGACGCGGCAGCCTACGGCGCCCTGCGCCCCCTGGTGGGGGCGAAGCTCGGGGCGGACCCTGCCGCGTACCTGCTGCCGGAAGGCGGCAATGAGGCGCCAGGCGGCGAGCTGCCGGACGAGGCCGTCGTCTGCTCGTGCTCTAACGTGACGGCTGGACGCATACGCCAGGCGGTGCACGAGGAGGGCTGCACCGATGCCGCCGCGGTGAAGGGGTGCACGAAGGCAGGCGCCACCTGTGGGTCCTGCGTCCTGATGGTCAAGAAGGTCGTCGGTCAGGAGCTGACGAAGCTCGGTCAGACCGTGTCTCACGCGCTGTGCGAGCACTTCGATCTCTCGCGCCGCCAGCTGTTCGACGCGGTGCGGGTCGCGCAGCTCACGACGTTCAGTGCGATCGTCGACCGGTTCGGGCGCGGGCGCGGGTGCGACATCTGCAAGCCGGCGATCGCCAGCATCCTGTCCGTCCTCGTCGGGGCCCATGTGCTCGACGGAGAGAACGCCACGCTGCAGGACACCAACGACCATGTGATGGCCAACATGCAGAAGGACGGCACGTACTCGGTCGTGCCGAGGATGGCCGGCGGAGAGGTCACCCCGGAGGGACTGATCGCTATCGGGCAGATCGCCAAGGACTTCGCGCTGTACACGAAGATCACCGGCGGTCAGCGCATCGACATGTTCGGGGCGCGGCTGGAGCAGCTGCCGCTGATCTGGCAGCGTCTGGTCGACGCCGGCTTCGAATCGGGCCAGGCCTACGGCAAGTCGCTGCGCACGGTGAAGTCGTGCGTCGGCTCGACGTGGTGTCGATACGGAGTGCTCGACGCCGTCGGCATGGCGGTCAAGCTCGAGCTCCGCTATCGGGGCCTTCGCGCGCCGCACAAGCTCAAGCTCGGCGTGTCCGGGTGCGCTCGCGAGTGCGCCGAGGCGCGGGGCAAAGACGTCGGCGTGATCGCCACCGAGACCGGATGGAACATGTACGTGGGCGGGAACGGCGGATTCACTCCGCGGCACGCCCAGCTGCTGGCCTCCGATCTCGACGACGAGGGGCTGATCACGGCCATCGATCGGTTCTTCATGTACTACATCCGCACGGCCGATCGTCTGCAGCGGACGGCTCCGTGGTGCGAGGATCTCGAAGGGGGGCTCGACGGCCTCCGGAGCGTGATCTTCGACGACAGCCTCGGTATCTGCGCCGATCTCGACGAGGCGATGGCGCAGCACGTCGATCGCTACGAGGACGAGTGGGCGGCCACCCTCGCCGACCCCCTCAAGCTCGAGAGGTTCCGGTCATTCGTGAATGCCGCCGACACACCTGATCCTTCGCTCGCCTATGTCTCGGAGCGCGGCCAGATCCGTCCGGCCACCGCGGAAGAGCGCCGCACCGGCGGGGTCCTCATCGCCGGGACCGCGCTGGAGGTGCGTCGATGAGCCTCGCGATCGACGCCGCGACGCACGTGCAGGTCTGCACGATCGGCGACCTCGAGGTCGAGAGAGGTCGCGCGGCTCTCATCGACGGACAGCAGGTGGCGCTGTTCCTCCTTCCCGACGGGACGGTGCTCGGCGTCGACAACCTCGACCCCTTCTCGGGTGCGCACGTCATCTCACGCGGGATCGTGGGCAGCCGGGGGGACACTCCCACCGTCGCCTCTCCACTGCACAAGCAGGTCTTCGATCTGCGCACAGGCGAGTGCCTCGAGACCCACGGCAAGCCGCCTGCGGCGCTGCGGGTGTGGCCGGTCGCGATCGACGACGGCACCGTGTACGTCGGGCCGCCGGAGAGCACGGGCCCATGAGACGCGCACGAGTGGGCAGGGTCGACCTGATCGGCGGCGGGCCGGGTCCGGCTGATCTCATGACGGTGCGCGCGTATCGACTGCTCATGGCGGCGGATGTCGTGATCGCCGATCGCCTCGGTCCGTTCGAGGAGCTCAGGCACGAGCTGCCACCGCATGTCGAGATCATCGACGTCGGCAAACGCCCGGGACATCATCCGGTGCCGCAGCACGAGATCGACGCTCTCCTGGTGGACCGCGCTCTCGCAGGGCATCGGGTGGTTCGCCTCAAGGGTGGGGACCCGTTCGTTCTCGGGCGCGGGGGCGAGGAGGTGCTCGCGTGTGAGGCCGCCGGCGTGCCGGTCAGTGTCACACCGGGTGTCAGCAGTGCGATCTCCGTGCCTCAGTCCGCGGGCATCCCCGTGACCCACCGTGGCGTCGCGTCGGCCGTGCACATCCTCAACGGCCACGGCGACCTCACCGCGAGCGCGATCGCGTCCATGTCCGATCCGTCCGTCACCACCGTGATCCTGATGGGGGTGGCGTCGCTGCCTCGCCTGGCCGCTTCAGCCGTCTCGCACGGCGTGCCGGGGGACATCCCCGTGGCGATCGTCGAGAACGGGCACACCGAGAGGCAGCGGACGATCCGCAGCACCCTCGCGCAGGCGGCCACGGATGCGGCCTCGGCCCAGGTGGTGAATCCGGCCGTGATCGTGATCGGCGAAGTCGCCCGGGCAGGGCTGCTGCTGCCGACACCGGCGATGATCGCGGAGAGCATGACATGACCACTGCGCGCGCACTCGACTCCGCGCTGGCCGGGTGCACGATCATCGTCGCCGCCGACCGTCGCTCGGTCGATCTGGCGACCGCTCTCGAGCGGCGGGGCGCGGTCGTCCATCGAGCACCCGCGCTGAGCATCGTCACCAACTCCGACGACGCCGAACTGCTCGCTCGCACCGAGCGAGTGATCGCTTCTCCACCGGACATCGTGATCGTCACCACCGGGGTCGGGTTCCGCGGATGGATGGATGCCGCGCACGAGAACGGCCTCGACGGGCAGCTCGACCGAGCCCTGCAGGGTGCGCACTTCGTCGCTCGGGGCCCGAAGGCGCACGGTGCGATCCAGCAGGCGGGCTTCACGGCCGACTGGGTCGCCGAGTCCGAGACATCGGCCGAGGTCGGCGAGTACCTCCTCGCCTCCGGAGTGGCAGGGAAGCGGATCCTCGTGCAGCATCACGGCGCCGGCGCGGACGGACTCGACGAGTTGCTGACGGATGCCGGCGCAGAGGTGCTGAGCATCACCGTCTACCGCTGGGGCCCTCCTCCGGACCCGGACGTGGTGCGACGCTCGGCGCTTCAAGCGGCCGGCGGGGAGGCAGACGCCGTGCTGTTCACGTCGGCCCCGGGAGCGGCATCGTGGATCGCGTTCGCCGAGGAATCCGGCGCGCTGGAGAGCGTCAGGAGGCGCGCCGAGTCGGGGCGCCTCCTGCTCGCCTGCGTGGGGCCGATCACCGCCGCGCCTCTGCACACCGCGAACCTTCGCACCACGATCGCCGACCGGGGGCGTCTCGGATCGCTCGCCCGGACCGTCATCGCGCACTTCGGAGGGGGGAAGGCGCCGTCTCTGCCGACCGATGCCGGACTCGTCGAGGTGCGCAGCGGCGGAGTCCTCGTGGACGGTGCGTTCATCCCGCTCTCCCGGTCGGCGGCAGCGCTGATCGAGGCACTGGCCTCGGCAGGGGGCCGCGTGCTCTCGCGAGCCGAACTCGGCGGGGTGCTTCCGGGGGCGGAGCGCAACGGACACGCGGTCGAGGTCGCCGTCGCACGGCTGCGGGAGGCGCTCGGCGGTAACGAGCTCGTGCACACCGTGGTGAAGCGGGGCTATCGTCTCGCGGTCACCGAGTACTGAGCGGCGTCGCAGCGGCGACCGGAACACCGGGCGCTCCGGATCGCACGACGCGCGGGAGGGTGGCCGGGTAGCCGCTCAGCGGGTCACTCGGCAGGGGCGTCCGTGGGCGCGGGCTCAGGGGTCGCCTGGTCCGACGGCAGCGGAGCGTCGGTCGGTTCGACGGTCGGCGTAGGGGAGGGCGCTGGCGGGTTCACCTGAGCATGCACGACCTGACTCACGATGGCGCCGGCGATGATCAGCACGCCGACGACGACGGCGATCGCGTTGTCGCGGGTACGGCGGCGGATCTGCCCCTCGTGCCACGTCTTGCGGGCTGTGTGCAGGCGCGCGCGCTCCGCTTCGGTGCGCGACTGCTGCGTGCTCTTCCCGCGTCCGGCCATTGCGTGCTCCCTTACTCGACGTGAATGTGCAACGTCGCCTGAGAGCCTACCGTCGAGATCGCGCCGCCCTGTTCTGCCCGAAGTGTCGGTGCCCCGCGTTAGCCTGGACGGATGACCTCCGCAGCCGCACTGCTCTCCGGGCAGACGCCCCTCGCCGTGCGCATGCGCCCCGTGTCGCTCGATGAGGTGGCGGGCCAGAAGCACCTGCTGCGCGCCGGTTCTCCCATCGTCGCCCTGGCCGATCCCGCTGCCTCCTCCCCGGGTGCCGTCTCGATCATCCTGTGGGGGCCGCCCGGCACCGGCAAGACCACCCTCGCTCAGGCGATCGCGCGCTCATCCGGGCGCAGGTTCGTCGAGCTCTCGGCGATCACCGCCGGCGTCAAAGACGTGCGCGAGGTCATGCAGGAGGCGATCACCCAGCGGGACCTCTACGGCCAGACCACGATCCTGTTCCTCGACGAGATCCATCGATTCACCAAGGCGCAGCAGGACGCGCTGCTGCCCGGCGTCGAGAACGGGTGGGTCCTGCTGATCGCCGCGACCACCGAGAACCCCTCGTTCTCGGTGATCTCGCCGCTGATGTCGCGGTCGCTGCTCCTGACGCTGCAGCCGCTGACAGACGACGACGTCGGGCTGCTCGTCGATCGGGCGGTGACCGATGCGCGCGGACTCAACGGCGCGGTCACTCTCGCCGATGACGCGCGTGCCGCCCTCATCCGACTGGCGTCCGGCGATGCGCGACGCGCGCTCACGGGGCTCGAGGCGGCTGCGGCCGTCGCTCTGTCGAAGGGCAAGGAGGGCGCGGTGCCGGCCGCGACCGCCGACGATGTCGCTCAGGCCGTCGACAAGGCCCTGCTGCGGTACGACCGTCAGGGTGACGAGCATTACGACGTCATCAGCGCGTTCATCAAGTCGATCCGCGGCTCCGACCCCGACGCCGCACTTCACTACCTCGCAAGGATGATCGAGGCGGGGGAGGACCCCCGTTTCATCGCGCGGCGTCTGGTGATCTCGGCGTCCGAAGACGTGGGTCTCGCCGATCCTCAGGCGCTCTCGATCGCGGTCGCCGCCGCCGATGCGGTCGCCTTCATCGGCATGCCCGAGGGGCGGATCCCGCTCGCCGAGGCGACCGTCTACCTCGCCACGACCGCCAAGTCGAACGCGGCGTACGTGGGAATCGACGCGGCGATCGCCGACATCCGCTCCGGCGGGTTCGGTCGGGTGCCGCTGCACCTGCGCGACGCCCACTATCCCGGTGCCAAGCGGCTCGGCCACGGACGCGGCTACGTCTACCCGCACGACGGCGAGTTCGGCATCCTTCCGCAGCAGTATCTGCCCGACGAGCTGCGCGGGAAGCGGTACTACGAGCCCAAGAACTTGGGCGCTGAGCGAGACATCTCGGCCCGCCTGGAGCGCATCCGTCGCATCCTCGACGGCCGGTGACACGAATCTGTTAGACTGGATCGGCTCGAAACCAAGTTTTCGGGCATCTCCTCGTTCACACCCCACCTTGCTGGCGCCCCGGCGTGCGCTCCAAGGCAGAACGCGGACGATACGTCCGTGAGTCGTGAAAGACGCGACCACGTCATCGGAAGGATAACTTCGTGACCACGAAGTCCCAGGACCGCCGCAAGGTGCGTCTGAGCCGTGCACTCGGCATCCCGCTCACCCCGAAGGCCGCCCGCTACCTCGAGAAGCGTCCCTACGCTCCGGGCGAGCACGGCCGCACCAAGCGCAAGGCTGACAGCGACTACGCCGTCCGTCTTCGTGAGAAGCAGCGTCTGCGCGAGCAGTACGGCATCCGCGAGAAGCAGATGCGCAACACGTTCAACGAGGCTCGCCGTCAGGAGGGCCTGACCGGTGAGAACCTGGTCGAGCTGCTCGAGATGCGTCTCGACGCCCTCGTCGTGCGTTCGGGCTTCGCCCGCACCACTGCGCAGGCTCGTCAGCTCGTCGTGCACCGTCACATCCTCGTCGACGGTCAGCTCGTCGACCGCCCGTCCTTCCGCGTGAAGCCGGGTCAGCTCATCCACGTCAAGGCCAAGAGCGAGGGCACCGAGCCCTTCCAGGTCGCAGCAGCCGGCGGCCACGCCGAGGTCCTGCCTCCCGTTCCCGGCTACCTCGAGGTCGAGCTCGACAAGCTCCAGGCTCGCCTGGTTCGTCGCCCGAAGCGCGCCGAGGTCCCCGTGACCTGTGAAGTGCAGCTCGTCGTCGAGTACTACGCAGCTCGCTGAGTTCAGCTTTTCCGCAGAAGGCGTCGGGGTCACCCGACGCCTTCTGTCGTTTCCGCATACGATGGAAGCACCGCGCCCACGCGGGCCAAAGGCAAGGATGGCGACATGAAGAACGTGCAGTGGTTCCTGATCGGTGTGATCGGCGGCTTCGTCGCGGCGCATCTCATGAACAACGACCCGCGCGGTCATGAGATCCTCGCCGAGGTCGACGCCCGCTTCAACGAGTTCACGGGGATCGTCGGCGATGCCTTCCGCGCGGAGCAGGCTCGTCTCACCGAACCCTCTGACGACTGACCGTCGCGGCAGCCTCGCCGCGATATCACGTCAGTCTTCACGCCCTTCCACACCCTGTACGCAAGGACACCTGGCACCCCTATGAAAACTGCGGAGATCGCGGAGCGGTATCTCGACTTCTTCGAGAAGAACGACCACCTCATCGTCCCCTCGGCCTCGCTGGTCAGCGATGACCCGTCGCTCCTGTTCACGGTCGCCGGAATGGTGCCGATGATCCCGTACCTCACCGGAGTCGTGCCCGCACCGCATCCGCGCATCGCCGATCTGCAGAAGTGCATCCGCACCAACGACATCGAAGAGGTCGGCAAGACCGCGCGTCACGGCACCTTCTTCCAGATGATGGGCAACTGGTCGTTCGGCGACTACTTCAAAGAGGGTGCGATCCGCTACGCGTGGGAGCTCCTGACGAGCTCCGAGGCCGACGGCGGCCTCGGTTTCGACGAGAAGGACCTCTGGGTCACCGTCTACGAGACGGATGACGAGGCCGAGGCGATCTGGCGTGACATCATCGGCCTCAAGCCCGAGCGCATCCAGCGTCTGGGGCGCGCCGACAACTACTGGAACACCGGTCAGCCCGGCCCCGGTGGACCGGACTCCGAGATCTTCTTCGATCGCGGCCCCGCATACGGCAAGGACGGCGGCCCGGCCGCCGACGACTCGAGGTTCCTCGAGATCTGGAACCTCGTGTTCATGCAGGACTTCATCGAGAACATCCGGGGCAAGACCGAGTTCGACATCGTGGGGGAGCTGCCCCAGAAGAACATCGACACCGGCATGGGACTCGAGCGCGTCGCCTTCCTCAAGCAGGGCGTCGAGAACATGTACGAGACCGATCAGGTGCGCCCGGTGCTCGACCGTGCGGTCGAGCTCTCGGGTCGGCGCTACGGAGCCGTGCACGAAGACGACGTCCGCTTCCGGGTGGTCGCCGACCACGTGCGCTCGTCGCTCATGCTGCTGTCGGACGGCGTTCGCCCGTCCAACGAGGGCCGCGGCTACATCCTCCGACGCCTGATGCGTCGCACCGTGCGCTCGATGCGTCTGCTCGGTGTCGACGAGCCGGTGTTCCCCGAGCTCTTCGCCACCTCGCGCGACGCGATGAAGTCCGCCTACCCCGTGCTCGAGAAGGAGTGGTCGACTCTCTCCGCTTCGGCGATCGCCGAGGAGGAGACCTTCCGCCGCACGCTGGCATCGGGATCCACGATCCTCGACCTCGCGCTCGATGAGACGAAGAAGAGCGGCGGAGCGTCGCTGAGCGGCTCCGAGGCGTTCCTGCTGCACGACACCTACGGCTTCCCGATCGATCTCACGCTCGAGGTCGCCGAAGAAGCGGGTCTGGCGGTCGACCGCGAGGCGTTCGACACCCTCATGCAGGAGCAGCGCTCGCGCGCCAAGGCCGATGCACGCAATCGCAAGCGTCAGCTCGCGGACGTCTCCGTGTACCGCGATCTCCGTGCTCTGGGTGAGACGGGCTTCGACGGATACTCCGAGCTCGAGGTCGACTCGCGCATCCTCGGAATCCTCGTCGACGGCCACACCGTTCGCAGCGCCGCAGAGGGGCAGATCGCCGAGGTCGTGCTCGCCGAGACCACGCTGTACGCCGAATCCGGTGGGCAGGTCGCCGACAAGGGCGTGATCGTCGGCCCCGGGTACGAGCTCGAGGTGCTCGACGTGCAGCGCCCGGTGCCCGGACTCATCAGTCACACCGTCGAAGTCACCCGTGGTGTCGTCGCCGTCGACGATGCGGCCACCACCGTCGTCGATGCGGCGAATCGACGCGCGGCTCGCCAGGCTCACTCCGCGACGCACCTCGTGCACGCCGCGCTCCGCGACACCCTCGGTCCGACGGCGACGCAGGCCGGGTCGCTCAACCGTGCGGGCTACATGCGGTTCGACTTCTCGTGGTCGCAGGCGCTCTCGGCTGACACGCGCACCGAGATCGAGGAGATCACCAACCGCGCCGTCAACGACGCCCTCGAGGTCACGACCCGCATCGTGACGCTCGATGAGGCGAAGGATGCCGGAGCCATGGCTCTCTTCGGCGAGAAGTACGGCGATGTCGTGCGCATGGTCGACATCGGAGGGCCGTGGTCTCGCGAGCTGTGCGCGGGAACCCACGTCAGCACGAGCGCGGAGATCGGTCTCGTCAGCGTCGTCGGCGAATCGTCCGTCGGTGCGTCGAACCGACGCATCGAAGCGCTCGTCGGTCAGGATGCGTTCCGCGAGCTCGCGGCAGAGCGTGCACTCGTGTCGCAGCTGACGACCTCGCTCAAGACCCCTCGCGATCAGCTCGCCGAGCGCATCGCCGATCTCTCCGCGAGCCTCAAGGCGGCCGAGAAGCGCATCGCGCAGTTCGAGTCCAAGGAGCGCGCGGGTCGTGTTCCCGCCATCGCCGATGCGGCGAGCCGCGTCGGCGCCTTCCGGGTCGCTGCGCAGTCGCTCGGCGAGGTGGCTTCGGCCGATGACGTGCGCGAGCTCGTCCTCGCTGTCCGGGACCGCCTCGGTTCCGACGCCGCCGTCGTCGCGCTCGGCGCCTCCGTCAACGGTCGCCCTGTGGTGGTCGTCGCGACGAACGACGCCGCCCGTGCGGCCGGCGCCAAGGCGGGAGCGCTCGCGAAGCGCGCCGCTTCGGTGCTCGGTGGAGGCGGCGGCGGTCGTGATGACGTCGCTCAGGGCGGTGGCACCGATGTCGCAGCTCTGCAGTCGGCGCTGGAGGCCGTGTCGCAGGAGCTGCAGTCAGCGTGAGCGGATTCCGCCGCGGGGTGCGCATCGGCATCGATGTCGGGCGGGCGCGCGTCGGGGTCGCTCGCTGCGATCCGGACGGCATGCTCGCGGTGCCCGTCGAGACGGTGCAGCGGAACGAGCAGGCGATCGACCGGATCGCCACGATCGCCGAGGACTACGACGTGCTCGAGTTCGTCGTCGGACTGCCCGTCAACCTGATGGGTGCCGACACGGCATCGACGACGGATTCCCGTGAGTTCGCGGTCGCCCTCCAGGCTCGCACAGGCACTCCTGTGCGGCTCGTGGACGAGCGGCTCAGCACGGTCACTGCACACGCCGCGTTGCGTTCTTCGGGCAGAACACAGAAGAACTCTCGTAGCATTGTGGATCAGATCGCCGCGGTGGTCCTGCTGCAGCAGGCGATCGACACGGAGAAGAGCACCGGAAACCCGACCGGTGCCACGATTCCGCTCGACGAGGAGTCCCCCCGATAATGCCCGAACGTGAGAGTGCTTCGCCCCAGCACGATCCGGACGCCCGCCTGGGTGACCTGTTCGAGAACCTTCCCGACCCGGCGCAGCAGATCCCGACGGTTGACAACACGCCACCCGCGCCGGGGTCTCGTCGAGCGGCACGCGAAGCCGCCGCCGCGCAGTCGTCCACTGACCCCGCACGCCCGTCCGCGGACACGTCGACGGGTGAGGACGTGTCGACCCGAGCGATGCCGACGGCCGCCGCCGAGGACCCCGCCGTGTCGTCGCCTTCGGCGGATCCGACGGGTTCCGCGGAGCGAGCCTCCGACGCCCCGTCGGGCGGGCCTACCGGCGACGGGGCTCCGGCCCGGGCCGGCGACGGCTCCGCGGCAGGCGGCCGTCTGGAGGACCTCTTCCACGGACATCCCGAGGACCACACCGGCAACCGACCGCCGGCGAAGAAGAAGCGTCGCACAGGGTGCCTCGTCGCCCTCGTCATCGTCCTCGCGGTGATCGGCGGCATCGTCGGCGCAGGCGTCTGGGCGTGGAACGCGTACGGCGACAAGATCAGCGATGCCCTCGGCTGGGGCGATCCGAAGGACTGGGAGCCGGGGATGGCCACCGGCGAGGTGCTCGTCACGATCCATGAGGGCGACACCGGCGCACCCGTGTCGGCGGCGCTGTACGAAGCCGGCGTCACGCGCACGGAGGATGTCTTCTACGACTACCTCGTCACCGAGAACATCGCGGTCACCTTCTATCCGGGCATCTATTCCCTGAAGGAGAAGATGACGGCCGAAGCGGCGCTCGAGGCGCTGCAGAACCCCGAGAACAAGCGCGAGAACTCCGCCAGCGTCGGCGAGGGCGCGACCATCGAATCCTCGCTGCCCGACATGGCCGAGTCTCTGGGCATGCCCGTCGAAGAGCTTCAGGCTGCGGTCGACGCGGATCCGGCGACCTACGGTGTCAGCGCGCAGAGCCTCGAGGGGTGGCTCTTCCCGGCCGTCTACACGTTCGATCCTGAGGTGACCGCCACGCAGGTGATCCAGCGCATGGTCGATCGCACGAAGGAAGCGCTGACGGAGGCCGGGGTGCCCGCCGAGGATGCGCAGCGCGTGCTGACGATCGCGTCGATCATCCAGCGCGAGGGCCTCACCGCAGACTTCCCGAAGGTGTCGCGCGTGATCGAGAACCGTCTCGACATCGACATGAAGCTGCAGATGGACTCGACGGCGCAATACGGATACGGCTCGCTCCACGAGGGTGTCGTCTCGAGCTCCGCCGAGGCGCTCGAGGACGACAACCTGTGGAACACCTACGTGCACACCGGCCTGCCGGTCACACCGATCGCCAGCCCGAGCTTTGCGGCGATCGATGCAGCGATGCACCCGGCCGACGGTCCGTGGCTGTACTTCGTGACGACGAACCTCGCCACCGGCGAGACCCAGTTCTCGGTCACCTATGAGGAGCACCTCCAGGGCGTCGAGAAGTGGGAGCAGTGGTGCCAGGAGAATCCTGACGGGGGATGCTCGGCCGGATGACCCAGCGGCGCCTCGCGGTATGGGGAGACCCGATCGCGCATTCCAAGTCACCCCAGCTGCACGCCGCGGCATACGCCGCACTCGGTCTCGACTGGGAGTACACGCGTCGCCGAGTCGACGAGGCGGCGTTCATCGAGGCGCTGGAGACTCTGGACGATTCGTGGCGCGGGCTCTCGCTCACGATGCCCCTGAAAGAGAAGGCGCATCGAGCCGCGCGAACGCACGATCGCTGCGCGGACCTCACCGGAGCGGTCAACACGCTCCTGCTGACCGGTGGGATCAGCGGGTTCAACACCGATGTCGGCGGGATCGTCGATGCCCTGGGTGAGCAGGGTCTGCTCGACATCGACCGGGTCCGCATCCTCGGCGCCGGTGCCACGGCCTCATCCGCTCTGGTCGCGTGCGTCGAGGCAGGAGCCCGCTCGATCGATGTGCGGGCACGCCGACCTGAACGCGCCGCCGCGCTCCTGGCCCTCGGGCATCGGCTCGGTGTCACGATCTCGGCGTCTCCCTTCGATGCCGACCTGCCCGACGTCGGGCTCACCGTGGCGACGCTGCCCGGTGGCACGGCGCTCGGCCCCGCTACCTCTGCGCGGCTGTCTACGAGCGGGGGAGTGCTGTTCGACGTCGCCTATTCGCCGTGGCCGTCGGCTCTCGCCTCGGCATGGAGCGACGGCCGCGCCGTCTCCGGTGAGGGGATGCTGCTGCGCCAGGCCGTGCGGCAGGTCCGGATCTTCCTGCACGGCGACCAGAGCGTTCCGCTGCCCTCCGAGGAGGCCGTGGTCGCCGCGATGAAGGCCGTTCTGTAGTCACCGGTCGTCACGCGGCACGATCCGAGTCGAAAGGCGTGGGAGACTAGAGCAATGCTCCGCGTGCTCACGGCCGGCGAATCGCACGGCCCAGAACTCATTGCCGTCATGGAGGGTCTGCCTTCAGGCGTCCCTGTGTCCTCCGAGGCGATCCAGGCCGATCTCGCACGTCGCAAGCTCGGCTATGGGCGCGGCTCGCGCATGAAGTTCGAGCAGGACGAGCTGACGATCTCGGGCGGCGTCCGCCACGGCAAGACCCTCGGCAGCCCGATCGCTCTCCGCATCGGCAACACGGAGTGGCCGAAGTGGATCGAGGTCATGAACCCCGAGCCCGTCGAGCTGACAGACAAGTCCCGTGGCCGGAGCGCACCGCTGACCCGCCCGCGGCCAGGACACGCCGATCTCGTGGGCATGCAGAAGTACGACTTCGACGAAGCACGGCCCATCCTCGAGCGTGCCAGCGCACGAGAGACGGCTGCCAGGGTCGCCCTCGGCGCCATCGCCCGCTCGTTCCTCGGCGAGCTGGGCATCCGCCTCGTCAGCCACACGCTGTCGATCGGGCCGGTACGCGTGCCGGACGGCGCTCCGCTTCCGACCCCCGAAGACGTCGACACGCTCGATGCCGATCCGCTGCGCTGCTTCGACGCGACGACCTCCGCCCTCATGGTGGAGGAAGTCGATGACGCGAAGAAGGACGGCGACACCCTCGGTGGGATCGTCGAGGTGCTCGCATACGGTCTTCCGCCCGGACTGGGCTCGCACGTTCACTGGGATCGCCGTCTGGATGCACGTCTCGCGCAGGCACTCATGAGCATCCAGGCGATCAAGGGCGTCGAGGTCGGCGACGGCTTCGAGACCACGCGCCGACGCGGCTCCGCCGCTCACGACGAGCTGTTCACGACCGCAGACGGCATCTCGCGCGGCTCGGACCGCGCGGGAGGCACCGAGGGCGGGATGTCGACCGGAACGGTGCTGCGCGTGCGCGCGGGAATGAAGCCGATCGCCACCGTGCCGCATGCTCTTCGCACGATCGACGTCGCCTCGGGCGAGGACGCCACCGCACACCATCAGCGCTCTGACGTGTGCGCCGTGCCGGCGGCCGGAGTGGTGGCCGAAGCCATGGTGGCCGTCGAACTCGCCAATGCCGTGCTCGAGAAGTTCGGGGGCGACAGCATCGGCGAGACCCGCCGCAACCTCGAGGGTTACCTCGCGGCGATCCCGGCCGAGCTGCGCACGACGCCCGCGTCCGAGGCGGCGCTCATCGCGCATGACGAGCGAGGCTGATCCGCTGACGCTGGTGCTCGTCGGTCCGATGGCCGCCGGCAAGACCAGCGTCGGGCGTCGCGTCGCGCGCAAGCTCGGCGTGCCGTTCGTCGACACCGACAAGCGCGTGGTCGCAGCATACGGCCCGATACCGGCGATCTTCGAGCAGCACGGTGAGGCGCACTTCCGCGCGCTCGAGCGCGCCGCGGTCGCAGAGGCTCTGGGGGCGGGCGGTGTGATCTCCCTCGGCGGTGGGGCCGTGACGGACGCGGCCACCCGCACGCTGCTGATCGAGCACCCGGTCGTGTTCCTGACCGTGACCCCTGCGGCGGTCGCCGATCGGATCCACAGCGGCGGACGCCCCCTGCTCGCGGGCGATGACCCCGTCGGGCGTTGGACACAGATCTTCGAAGAACGTCGAGACTGGTATGACGAGGTGGCATCCGTGACGTTCGACACGTCACGGCGCCCCATGCAGCGCATAGCCGACGACATCGTGGCATGGAGGAGAGAACTGGGATGAGTACGACAACCATCAGCGTGACGGGGGAGAACCCCTACGACATCGCCATCGGACGCGGCATCCTCGACCGGGTGTCGGAGGCGCTCGATCCCGGAGTGCGCAAGGTCCTCGTCGTCCACCCGCCCACGCTCGCCGCCCGCGCGGCGGAGCTGCGGGATCGGCTGCTCGCCGACGTCGAGAACGGTCAGCGAGAGGTTCTGCTCGCAGAGGTGCCTGATGCCGAGCAGGGCAAGCGCATCGAGGTGGCCGCCTTCTGCTGGCAGGTGATGGGACAGGCCGACTTCACCCGTTCGGACGCCGTCGTCGGATACGGCGGCGGCGCCGTGACCGATCTCGCCGGCTTCGTCGCGGCGACCTGGCTGCGGGGGGTGCAGCTCGTCCAGGTGCCCACCACCGTGCTCGGCCTCGTGGACGCATCGGTGGGCGGCAAGACCGGGATCAACACCGCCGAGGGCAAGAACCTCGTCGGCGCTTTCTGGGCACCTCGCGCGGTGATCGGCGACCTCGACGAGCTCGCCAGCCTCAGCCCGAACGAGGCGACCGCGGGCTTCGCCGAGGTCGTGAAGGCCGGATTCATCTGGGCGCCCGAGATCCTCGACATCATCGAAGCGGACCCCGCGCGCGCCGTCGACTCGACGACACCCGAGTTCCGTCGGGCGATCGAACTCGCCATCGACATGAAGGCGCAGGTCGTCTCCGACGACTTCCGCGAAGCGGGCCAGCGCGAGATCCTCAACTACGGCCACACCCTCGGCCACGCGATCGAGCATGCCGAGCGATACCGCTGGCGCCACGGTGCGGCGGTCTCGATCGGCATGCTGTACGCGGCTGAGCTGTCGCGACTCGCCGGCCGACTGTCGGACTCCGCCGCCGAGCGTCACCGCACGATCCTCGACTCGCTCGGGCTGCCGACCGGCTATCGTGCCGGTGCATGGCCACAGCTGCTCGCGACGATGCAGCGCGACAAGAAGAGCCGGGGTGGCATGCTGCGGTTCATCCTCCTCGACGACATCGCCAAGCCCACCGTGCTGCAGGCGCCGGACGAGTCGCTGCTCTTCGCCGCCTACCAGGAGATCGGCGAATGACCCGTCGCATCCTGCTCGTCAACGGTCCGAACCTCAACCTGCTCGGCAGCCGCGAGCCCGAGGTCTACGGCACGGCGACACTCGCCGATGTCGAGAAGCTCACCGCTGCGGCCGCCGAGGCGGAGGGCTTCGAGCTCCGGGCGCTGCAGAGCAATCACGAGGGGGTGCTGATCGATGCCATCCACGCCGCGAGGGAGGACTGCACTGCGATCATCATCAACCCAGGCGGGCTCACGCACACGAGTGTGGCGCTGCGCGACGCCCTGACCGGCGTCGCTCTGCCCTTCGCCGAGGTGCACATCTCCGACGTGTACGCGCGGGAGGAGTTCCGGCACCATTCCTACCTCCACGATGTGGCAGCGGTGCGTGTGATCGGCGAGGGCGTCGACGGCTACGCGAGCGCTGTGCGGCAGCTCGCAGCGCTCATCGCGTAGAATCGACTCTCGGCCCACCCCAGTCCACCTCGGACGCGAGCGGCCCCCAGACTCTAGAAACGGAAAGTCCAGCGCATGGCATCTACCGCAGACATCAAGAACGGCGTCGTCCTCAACATCGAGCGGCAGCTCTGGAGCGTCGTCGAGTTCCAGCACGTCAAGCCCGGCAAGGGCGGCGCGTTCGTCCGCACGAAGCTCAAGAACGTGATGAGCGGCAAGGTCGTCGACAAGACGTTCAACGCCGGCGCGAAGATCGAGATCGAGAATGTCGACCGTCGCGACTACACCTACCTGTACACCGATGGTGACGGGTACGTCTTCATGGACCAGACCGACTACGACCAGATCACTGTCCCCGCGGCGACCGTCGGCGATGCGAAGAACTTCCTGCTCGAGAACCAGCAGGTCACGATCGCGCTCAACAACGGCAACCCGCTGTACATCGATCTGCCGGCGTCCGTGATCCTCGAGATCACCTACTCCGAGCCGGGCGTGCAGGGCGACCGCTCGTCGGCCGGCACCAAGCCCGCCACGCTCGAGACGGGTTACGAGATCCAGGTGCCGCTGTTCGTGGAGACCGGCACCAAGGTCAAGGTCGACACGCGCACCGGCGACTACCTCGGTCGCGAGAAGTAAGGCGTGAGCGCCCGTACGAAGGCGCGCAAGCGCGCACTCGACATCCTGTTCTCCGCCGACGTCCGTGGCGACGAGGTCGCGGTGGCCCTGGCCGCCGAAGCCAAGCGCGCCGCGAGCGAACCCGCCCGCGAGGCCTCCTGGCTGTACGCGCGCGAAGTCGTAGACGGCATCATCGACCACCGCGACGAGATCGACGAGCTCATCACGACGCACAGTCGAGACTGGAAGCTCGAGCGGATGCCCGCGGTCGACCGCGCGCTGCTGCGCATCGGCGTCTGGGAGATCCTGTTCAACGCCGAGGTGCCGACGGCCGTCGCCATCGATGAGGCGGTCGAGCTCGCCAAGGAGTTCTCCACCGACGATTCGGGCGCATTCGTGCACGGCGTGCTCGCCCGCGTCTCTCGCGCGGCCTGAGCGACGACTCAGGACGCGGTCTCCGAGATGTCGGAGGCCCTGGGAAGGATGGGGTCATGCCCGCGCCGCACGTCGATCTTCGGGATCTCATGCAGATCACCGATGCGGGTGGTTATCAACGCGGTCTCGCCTATTTCCGCGAGGGCAACGTGCTCGACGTGGTCTGGCATGAGGATCTCCTCGAACTCGAGGGGCATGTTCGCGGCAGCTCCGATGCCCAGTATGTGACCGAGATCCTCTTCCACTCGTCGAACGGGACGAGGCGTCCGAGGACGACTCGCTGCTCGTGCCCGGTGGGCAGCGGCTGCAAGCACGTCGTCGCGACGCTGCTCGCGTCCAACGTGCACGAGTACTCCCAGCAGGCGGCGGCTCTTCAGCGTCAGCCCGAGGTTCAACCCGAGTCAGTCGCGCCCCGCAGCGCTGCGGCGACGTCGTGGCGCAGTCTGCTCGACCCGTCGGTCTCTCGGCACCCCCAGCGCCTCGCGCTCGGGATCGAGCTGCGGCACCGCGAGTCCCGCAGCGAGAACCACTGGGGACCACGCCCCGTTCGTGCTGCGACGGCACGCGATCTGGCACGTCCGAACGGGGAGCTGCTGCTGGCGATCCGTCCGATGATGCGCAGTGCGCAGACCGGCGCCTGGATCCAGGGAGGCGCAGGCTGGGATGCCGTCCGGCGCGACGCCTCACAGTTCGGTCGCGATCAGAACCGCTGGTTCGGCGACCTGCTCAGCATCTCGCGGGATTCGCTGCTCTCCGGCAACGCCGGCGAATGGCTCGTCCTCGACCAGGTCGAGTCCCCTCTGCTCTGGCGGCACCTCCGATCGGGCGCCGAGCTCGGCATCCCGCTCGTCGCGAGTCAGAAGAGCGCCTCGGTGCGCATCGCGGCCGGCGCGGAGGTCTCGACACGCATCACTCGAACGGACGACGGCTCTCTGGCGGTGTCCGCGGACGTGCGCATCGACGATCGAGAGGTTCCTGACCGGGAGGTGCATCCGATCGGCCGCACGGGGGTGTACTCGGTCGGCCTCGTGGGCGCACGGATCGAGATCGTCCTCGCCGAGGTGTCGCTGAGCGAGCAGACGCGCGCACTGCTCGCGGCACCCGATCCGATCGTCGTGCCCTCCGACGACGAGAAGGCGTTCATCGCCGACGCGTATCCGCTGCTGGCGAGACGAAGCACCGTGCGCACGGTCGGCGCGGTCGCGCTCCCCGACGTTCCCGAGCCGGAGCCCGTGTTGACCGTCAGCTACGAGCGCGGCGATGTCGTGAGCTACACGTTCGAATGGTCATACGGTCAGTTCGGGCGCGTGCCGTTCGCCTGGAACGACGCAGCAGTGCGCGACGCCGCCGTCGAGACCGCCAAGAGGGCGGCGATCGAGGCTGCGTGGCAGGAGTTCCGCACGACGAGCTTCAGGCCGAGCGGTTCCTTCCATGACATCGACGCGGCGGCGTTCGTCGCGGAGGGGGTTCCCGCACTCGAGGCGGTGGGAGTCCGCGTCGAATCGAGCGGAGAGCGCAAGGCGTACCGCGAGCTGATCGGCGATCCGCAGGTCAAGGTCACGACCGTCGAGTCGACTGACTCCGACTGGTTCGATCTCGGCATCCTCGTGACGATCGACGGCCGGACGATCCCCTTCGGGCCGCTGTTCACGGCACTGAGCAAGGGGCGCAAGAAGCTGCTCCTCTCCGATGGCGGGTACTTCTCACTCAACCACCCGTCGCTGGATCGTCTCCGTGACCTCATCGAGGAGGCGGGCGAGCTCGACGAGTGGGAGACGGGTCCCCGGATCAGTCGCTACCAGACCGATCTCTGGGAGGAGTTCGAGGATCTCGCAGACGAGGCCGAGCCTGCCGTCAGCTGGCGCGCCACGGCTGACGGGCTTCGTCAGGCCACCGGTGTCCCCCCGACGCCCGTGCCCGAGGGGGTTCAGGCGGAGTTGCGCCCCTATCAGAAGACCGGCTTCGACTGGCTGGTCTTCCTGTGGCGTCATCGGCTGGGCGGAATCCTCGCCGACGACATGGGTCTCGGCAAGACCCTGCAGCTCCTGACGTTCGTGCAGCACACGAGGGATGCCGGCGAGACGCGGCCGTTCCTCGTGCTCGCGCCCACGTCGGTGCTGAGCACCTGGCGGTCGGAGGCCGCGCGATTCACTCCGGGGCTTCGCGTGTCGATCGTCGACAGCACGAGCGGAAAACGCGCTGACGTGCTGAGGGCGGCGGCACGGTCGAGCGATCTCGTCGTCAGCTCGTACACGGTCGCACGACTCGACGAAGAGGAGTTCCGCGAGGTCGAGTGGGCCGGGCTGATCCTCGACGAGGCCCAGTTCGTCAAGAACCCCAAGACGAGACTCCACCGCGCCATCTCGACGTTCCGTGCCGACGTCACGTACGCCGTGACCGGCACGCCGATGGAGAACAGCCTCTCCGAGCTGTGGTCGCTTCTCAAACTCGCCGCGCCGGGGCTCTTCCCCTCGGCGCGGAAGTTCAAGGACCGCTACATCCAGCCGATCGAGAAGGGGAAGGTGCCCGAGAACGAGGAGGGCGGCGAGTATCGCGCTCGGCGCCTCGCCCAGCTCCGTCGTCGCGTCAGGCCTCTGATGCTGCGGCGCACGAAGGAGCTCGTGGCGCCCGATCTCCCTGCCAAGCAGGAGCAGCTTCTCGAGGTCGAGATGAGCCCGGAGCACAAGGCGCTCTACGACGTCGTGCTGCAGCGCGAGCGTCAGAAGGTCCTGGGGCTGATCGACGATCTCGATCGCAACCGCTTCATCGTGTTCCGCTCTCTCACGCTGCTGCGGATGCTGAGCCTCGCACCTGCGTTGGTCGACGAAGCCGATGCGGACATCGGCTCGAGCAAGCTCGACACGCTTCTCGAGCGAGTGGTCGAGCTGCAGGCCGAGGGGCACCGCGCGCTCGTCTTCAGCCAGTTCACCTCGTTCCTCGATCTCGCAGCTGCTCGTCTCGAGGCCGCCGGCGTCCCGTATGCGCATCTCGACGGCTCGACGCGGCGCAGAGAGCAGGTGATCGACGGGTTCAAGGCGGGGGAGCAGCCGGTGTTCCTGATCAGTCTGAAGGCCGGTGGGTTCGGACTCACGCTGACCGAAGCCGACTATGTCTTCCTTCTCGATCCCTGGTGGAACCCGGCCGCCGAAGAGCAGGCGATCGACCGCACGCATCGCATCGGGCAGACGAATCAGGTGTTCGTCTATCGGATGATCTCGACCGGCACGATCGAGGAGAAGGTCCTCGAGCTTCAGCGCCGCAAGGCCAGGCTCTTCACCGCGGTGATGGACGACGACGAGCTCTTCGCGCAGTCGCTCACGGCGGACGACATCAAGGGTCTGTTCGACGAGGCCTGATTTGTTCCGGCCGGGTCACCGCATCCGTCCAGCACCCCGTCGGTAGAATCGAACGGCTCACTTCAGGAGGAATGCATGCGGATCACGGGACTCGGCCACGCCGGGATGTTCATCGAGACAGTCGGCGGGAACATCATCTGCGACCCGGTTCTCGGGCCCTCGTTCTTCGGCTCGTGGTTCCCGTTCCCCGACAACCGCGCTCTCGACTGGGAGCGGTTCGGCCGCGAGGCGGACTTCCTCTACATCTCTCACCGGCACCGCGACCACTTCGACCCGACGCTGCTCGAGCGCTACATCCGCAAGGACATCGAGGTGCTGCTGCCCGAGTACCCCATCGATGACCTCGAACAGGACATCAGGGCACTGGGATACACGAACATCACCTACGCCCCGGCGGGCAAGATCATCGAGCGCGGTGATCTCAAGATCATGATCACGCCGTTGCGAGCGCCGAGTGACGGCCCCATCGGCGACTCGTCGCTGAGCGTCGACGACGGCACCGGATCGGTGCTCAACCAGAACGACTCCCACCCCCTCGACCTCGACACGCTGCTGCACTTCGGCAAGCCCGACGCGTACTTCACGCAGGTCTCGGGTGCGATCTGGTGGCCCATGGTCTACGACCTGCCGATGGACGCGAAGCAGAACTTCGCGAAGCTCAAGCGAGACGCGCAGAACAAGCGAGCGATGTACTACATCGACAAGGTGGACGCTCCGCACGTCTTCCCGATGGCAGGGCCGCCCATGTTCCTGCGCGACGATCTCTTCGACTTCAACGGGGTCGGACGCAACGGTGAGTCCATCTTCACGGACCAGAAGCAGTTCCTCGCCCACATGAAGGAGCTCTCCCCGCAGTACGACGGGCATCTGTTCGTTCCGGGGACGGTCGTGACCGTCGACGCCGGTCAGGTGTCGACCGAGCAGACGCTGTACACCGAGGCGGAGCTCGCCCACATCTTCGATGCGAAGTGGGACTACCTCGACGAGCAGCGGGCGTCCCGCCAGCAGGAGATCCTCGATGAGGAGGCTTCTCGCGCAGAGGTCCTTCCTGCCGCCGAGATGCTCGATGAGCTGAAGGCCTGGTGGGAGCCGCTGCTGAAGAAGTCGCGCACCATCCGCCTCGGAGTCGGTGGCTGCGTGCGATTCAGGATCGGCGACCTCGACATGGTCGTGGACTTCCCTCGGGCGAAGGTCCGCGAGTATGCGGGCGAGGAGTGCATCTACTGGTACACGATCCCCGCTGATCTCGTCTCGACGAACATCCGCGATCATGAGATCGACTGGTCGAACTCGATCTTCCTCTCCATGCAGTTCCAGGTGGGACGCAGCGGCAAGTTCAACGAGTTCCTGACGACGTTCCTCAAGTGCCTCTCGGTCGACCGCATCGAGTACGTCGAGAACTGGTACCAGGAGCAGACGGATCAGACCGAGGACGCCGAGATCGGCGACTGGGTCGTGCAGCGCCGCTGCCCGCACCTGCGTGCCGACCTGACCAAGACCGGCAAGGTCGACGAAGACGGCATCCTGACCTGCAGCATGCACGACTGGAAGTGGGACCTCAAGACCGGCCGCTGCCTGTCGACGAGCGGTCACCCCATCCGTTCCACGAAGATCGACGAAGTCAGCGACGCTGTGCTCAGCGAGGCCAGCTGACGTGTCACGAACCCCGCATCCGCAGGGATCGGGTCGTGATGCCCGAACGACGCGGCTCGAGTACAAGGGGCCGTTGCGCGGTGCGCGATGGATCGTGCGCTCCAACCCCGAGCGACTCGTGCGCATCGCCGCGGACTTCTTGACCGGCGTGGGCTTCGAGCGCCGCGACGACGACTTCGACGGCAGGCTCCGCGCGCGAGGCTCGGAGTGGACGGCGACCGCGCTCGAGATCGGCGACGAGAAGGGCTCGAAGCGCAGCTGGTGGCGAGGTCTGCTGACCGACGAACTGCCCTTCCCGTTGCCCCACGCGCTGCAGCCCGTTCTGCCCCCGACCCTCGTCGTGGCCGCAGCACGCCCCGTCGCCGTCGGCGTGGCCGAGCTCGTCGTCTTCCCGCACACTTCGGCACGTGGAGATGCGACGCATGCGCGCGCAGCGGCACCACGCGTCACATCCGCCCTGGAACAAATCACCGCCGCCGCCGGGGCCGAGGGCGCGATGCTCTCGCACGAGTCACTCTCCGGCATAGCGAACGACGGCTCGCCCGCATCGCAGGCGGTCGTTCGTGAAGTCCTGGAGTGGCGCTGAGTCGCGCTAGACTGGGTCAATCAAGCAACCTTTAACACCGTCCTGTGAGGCGGAGAAGGGAGCGGCCGATGAGTGCACGAACTGTGCTGCACGAAGCCGATATCTCGCGGGCATTGACCCGCATCGCACATGAAATCCTCGAATCCAATCGGGGGGCTGAGAACCTCGTCCTGCTGGGAATTCCGACCCGCGGAGTCACTCTCGCCCATCGCCTGTCCGCTGTGATCGGTGAGATCGCACAGACCGCCGTTCCGGTGGGAGCGCTCGACGTCACACTCTTCCGGGATGATCTCGCGAAGCAGCCGACGCGGTCCCCTCGTCCGACGGACATCCCCGCCGGCGGCATCGACGGCAAGACGGTCGTCCTCGTCGACGACGTGCTCTTCTCCGGCCGCAGCATCCGCGCTGCGCTCGATGCGCTGCAGTCGATCGGCCGTCCCTCGATCGTGCGCCTCGCGATCCTGGTCGATCGGGGGCACCGCGAACTGCCGATCCGGCCCGACTTCGTCGGCAAGAACATCCCGTCGTCCCGTCAGGAGCGCGTCAACGTGCGGCTGGCCGAACATGACGGCGCCGAGGAGGTGACGATCGAAGCATGAGACACCTCCTCGACACCCGCACCCTCGATCGCGAGACGGCTCTGCGCATCCTCGACGTCGCCGAGGACATGTCCGACACGCAGTCACGCGAGGTCAAGAAACTCCCGACCCTCCGCGGCAAGACCGTCGTGAACCTCTTCTTCGAGGACTCGACGCGAACCCGCATCTCGTTCGAGGCCGCAGCGAAGCGTCTGTCGGCCGACGTCATCAACTTCGCGGCCAAGGGCTCGAGCGTCTCCAAGGGGGAGAGCCTGAAGGACACCGCCCAGACGCTGCAGGCGATGGGCGCGGATGCGGTCGTCATCCGCCACCCCGCATCAGGTGCGCCGCAGACACTCGCCACCAGCGGCTGGATCTCGGCCGGGGTGGTCAATGCCGGCGACGGCACGCACGAGCACCCGACCCAGGCGCTCCTCGACGCGTTCACGATCCGCAAACGGCGCTTCGGCGCCGACAGCCGCGGTCGCGATCTCGCCGGCATCCGGGTCGTGATCGTCGGCGACGTGCTGCACTCGCGGGTCGCGCGATCGAACGTCTGGCTGCTCGCCACGCTCGGCGCCGAGGTCACCCTGGTCGCTCCGCCCACCCTGGTGCCGCAGAACGTCTCGCTCTGGCCCGCCAGGGTCGTCTACGACCTCGACCAGGCCCTGGCCGAGGGGCCCGACGCCGTGATGATGCTCCGCATCCAGCTCGAGCGCATGAACGCCGCATATTTCCCCACTGAGCGGGAGTATTCCAGACGATGGGGTCTTGACGCGCTGCGTGTGGCCGGCCTTCCGGACGGTAGCATTGTCATGCACCCCGGACCCATGAACCGAGGGTTGGAGATCTCCTCCGAAGCCGCCGATTCCCCGCGTTCGACCGTGCTGGAACAGGTGACGAACGGGGTGTCCATCCGCATGGCGGTGCTGTACCTGCTCCTTGCAGGAGAACGAGACGACGAACGAGGGGGAGACCTGTGAGCGAGACCCTCGTCATCACCGGCGCACAGCTTCTCGGTGCCGAGCGCGCCGACATCATCGTGGAGAACGGTCTGATCACCGAGATCGGCACCGGGCTGAGCCGTGGGGGTGCGCGGGTCATCGACGCCGACGGCCTGGTGGCACTTCCCGGGCTCGTCGATCTGCACACCCATCTGCGCGAACCCGGCTACGAAGCGTCCGAGACGATCCTCACCGGCACCAGGGCGGCCGCGGCCGGCGGGTTCACCGCCGTGTTCGCCATGCCGAACACGTCTCCGGTGGCCGACACCGCAGGCGTCGTGGAGCAGGAGCTCGCGCTCGGTGAAGCGGCCGGGTACGCGACCGTGCAGCCCATCGGCGCCGTGACCGTGGGGCAGAAGGGCGAGCGACTCGCCGAGCTCGGTGCGATGGCGACATCCCGTGCGCAGGTTCGCGTCTTCAGCGATGACGGATTCTGCGTCTTCGACCCGCTGATCATGCGTCGCGCGCTCGAGTACGTGAAGTCCTTCGGCGGCGTCATCGCGCAGCACGCGCAGGACCCCCGCCTCACCGAGGGCGCCCAGATGAACGAGGGCACCGTCTCGGCCGAGCTCGGCCTCGCCGGATGGCCGGCCGTCGCCGAGGAGTCGATCATCGCCCGCGATGTGCTCCTCGCCGAGCACGTCGGATCGCGTCTGCACGTCTGCCACCTGTCCACGGCCGGCTCCGTCGACATCATCCGCTGGGCCAAGAAGCGGGGCATCGACGTCACGGCCGAGGTCACTCCGCATCATCTGCTCCTCACCGATGAGCTCGTGCGCGGGTACGACGCGCGCTACAAGGTCAATCCGCCGCTGCGTCGCGAGGAGGACGTCCTGGCGGTGCGCGAAGGCCTCGCCGACGGCACCATCGACATCGTCGCGACCGACCACGCGCCGCACCCGAGCGAGCACAAGTCGTGCGAGTGGCAGGCCGCCGCCAACGGCATGGTCGGACTCGAGAGCGCGCTGCGCGTCGTGCACCAGTCGATGGTGCAGACCGGCCTGATCGGCTGGGAGGACGTCGCTCGGGTGATGAGCGCCGCGCCCGCGCGGATCGGCCGTCTCTCGGGCCACGGGCTGCCTCTCGAGGCGGGTGCTCCCGCGCAGATCACCCTCTACGACCCGTCCGTCGCCGGCGTCTTCACCGAATCGGACCTGCACGGTCGCAGCGTGAACTCGCCCTACCTCGGCCGCGACCTCCCCGGTCGCGTCGAATTCACGATGCACCGCGGAGTCCTGACGGTCGACGGCGCAGACGTCGTCGAGGAGCTGAACGCATGAGCGCGCGCGACATCGCCATCGCGATCACCATCGCCGTGGCGGCGCTCGTGCTCGTCGTCATGTTCACCGCGTGGCGACGACGACTCCGACGCGACTCTGGTCTCTCGGCGCCCCTCGGAGTGCCGGAGCACGCCGAGGTGATCGCCCGTCGTGAGGTGCTCTACGTCTCGACGACCAAGCACGACCAGCCGCTGGAGCGGCTGACCCTGCACCCGCTCGCCTACCGAGCCAGGGGAGAGGCCGCCGTCACTGATCGCGGCCTCGCGCTCTGCCTCGACGGGGCGCCGACGGTCTTCCTCGCCTCTGCACGGCTCGCGAGCGTCGATCGTGCGACCGTGACGATCGACCGCGTCGTGGAACCGGGCGGACTCGTCCGCGTCGCCTGGAGCGCAGACGACGACACGATCGTCGACTCGTACCTCCGCCTGACAGACGGCGACCCCCAGAACTTCATCTCAGAACTGCAGCGCCTCGTCCCCGCCACGGACGACACCGCCGCCCCCGACACAGGAGCAACGTCATGACAGCCCTCCCCGAACCCGCCGTCCTCGTCCTCGAAGACGGGACCCGCCACACGGGCCGTGCATACGGCGCGCGGGGCACCACTTTCGGCGAGGTCGTCTTCGCCACCGGCATGTCCGGCTACCAGGAGACCCTCACCGATCCCTCGTACGCAGGCCAGATCGTCTTGCAGACGGCACCGCACATCGGCAACACCGGCATGAACGACGAAGACCGCGAGTCCCGTCGCATCTGGGTGGCCGGCTACATCGTCCGCGACCCCTCGCGCGTCGTCTCGAACTGGCGAGCCAACGCCTCGCTCGACGAGATCCTCGAGCGAGACGGCATCGTGGGCATCAGCGGCATCGACACCCGCTCGATCACCCGACACATCCGCTCGGCCGGCTCGATGCGCGGCGGCGTGTTCTCGGGCGACGCCGCGAAGATCGACCCCGAAGAGCAGCTGCGGCTCGTGCGCGAAGCCCCCGAGATGGCCGGTCAGAACCTCTCGTCGCAGGTCTCTGTCGACGTCGCCACGGTGACGACGGCGATGGGGGAGCGGGTCGGCAATCTCGCCGTCCTCGACCTCGGAGTCAAGCAGGCGACGATCGACAATCTGGCAGCCCGCGGCTTCGAGGTGCACGTGCTGCCCCAGGACGTCACGATCGACGACATCCGCTCGATCGACCCCGTCGCCGTCTTCTACTCGAACGGCCCCGGAGACCCCGCGGCGTCGGGCGACCATGTCGAGCTGCTGCGCTCGGTGCTCGACGACGGGCTGCCGTTCTTCGGGATCTGCTTCGGAAACCAGCTGCTCGGCAGGGCGCTGGGGCTCGGCACCTACAAGCTGCCCTTCGGCCACCGCGGCATCAATCAGCCGGTGCTCGACAAGTCCACCGGACGCGTCGAGATCACCGCGCACAACCACGGTTTCGCCGTGGAAGCGCCGCTGGAGGGTTCGTTCGACAGTCCCCACGGCTACGGCAAGGTCGAAGTCAGCCACGTCGGTCTGAACGACAACGTCGTGGAGGGCCTCCGCGCCCTCGACATCCCGGCGTTCTCGGTGCAGTACCACCCGGAGGCCGCCGCCGGCCCGCACGACGCCAACTATCTCTTCGACCGGTTCCGTGACATGGTCATCGCCAGCAAGAAGGACGCCAAGTAATGCCCAAGCGCGACGACATCAACTCCGTTCTCGTCATCGGCTCCGGCCCGATCGTCATCGGTCAGGCCTGCGAGTTCGACTACTCCGGCACCCAGGCGTGCCGTGTGCTCCGCGAAGAGGGCGTCAGGGTCATCCTGGTCAACTCCAACCCGGCCACGATCATGACCGACCCCGACTTCGCCGACGCGACGTACATCGAGCCGATCACGTGGCAGGTCATCGAGACGATCATCGCGAAGGAGCGCCCTGACGCGATCCTTCCGACTCTCGGTGGACAGACCGCCCTGAACGCCGCGATCGAGCTGCACAACCACGGCATCCTCGAGAAGTACGACGTCGAGCTGATCGGCGCGAGCTTCGAGGCGATCAACAAGGGCGAGGACCGCCAGATCTTCAAGCAGCTCGTGCTCGACGCCGGAGCCGACGTCGCCCGCAGCATCATCGCGCACTCGATGGACGACCTGCTCGAGGGTGCGGCCGAGCTGGGCTATCCGCTCGTCGTGCGCCCTTCGTTCACGATGGGCGGTCTCGGCTCGGGCTTCGCATACGACGAAGAGGACCTGCGCCGCATCGGCGGGGCCGGTCTGCGCGATTCGCCGACCACCGAGGTGCTCCTGGAGGAGTCGATCCTCGGCTGGAAGGAGTACGAGCTCGAGCTCATGCGCGACACCGCCGACAACACGGTGGTCGTCTGCTCGATCGAGAACGTCGACCCGGTCGGCGTGCACACGGGCGACTCGATCACGGTCGCCCCGGCTCTGACGCTCACCGACCGCGAGTACCAGAAGCTCCGCGACATCGGCATCGACATCATCCGCGCCGTCGGCGTAGACACCGGTGGCTGCAACATCCAGTTCGCCGTCGACCCCAGCAACGGCCGCATCATCGTCATCGAGATGAACCCGCGCGTCTCGCGCTCGAGCGCCCTCGCCTCGAAGGCCACCGGATTCCCGATCGCCAAGCTCGCGGCCAAGCTCGCACTCGGCTACCGTCTCGACGAGATCCCCAACGACATCACGGGTGTCACCCCGGCGAGCTTCGAGCCCACGCTCGACTACGTCGTCGTCAAGGTGCCGCGATTCGCGTTCGAGAAGTTCCCGGCCGCCGATGCGACGCTGACGACCACCATGAAGTCGGTGGGTGAGGCCATGGCGATCGGCCGCAACTACGCGACCGCGCTGCAGAAGGCGCTGCGCTCGCTCGAGAAGCGCGGCTCGAGCTTCCACTGGGGCGAGGAGAACCGCTCTGCAGACGAGCTGCTCGAGATCTCGAAGATCCCGACCGACGGTCGCATCGTCACCCTGCAGCAGGCGCTGCGCAAGGGTGCGACAGTCGAGCAGGCGTTCGAGGCGACTGCGATCGACCCGTGGTTCATCGACCAGATCGTGCTGATCAACGAGGTCGCCGAGACCGTGCGCACGGCGCCCGAGCTCGATGCGGCCACGCTCCGCTATGCCAAGGAGCACGGATTCTCCGACGCGCAGATCGCACAGCTCCGGGGTGACGACGAGGCCGAGATCCGCGGTGTGCGCCACGGCTTGGGCATCCGCCCCGTGTACAAGACGGTCGACACCTGCGCCGGCGAGTTCCCGGCTCTCACGCCGTATCACTACTCGAGCTACGACTTCGAGACCGAGGTCATGCCATCGGATCGCACCAAGGTCGTGATCATCGGATCCGGTCCCAACCGCATCGGCCAGGGCGTCGAGTTCGACTACTCCTGCGTGCACGCGTCGTTCGCGCTGTCGGATGCCGGCTTCGAGACCATCATGGTCAACTGCAACCCTGAGACCGTGTCCACCGACTACGACACGTCCGACCGGCTCTACTTCGAGCCGCTGACGCTCGAGGACGTGCTCGAGGTGCTCGACGCGGAAGCCGCCAGCGGCACCATCCTCGGCGTCGTCTGCCAGCTCGGCGGCCAGACGCCGCTGGGTCTCGCCAAGGGCATCGAGGCCGCGGGCTACACCGTGCTCGGCACGAGCCCCGAGGCCATCGACATCGCCGAAGAGCGCGAGCTGTTCTCCCAGCTGCTCGACGCGGCGGGTCTCATCGCACCGCGTCACGGCACCGCTGTGAACGCTGACGCCGCGGTGGCCGTGGCCGACGAGATCGGCTACCCCGTGCTCGTGCGTCCGAGCTTCGTGCTCGGCGGACGGGGAATGGAGATCGTCTACAGCGCGGAGTCGCTGCGCGAGTACTTCGTGCGCACGGCGGGCGAGGTCATCATCGAGGAGGGCAAGCCCCTGCTCGTCGACCGATTCCTCGACGATGCGATCGAGCTCGATGTCGACGCGCTGTACGACGGCACCGATCTGTACATCGGCGGCGTGATGGAGCACCTCGAGGAGGCCGGCATCCACTCGGGCGACTCCAGCTGCACGCTGCCGCCGGTCTCGCTCGGCCGCACCGACATCGACCGGGTGCGCGAGGCGACCCTCGCGATCGCGAAGGGTGTCGGCGTGCGCGGTCTGCTCAACGTGCAGTTCGCGATCAGCGCCGGCGTGCTCTACGTCATCGAGGCGAACCCGCGCGCGAGCCGCACGGTGCCGTTCGTCTCGAAGGCGCTGGGCATCCCGATGGCGAAGGCCGCGAGCCGCATCATGGTCGGCTCGACCATCGCCGAGCTCCGCGCCGAGGGCATGCTCCCCGAGCAGGACGGCTCTCGTGTGCCGCTCGACGCCCCCGTCTCGGTGAAGGAGGCCGTGCTTCCCTTCAAGCGGTTCCGCACGGCCGACGGCAAGACCGTCGACTCGATCCTCGGCCCGGAGATGCGCTCGACCGGCGAGGTCATGGGCATCGACCGCGACTTCCCGACCGCGTTCGCGAAGAGCCAGGCGGCCGCGTACGGCGGGATGCCGACCTCGGGCACCGTGTTCATCTCGGTGGCCGACTCCGACAAGCGCGCGGTGATCCTGCCGGCCCACCGTCTGCAGCAGCTCGGGTTCACGATCGTGGCCACCGAGGGCACGGCCGAGATCCTCTCGCGCAACGGCATCGCGGTGACCGTGGTCGAGAAGTACAGCGAGACCCAGGAGTCGGGCGCGACCAACATCGTCGACCTCATCAACGACGGGTCGATCGACATCGTCGTGAACACGCCTTCGGGTGGGGCGGCGCGTGCTGACGGCTACGAGATCCGTGCGGCTGCCGTCGCGGCCGACAAGGCGCTGTTCACCACGATGGCAGTGCTCGGCGCAGCGGTGAGCGGCATGGACGCAGCCCACGAGGGCTTCCAGGTGAAGAGCCTCCAGGAGTACGCACTCGACCGGAAGGCCGCTCTGTGAGCGCACGCTTCGGCGAACGGGTCCGTGCCGCCCTCGCGGCGCACGGCCCGCTGTGCGTGGGTATCGACCCGCATGCGGCGCTGCTCGCGGACTGGGGGCTCGGTGACGACGCCTCCGGCGTCCGCGAGTTCGGGCTGCGCACGGTCGAGGCCGCCGTTGGCCGTGCCGCGATCGTGAAACCGCAGGTGTCGTTCTTCGAGCGCTTCGGCTCTGCGGGGTTCGCAGCCCTCGAAGAGGTGCTCGCGGCTGCGCGCGCGGCCGGACTCATCGTGATCGCGGATGCCAAGCGCGGCGACATCGGCTCGACCATGGATGCGTATGCGGCGGCGTGGCTCACACCGGGGTCTCCGCTCGAGGCCGACGCCCTGACCGTCAACCCGTTCCTCGGGGTCGGTGCGCTCGACGGCGCCTTCGCCCTCGCCGGCGAGCACGACAAGGGCCTCTTCGTGCTCGCCGCGACGAGCAACCCTGAGGCGCAGACTCTGCAGCGCTCGGTCTCCGAGACCGGCCGCGCTGTGTCTGCGGACATCATCTCGGTCGTCTCGGCACGCAATGCGGAGCACTCGGAGGCAGGCGAGTGGGGGAGCTTCGGCTTCGTCATCGGAGCGACGGTGGACTGGACGGATGCCGGCATCGCCGCATTCGCGCCGGTGGCACCCGTCCTCGCCCCCGGTTTCGGCACGCAGGGCGCGACTCCGGCAGACCTGCACCGGCGGTTCGGCTCGATGAGCCCCGCGGTGATCGCGAGCGAGAGCCGCAGCATCCTCTCGGCCGGACCCGCTGGTCTCGCCGCCGCCATCGACGCTCGCGTCGCAGAGTACAGGGAGGCCGGCCGTGGCTGAGTCCCGTCCCGTCCCCGAGGTCGATCGTGCCGCTGCCGCACGCAAGGCGGTCGAGCGGCGCCGCGCCCGTGCGTCGCTCAAGCGCGATCTGACGACGCGTGTCGTCACCCCGCAGTCGGTGCTCGAGCGCGCCACCGCCGACCCCGATTCGGTCGAGGGATCGATGCGCATCACGGACTTCCTGCTCGCCCTCCCTGCCATCGGGGCGGGCAAGCGCGACCGAATTCTCGCAGAACTGCACATCTCGCCGGTCAAGCGACTGGGCGGTCTCGGCGTCAGGCAACGGCTGGCGCTCACGCAGTGGCTCGACACGCGCTTCCCGCTCCTGCAGCCGCGGGGCGCACGCAGCCGTCTGCTGGTGCTCGCCGGCCCGACCGCTGTGGGCAAGGGCACGGTCGCTGCCCACATCCGCGAGCACAATCCCGAGATCCATCTGTCGGTCTCGGCGACGACCCGCGCACCGCGCCCGGGCGAGATCGACGGCGTGCACTACTACTTCGTCGACGACGCGGAGTTCGATCGGCTGATCGCCGAGGACGAGCTTCTCGAGTACGCGGTCGTGCACAACAGGTCGCGATACGGAACTCCGCGTGCCCCGATCGATGCCGCGCTGGCCGCCGGCAAGACCGTTCTGCTCGAGATCGACCTGCAGGGTGCGCGCCAGGTGCGCAAGGCCGAGCCTGCGGCGACGCTCATCTTCCTGCTGCCGCCGACCTGGGACGAACTGGTTCAGAGACTGGTCGGTCGAGGCACCGAGGGTGCCGAGGAACGCGCTCGCAGACTGCGCACCGCGAAGGTGGAGCTCGCCGCGCAGAACGAGTTCGATCACCTCATCGTGAACGAGGACGTCGCCGCCGCGGCCGCAGAGGTCGTAGAATTGTCTTCAAGCTCTGCGCGCTGAGCTTGTTCGCGCGCCGCAGCACAGTCTTCGCGACGATCCCGTCGCCTGATCAGGAGGTCCCACCATGGCCGGACACCACACCAACGGAATCATCGATCCCCCCATCGACAACCTGCTCGACCGCGTCGACTCGAAGTACGAGCTCGTGATCTACGCCGCCAAGCGCGCCCGTCAGATCAACGACTACTACTCCGACCTCCACGAGGGCAACCTGTTCGACAACGTCGGTCCGCTCGTCGACTCCTCCGTCGAGGACAAGCCGCTGACCATCGCTCTGCACGAGATCAACGAGGACAAGCTCCGCCTCCGTCACGCCGAGTGACGTCCGATGACCGCACCGCCGACTGATGTCGGCGGTGCGGTCCATCATGGGAGCCACCCCCTTCCTGCTGTCCGATTCCGTCCTGGAGCCCCGATGAGCGCGCTGCGTCTGTTCACGTCCGAGTCCGTCACCGAGGGGCACCCGGACAAAATCTGCGACCAGATCTCAGACAGCATCCTCGACGGACTCATCGCGAAAGACCCCGGCTCGCGGGTCGCGGTCGAGACGCTGGTGACCACCGGTCTCGTGCACGTCGCCGGTGAGATCCGCACCGAGGCCTACGTCGACATCCCGACCATCGTCCGACAGGTCGTCAATCGCATCGGCTACACGTCGAGCGACACCGGCTTCGACGGGGACTCCTGCGGTGTGAGCATCTCGGTGGGCGAGCAGTCGACGGACATCGCCCACGGTGTCGACAGCGCCCAGGAGCACCGCGACGGCTCATCCGTCGATCCGCTCGACGGACTCGGTGCCGGAGACCAGGGCATCATGTTCGGGTTCGCCACGAACGAGACGCCGCAGTTGATGCCGATGGCCGCGTGGACTGCGCACCGCATCGCCGAGCGTCTCGCCGAGGTTCGCCGCTCCGGCGCGCTGCCGTTCCTCCGCCCCGACGGCAAGACGCAGGTCACGCTCGGATACGACGGCTTCACGCCCAAGACCGTCGATGCCGTCGTGCTGTCGACCCAGCATCACCCCGAGATCTCGCAGGAAGAGCTCAAGGCACAGGTGCGGGAGCACGTGATCGACCCGGTCCTCGAGACCACAGGGCTCGACCTCGACGACATCACCTACTACATCAACCCCGCCGGTCCCTTCGTGACCGGCGGTCCCAAGGGCGACGCCGGGCTCACCGGCCGCAAGATCATCATCGACACCTACGGGGGTGCGGCGCGCCACGGTGGCGGTGCCTTCAGCGGCAAGGACCCGTCCAAGGTCGACCGCTCGGGCGCCTACGCGACGCGCTGGGTCGCCAAGAACGCCGTGGCGGCGGGTCTCGCCGACCGGCTCGAAGTCCAGGTCGCGTACGCGATCGGAGTCGCACGTCCGGTGGGGCTCTACGTCGAGACCTTCGGCACCGGCAAGGTGTCGGACGAGGCGATCATCCGCGCGATCAACGACGTCTTCGATCTCCGTCCGCAGGCGATCATCGAGGAGCTCGATCTGCTGCGCCCGATCTATGCGCAGACAGCCGCCTATGGGCATTTCGGTCGCGAGCTGCCGGAGTTCACCTGGGAGCGCACCGACCGCGCTGAGGAGCTGCGGCGCGCTGCAGGCCTCTGACGGAGCGCGAGCCTGATGGCGATCCGCTCATGACGGCCGAGAGCCGTCGTATCGCGCGCGTGCTGCTCGACTCGCCGCTTCCGCAGCTCGACCGGCTCTTCGACTACGCCCTGCCGGCAGAACTCGGAGACGTGCCCATCGGGGTGCGCGTGCGCGTGCCGCTCCGTACCGCCGGTCGGGTCATCGACGGGTACGTGGTCGAGATCGACACCGAGGACGACGCCGACAGGCCCCTCTCCGAGGTCGAGAGCGTCGTCTCACAGGTTCCCGTGCTCCCCGAACGCACCTACCGGCTGGCTCGTCGTGCAGCCGACCGTGCGGCGGGTTCGGCGTCGGACGTGCTGCGTCTCGTCATCCCCAAGCGTCAGGTGCGGGTCGAGAAGGCGTGGACCTCAGACGCGCCGACGCCCGTGCCCGCCGATGACGCCGTCACCTCCGCATCTTCGCTCATCGCCACGTACGACCACCTCGAGGAGGTGCTCGAAGGCGCAGGCAGAGCCGCAGTGGAGGCGATCCCGGTGCAGCACAGGGGCGAGCCTGGCTGGACGGCTCTGCTCGCGTCGACGGCGACGCGGATGCTCGCTGCCGGACGCTCCAGCATCCTGATCGTGCCGGACCATCGCGACCTCGATCTGCTGCTCGCAGCGCTCGGTTCGCTGGTTCCGCCCGAGGCTGTCGTGCGATACGACTCACGTCAGACGAACCCCGATCGATACCGCTCGTTCCTCAGATCGCTCGAGGATGCTCCGTGCATCGTCGTCGGCAACCGCTCCGCCGTGTACGCGCCGGTCCGCGCCGGGCTCGTCGCCGTCTGGGACGACGGCGATCCGCTGCTCGGCGAACCTCTCGCGCCCTACATCAACGCGCGCGATGCGGCCCTGCTCCGGCAGGAGCAGGAGGACTCCGCCCTGCTCTTCGTCGGCCACACCCGTACGACGGACGTGGAGCGCCTCGTCGCGCACGGCTACCTGCAGGACGTGCGAGCCGCGCGGCGGGTGATGCCGAGGGTGATCCTGAGCACCCCGCAGGAGATGGATGCGCCGACAGCCCAGCGGATGCCGTCGTCGGCGTTCCTGTCGGCCCGCAACGCCGCGTCCGAGGGGCCGGTGCTCGTGCAGGTCTCGCGCCCGGGATTCGCACCGTCCCTCGTATGCGCGGAGTGCCGGGCCCCCGCCCGATGCGCGCACTGCGGCGGACCCCTGGGCGCCAAGCATCGCGGCGCCGTGCCGGTGTGCGCGTGGTGCGGCCGGGGCGCGCGAGCCTGGACCTGCCCGACGTGTGCGTCGACCAAGCTGCGCCTGGCGTCGTCGGGAAGCGAGCGGACCGCCGACGAGCTGGGCAAGGCGTTCCCCGGCGTCCGCGTGATCGTGGCCGACAGCGCGCACCCGGTCGAGCACGTCGCGGACAAGCCCGCACTGGTGGTCGCGACGCGCGGCGCCGAGCCGCTTGCCGAGGGCGGTTATCGCGCAGTGGTGCTGCTCGACGGTCCGCGGATGCTCCAGGCCCCGGATCTGCGGATCGGCGAGGCCTGCCTGCGGTGGTGGTCGAACGCGGCAGCGCTCGCGGCCCCGGGGGCGCCGATCCACCTCGTCGGAGTCGACGGCACGATCGCGCGAGCGCTCGCGACGTGGAACCAGTCGGGTTACGCACGCTCTGAGCTCGCAGAGCGCGCGCCGCTCCACATGCCGCCGGCCGCGCGCGTGGCCCTGGTCGAGGGGTCAGCCGCGGCCGTCGGCCGTGCGCTGGCGGCGCTGCAGGAGCTCGCCCTCCCGTCCGACGCGGTCCTGGGTCCTGTGCCCATCGAGTCCGACGACTACCCGCCGCGCGTCCGCGCCCTCGTCCGGTTCGAGTACGGCGCCGGAGTCAAGGTCGCGGCGACGCTGCGAGCGGCCGTCGTCGCCGAAGCCGTCAGCAATCGCCGGGGCAAGGGCAAGTCGACTCGGAGCACGCTCTCGGTTCGGCTCGATATCCTCGACCCAGAGCTCTGATCAGTCCGCACCGATCCGATCACCCCGATCCTCCCGGATCCTCACCCCGCATCCCTCCGGAGCACCTTCATGCGTCTCGTCTTCGCCGGCACACCATCGGCAGCCGTTCCCACCCTCCTCCGCCTCGCGGACGAACACGACATCGCGGCTGTGGTCACGCGTCCTGATGCGCCACTGGGGCGCAAGAGGGTGCTGACACCGTCACCCGTCGCTCAGGCAGCCGCCGACCTCGGTCTGCCGATCATCAAGGCTGCGCGGCTCGGTGACGAGGCGACAGAGGCGATCGCTGCCCTGCAGGTCGAGCTCGGCGTGATCGTCGCGTATGGCGGCCTCGTGCGAGAGCCGCTGCTCTCCACCCCGGCGAAGGGATGGATCAACCTCCACTTCTCGCTTCTGCCCCAGTGGCGAGGTGCTGCTCCCGTGCAGCGCGCGCTGATCGCCGGCGACGCCCAGCTCGGAGCAAGCGTCTTCCAGCTCGTGCCGGCCCTCGACGCAGGAGATGTCTTCGCGACCCGCGTCGTCGATGTGGCAGCAGGGGCGACGGCCGACGCGGCGCTCGCGACCCTTGCCGTCGACGGGGCGCAGCTGACGGCCGAGGTCGTGCAGGCCATCGCCGACGGCACTGCGCGCGCCGTGCCGCAGCACGGGGAGCCGACACTGGCGCCGAAGCTGACGCTCGACGACGGCCTGCTCGATTGGAGCCAGCCCCTCGCTCAGGTGTTCGCGCGCTTCCGCGGAGTCACTCCCGAGCCCGGGGCGCACACCACCGTCGACGGGCTCCGACTGAAGATCCTCGAGGCGGCGCCATCGAGCGACGTCGTCACCCTGGAACCGGGAGAGATCATCGCCACGAAGTCGGCCCTCCTCATCGGCACGGGCTCGACGCCCCTCTCGGTCGCTCGTGTGCAGCCGGCGGGCAAGGGAGCCATGAACGCGGTCGACTGGTGGCGGGGCCAACGCGACACCGACGGTCTGAGAGCCGGAGCATGAGCGGCCAGGGAGACGCGAGGCGTCGCGACGGCCGTCCGGGCGGTCCGCAGAACCGGCCGCAGGGGCGATCGCACGGGCAGCGTGGCAGTCAGCAGGCCGGTGGTCAGCCACGGGGCCGTCGTGGCGACGAGCCTCGCGGGCCGCAGCGCACGGTGCAGCCCGCGCGTCGGGTGGCGTACGACGTGTTGCGAGCGGTCTCCGAGTCGGATGCCTACGCCAACCTCATCCTGCCTTCGGCCATCGCCGAGGCGGGCCTCGGCCCGCAGGATGCGGCCCTGGCCACTGAACTCGCATACGGGACGCTCCGTCGACGTGGCACCTACGACGCGATCATCGCCTCCGCCGCCGATCGTCCGGCGGAGGAGATCGACCCGGCTGTGCTCGATGCGCTGCGCCTGGCCACGCACCAGCTGCTCGCCACACGGGTCGCCTCGCACGCGGCCGTCAACGAATCCGTGAATCTGGTCGCCTCGACGCAGGGGCGAGGCGCTTCGAGCTTCGCGAACGCCGTGCTGCGCCGGATCGCCCGAGAGACACCGGGGGAGTGGGAAGACCGCATCGAGAGCTCGGCACGGTCCGATGACGAGCGTCTCGCACTGCGCTCCGCGCATCCCGTGTGGGTCATCAGGGCATTGCGACGCGCGCTGGCGGCCGAGGGCCGGGCAGACGAGCTCGATGATCTCCTCGACGCCGACAACGCCTCGCCGGAGGTGACGCTCGTCGCGCTCCCCGGTCTCGCAGACCCGGGTGAGCCACGGCGTCCGTACGCGCCGACCGCCTTCGGCTCGCCCGGGGGAGACCCGCATCGCGTGATCGCCGCGACAGGCGGCACCGTCCGCGTGCAGGACGAGGGTTCGCAGCTCGTCGCTCTCGCACTGGCGGCTGCCGCGCCCATCACGTCGGGCGAGCGCTGGCTCGACCTGTGCGCCGGCCCGGGCGGCAAGACCGCGCTGCTCGCCGCCATCGCCCGCGAGCACGACGTCACGCTCGAGGCGAACGAGGTCATCCCGACACGCGCACGTCTCGTGCGCAACGCCCTGCGTGCGGTGCCTGGCGAGGTCGTGGTGCACGAGGAGGACGGGCGCTCGTTCGGCGCGTCCCATCCCGGTGCCTTCGATCGCATCCTCGTCGACGCGCCGTGCACGGGCCTCGGCGCGCTCAGACGGCGGCCGGAAGCGCGCTGGCGCAAGACCCCCGCCGACGTCGCAGAGCTCGTGCCGCTGCAGGTCGAGCTCCTCAGCTCCGCGCTCCACGCACTCGCGCCGGGTGGGATCGTCGCGTACGTCACCTGCTCGCCGCATCTCGCCGAGACGACGGGCGTCGTCCAGGAGGTGCTCCGAGGCCGCACAGACATCACCGAGCTCGATGCGCGTGGCGTGCTCCAGGGCGTCTCCGCGTCACCGATCGACCTCGCCGGCGACGGCTCCGGTCGCGTGCAGCTGTGGCCGCACCGCCACGGCACCGATGCCATGTTCCTCGCGCTGCTCCAGCGCACCGCCACCGAGCAGGGCGACGCGAACTCCGAAGAGAGAGACTAGAGACGTGGAACTCCCCAGCGCACCGCGCATCAACCCCAGCATCCTCGCTGCCGACTTCGTGAACATGCAGCGCGATCTCGCCAAGATCGCGACCGCGGATTTCGCTCACGTCGATGTGATGGACAACCACTTCGTGCCGAACCTCACATTCGGGCCGCAGATGGTCGAACGGATCCAGGCGACCAGCCCCATACCGCTCGACGTGCACCTGATGATCACCGAGCCCGAGCGCTGGGCGCCCGCCTACGCAGAGCTGGGCGCCGCCAGCGTCACGTTCCACCTCGAAGCGGCGGCGGATCCGATCTCGCTCGCTCGCACCTTGCGCAGCATCGGGGCGAGGGCCGGCGTCGCGATCAAGCCGGACACCCCCGCTGAGGGGCTCTACAGCGTGCTCGAGGAGTTCGACCAGATCCTCGTGATGACGGTCGAACCCGGGTTCGGCGGGCAGGGGTTCATGCACGAGACCATGCCCAAGCTGCGCGCTCTCGCCGACGAGGCCAAGCGTCGCGGATCGAACGTCTGGTTGCAGGTCGACGGCGGCATCTCGGACGCGACCATCGAAGCGGCAGCCGCCGCGGGCGCCGACACGTTCGTCGCCGGGTCGGCGGTCTACGGCGCCAACGACGTCGAGGCGGCCGTCACCCGGCTCAGAGACCGCGCCAGAGCCGCTAGCCTGGAATCGTGAAGACTTTCGACGAGCTGTTCGCCGAGCTCAGCGTCAAGGCCGAGACCCGTCCAGAGGGATCGGGGACGGTCGCGGAGCTCGACGGCGGCGTGCACACGATCGGCAAGAAGATCGTCGAGGAGGCCGCCGAAGTCTGGATGGCCTCCGAATACGAATCCGACGAGGCCGCTGCGGAGGAGATCTCGCAGCTGCTCTACCACGTCCAGGTGATGATGATCGCGAAGGGCCTGAGCCTGCAGGACGTCTACCGACATCTGTGAAGCGCTCCGCCCCACTCGCTTCGATCTGAAGGCTTCCCATGCTGCGCATTGCTGTTCCCAACAAGGGCTCTCTCTCCGAGACGGCCGCCGACATGCTCGCGGAGGCCGGCTACGCCGGTCGTCGTGACCCCAAGACGCTTCACGTCGTCGATGCCGACAACGACGTCGAGTTCTTCTATCTCCGCCCGAAGGACATCGCGACCTACGTCGGGTCCGGCGCCATCGACGTCGGCATCACAGGACGCGATCTGCTCCTCGACGCCCGCATGCCGGGCGCGCGCGAGATCGAGGCGCTCGGCTTCGCCGGGTCGACGTTCCGCTTCGCCGCGCCATCGGGGCGCTACACCGACGTCTCAGAGCTCGACGGGCTGCGCGTCGCGACGTCGTACCCCGGCCTCGTCGACGCGTTCCTGGACGAGCGGGGCATCGCCGTCGACCTCGTGCCGCTCGACGGCGCGGTGGAGTCCGCCGTGCGCCTCGGCGTCGCCGACGCCGTCGCCGATGTCGTCGAGACGGGAACGACGCTGCGTCAGGCGGGGCTCGACGTCTTCGGCCCTGTGATCCTGCAGTCCGAGGCCGTGCTGATCGCCGGCCCGCATGATGCCGAGGGGTCCGAGACGCTTCTTCGCCGCCTGCGCGGAGTCATGGTCGCTCGGCGGTTCGTGATGATCGATTACGACCTGCCGCTGGCTCTGCTCGACGACGCCGTCAAGATCGCGGGTGGCATCGAGTCGCCCACGGTCTCACCGCTCCGCGATCCGGAGTGGGTCGCCGTCCGCGTCATGGTGGCGCGTGCGCGGGTCAACCCCGTGATGGACGCGCTGTATGCGCTCGGCGCTCGCGCGATCCTCGTCACGGCGATCCACAACGCGAGGCTCTGATGGCGCTCGCGAGTCGCGTCATCCCGTGCCTCGACGTCGCCGCGGGTCGCGTCGTCAAAGGCGTCAACTTCGAGAACCTGCGCGACATGGGCGACCCCGTCGAGCTCGCGCGCCACTACACGGCGCAGGGCGCAGACGAGATCACCTTCCTCGACGTCACGGCGACCGTCGATGCTCGCGCGACGACGTACGACGTGGTGCAGCGCACGGCTGAGCAGGTGTTCGTGCCGCTGACGGTCGGCGGGGGAGTGCGCAGCGTCGACGACGTGGCGCGGCTCCTCTCGGTCGGCGCCGACAAGGTCGGGGTCAACTCGGCGGCCATCGCTCGCCCTGAGCTGATCGGCGAGATCGCGGACCGCTTCGGCGCACAGGTGCTGGTGCTGTCGCTCGACGTCAAGCGGGCACCCGGCACTCCCTCCGGTTTCGTCGTCACCACCCATGGCGGACGCACCCAGACGACCCTCGATGCGCTCGACTGGGCGCGTGAGGCGGCGGAGCGCGGGGCAGGCGAGTTGCTGGTCAACTCGATCGACGCCGACGGCACGCGAGACGGCTTCGACCTCGAACTGGTGAAGCTCATGCGTGAGGCCGCCTCAGTGCCGGTGATCGCCTCCGGTGGCGCGGGCAAGGCATCCGACTTCGCTCCCGCGATCAAGGCCGGAGCGGATGCGGTGCTGGCAGCCAGCGTGTTCCACACGGGCGCGCTCACGGTCGGCGACGTCAAGGACGCGCTGCGCGCGGAGGGAGTGCTCGTCCGATGAACGATATCGAGGAGCGCATCGCCCAGGTCGCCTTCAACGACGACGGCCTCGCGCCGGTGATCGTCCAGCAGTGGGACACGGCAGAGGTCCTCATGCTCGCGTGGGTCGATGCCGAGGCCCTGCGCCGCACCCTCACCACCGGTCGCGCGGTGTACTGGTCGCGCTCGCGTCAGGAGTACTGGCGCAAGGGAGACACCTCCGGACACATCCAGGTGGTGCACGAGGCGCGACTCGACTGCGACGGCGACGCCATCCTGCTGCGGGTCGACCAGACCGGCCCTGCGTGCCACACCGGCACCCGCACCTGCTTCGACACGACGGACCTGCACGCCGTCGAGGGGAGCTCGGCCGAGTGACTCTCGCGCGCAGAGGTCGCTCGATCGCCGTCTCCGGCTTCCTCCTCGCGGGAGCGGTCGGGATCATCTCGTCGACCCAGACGTGGCTCACCGTCGAACGCGCGGATGCCGGGGAAGCCATCCTCGTGCCAGGCGCGTCCGCGCTGCCGCTGCTCGCTCCTCTGAGCCTCGCGGTCCTGGCGCTCGGCATCGCCCTTTCGATCGTCGGCCCGGTCATGCGACTCGTGTTCGGCATTCTCGCCACCGCGGCAGCGCTGTTCCTCGGCTGGACGACCCTGCAGCTGCTCCTGACCGAGCCGCTGAGCGCTGTCGGTCCCACCGTCACCGAGACGACCGGGCTCGCAGGCAGCACGGCGATCGCCGACGTCGTCGCCGGCATCGAGCTCTCGGCCTGGCCCGTGATGACGCTCATCGGCTGGGTGATCCTGCTGGCGGCATCCCTCGTCGTGCTCCTCACGTGGCGGCGATGGAAGCGCGGCGGACGCCGCTACCGCACCGATGCCGCACATGTCGACTCGACCGCCGGGCCCGTCGACGCGATCGATTCGTGGGACGACCTCTCGCGCGGAACCGACCCGACACGATGACCCCGATAGACTTGATCCGAACCAGCACGTCGTCCCCCGGAGGAGACCATGACCAACCCGATCGCTGACCCCGGCCACGGACACTCGCCTGCCGCATGGACGGGCGTCATCATCATGCTCGCCGGCTTCACGATCGGCACGCTGGCGTTCTGCCTCGCCGAGTTCAGCCCCGTCTGGGTCGCGCTGATCTGGGTGGGCGCCGCGATCATCCCGATCGGTGCGCTGGTGGGCTGGCTGCTGTCGAGGGCCGGCTACGGCGTGAAGGGCCCCAAGTACTCGCCGAAGGCGCACTAATGGTGCTCGCCGACCTCACGGCCGGCGCAGTCGCAGACGCTGAACGTCGTGCTCTGACCCGGCCTCTGGCCGACGTCGAGCGCGACGCTCTCGCACGCCCCGCCGCCAAGGACGCGCTCGCGTTCCTCGCTCCCGCTGAGCGCGTGAAGATCATCGCCGAGGTGAAGCGCGCGAGTCCGTCGCGGGGTGCTCTCGCCGAGATCCCCGACCCGGCACTGCAGGCTTCCCTGTATGAGACGGGCGGTGCGTCTGCGATCAGCGTCCTGACCGAGGAGCGTCGATTCGGCGGCAGTCTCGCCGATCTCGAGGCCGTCACGGCCCGGGTGTCGCTGCCTGTGCTGCGCAAGGACTTCATCGCGAACCGCTACCAGGTGCTCGAAGCCCGAGCAGCCGGTGCCGACCTCGTGCTGCTCATCGTCGCCGGACTCGATCCGCACGTGCTCCGTGATCTGTTCGGCTTCATCACGGAGCTCGGCATGACTCCGCTGGTCGAGACCCACTCGGCCGACGAGCTCGAGGTGGCGATCGATCTCGGTGCGCCGCTGATCGGCGTCAACGCCCGCGATCTGACGACACTCGAGCTCGACCGCGACCTCTTCGGCCGTCTCGTCGACCGCATCCCGGACTCAGCCGTCAAGATCGCCGAGTCCGCGGTCCTCACACCTGCAGACGTCACGCATTACCGCTCCGCGGGTGCTGATGTCGTCCTGATCGGGGAGGCGCTCGTCACGGGCGACCCGGTCGCCACTCTCAAGAGCTTCCTGGAGGCGTGATGAGCCTGCGAGATCAGCATGGTCCCCTGTTCGGCGAGTACGGCGGGCGATACATGCCCGAGTCGCTGATCGCCGCGATCGACGAGCTCTCAGCCGCGTATGCCGATGCGATCGTCGACCCGGCGTTCCGCGCCGAGCTGGCGTCTCTGCTCAGCTCGTACGCCGGCCGCCCGTCTCCGCTCACCGAGGTCGCGCGGTTCGCCGAGCACGCCGGTGGTGCGCGCGTCTTCCTCAAGCGCGAGGATCTCAACCACACCGGATCGCACAAGATCAACAACGTGCTCGGTCAGGCGCTGCTGACGAAACGTCTCGGCAAGAAGCGCGTGATCGCCGAGACGGGCGCGGGTCAGCACGGCGTCGCCACGGCGACGGCTGCCGCCCTCTTCGGTCTCGAGTGCACGATCTACATGGGTGAGGTCGACACGGAGCGCCAGGCGCTGAACGTCGCTCGGATGCGACTGCTCGGCGCAGAGGTCGTCGCCGTCACCTCGGGTTCGCGCACCCTGAAGGATGCGATCAACGACGCCTACCGCGACTGGGTCGCGTCGGTCGAGACCACCAACTACATCTTCGGCACCGCTGCAGGCCCGCATCCTTTCCCCGCGATGGTCCGGGACTTCCAGAAGATCATCGGCGAGGAGGCGCGACAGCAGCTCCTCGCCGAGGTCGGACGTCTGCCCGACGCGGTCATCGCCTGCGTCGGAGGCGGCTCGAACGCGATCGGCATGTTCGATGCCTTCCTCGACGACGAGGGCGTGAAGCTCTACGGCGTCGAGGCCGCCGGAGACGGCGTCGACACTCCGCGGCATGCCGCATCGATCGAGCGTGGGCGCCCCGGCATCCTGCACGGCGCCAAGACCTACGTGCTGCAGGACGAAGACGGTCAGACGGTCGAATCCCACTCGATCTCCGCCGGCCTCGACTACCCGGGCGTCGGTCCTGAGCACTCCTGGCTCGCCGACATCGGCCGCGCCGAGTACATCCCTGCGACCGACGACGAGGCCATGCAGGCACTGCGCCTGCTGAGCCGCACCGAGGGCATCATCCCGGCGATCGAGTCGGCGCACGCCCTTGCGGGGGCTCTGCGCCTGGGCCGTGACCTGGGGCCCGACGCCGTGCTCGCCATCTGCCTCTCCGGCCGCGGCGACAAGGACATGGACACGGCTGCTCGGTACTTCGACCTCTACGACGCCGAGGCGCTCGCGCACGACGTCGAGGACGAGAGCGACGCCGAGGCAGCCGCGTCGAAGGGGGAGCCGGAACTGTGAGCCGCGTGGAACAGGCGATAGCCGCAGCACACGAGGCCGGCCGCAGCGCGTTCGTCGGATACCTCCCGGTCGGGTTCCCCGACCTCGAGACCAGCATTCAGGCAGCCATCGCACTCGCTGAGAACGGCGTCGACATCATCGAGCTCGGCCCGCCCTACAGCGACCCGGTGATGGACGGCGCGGTGATCCAGGAGGCGACCACCGCGGCGCTCGCGAACGGGTTCAAGATGAAGGACCTCTTCACCGCTGTGCGCGCGATCACCGCCGCGACAGACGTGCCGGTGCTGGTCATGACGTACTGGAACCCCGTGTTCCAGTACGGCGTCGATCGATACGCCGACGACCTGCTCGCAGCCGGCGGCGCCGGGCTCATCACCCCCGACATCACCCCGGAGGTCGCGGGGGAGTGGATAGCAGCGAGTGAGCGCACCGGTCTCGACCGTGTCTTCCTCGCAGCTCCCACCTCGTCGGACGAACGCCTCGGGCTGGTCGTGAAGTCATCGACCGGCTTCGTCTACACCGTCTCGACCATGGGCATCACCGGTGAGCGCACCGAGCTCGACCGGGCTGCGCGCACCCTGGTCGGCCGCCTGCGCGAGCACGGCGATGTCCGCGCCTGCGTCGGCATCGGCATCTCGACCGCCGAGCAGATCGCCGGGGTCTCCGAATACGCGGACGGCGCGATCGTCGGCACCGCGCTGGTCCGCGCTCTCCGCGACGGCGGCATCCCCGCGCTCGCAGAGGTCACCCGAAACCTGGCAGTCGGCACGTCGTCGGCACGCCCCACACACGAGAACTAGAATCGCACTCATGTCCCTCGCGCTTCACAGCACCTTCGGCGGCGTGCTCGCCAGCATCCCGAGCCCCCCGGTCTCCTACATCGACCTCGGGCCGCTACGGATCCACTTCTACGCGCTCTGCATCATCGCCGGCATCATCGCCGCGGTGCTGCTGACCAACCACCGCCTCACGAGGCGCGGGGCAGAGCCGTGGGTCGTGATCGACATCTCGATCCTCGCCGTTCCGCTGGCGATCATCGGCGCGCGCATCTTCCACGTGCTCACGCACCCGAACTTCTACTTCGGCGAGGGCAGGAACACCTGGAACCCGTTCGAGCCCGGCTCCGTCTGGGCTATCTGGGAGGGTGGCATCGCCATCTTCGGCGCCCTCATCGGTGGAGCCGTCGGTGCATACCTCGGCTGCCGCTGGACCGGCATCCGCTTCTGGACCTTCGCCGACGCGCTGGCGCCCGGACTCCTGCTCGCGCAGGCCATGGGCCGCTTCGGCAACTGGTTCAACAAGGAGCTCTACGGACTCCCCACCGACCTGCCGTGGGGTCTCGAGATCCCCGCCGACAATTCCGCATTCCCCCCTGGGCTTCCCGAGGGCACGCTCTTCCACCCGACCTTCCTCTACGAGGTGCTGTGGAACGGTCTCGGCGTCATCGTTCTGCTGTGGCTGAGCCGCAAGGCGACCGCGTTCCAGTGGGGCAGGCTCTTCGCGATCTACCTCATCTGGTACAGCGCCGGCCGTGTGGTCTGGGAGTCGATCCGCATCGATCCGAGCGAGATCTTCCTCGGCCTGCGCAGCAACGTCTGGGCTGCGATCATCGGCATCGTCGTCGGCCTTGCGATCCTCATCGTGCAGTCACGCCGTCACCCCGGACTCGAGCCGTCGCCGTACCAGCCCGGTCGCGGCCGGACCGACCTGGACGCTGATGTAGAATCGCAGAACAATCCCTCCGACTTCGTGGACCTGAGTGAGCCTCCGTCCGAAGAAGTCGCCGCAGGAGCCAGCGCCACAAGCACCGCTCCCACGGACACGGAAGGTGCTCGATAGCCGACCGGTCCGTGCGGACCCCATCACATCCACCCGGCCAATGACGCCCCCGGGTCAGCTGCAGATCTGAGGACGGTACTGGTGTATTTTCAGCCTCCCTACGGCGCTTCCGGCGCTTACCCCCCGAAGCAGGGCATGTATAACCCGGCGTTCGAGAAGGACGCCTGCGGCCTCGCCATGGTCGCGACACTTCGTGGCGAAGCCGGCCACGACATCATCGCGTTGGCGCTCGAGGCGCTGCGCAACCTCGAGCACCGCGGTGCGATCGGCTCGGATGCCGGCACGGGTGACGGCGCAGGCATCCTGACCCAGATGCCGGACGCGTTCCTGCGCGCGGTCACAGATTTCGAACTGCCCCCGGTCGGCGAGTACGCCGCGGGTCTGGCATTCCTCCCGCGCGATTCCAGCGAGCGCCGTCAGCAGAAGGCCGGTATCGAGAAGATCGCCCGCGCCGAAGGCCTGCGCGTCCTCGGCTGGCGCGAGGTGCCGACGGTCAACGACAACCTCGGCAAGCTCGCCGACGAAGCCCGACCCGCCTTCGAGCAGCTCTTCGTGAGCGCCGGGGGAGCGACCCACTCCGACGCGCCGCTCACCGGGATCGCGCTCGACCGCGTCGCCTACCGCCTGCGCAAGCGCGCCGGCCACGAGCTGGGGGCGTACTTCGTCTCGCTGTCCGCGCGCACGCTCGGTTACAAGGGAATGGTCACGACGCTCCAGCTCGAGCCCTTCTACCCCGACCTGCAGGACGAGCGCTTCATGTCGGAGCTCGCCGTCGTGCACTCGCGCTACTCGACCAACACGTTCCCGTCCTGGCCGCTGGCTCAACCGCTGCGCATGCTCGCGCACAACGGTGAGATCAACACGGTCGGCGGAAACCGCAACTGGATGCGTGCGCGTCAGTCGCAGCTCGAGTCCGAGCTGCTCGGAGACATGGCACCTCTGCTGCCGATCTGCACCGACGGCGCCAGCGACTCCGCGTCGTTCGACGAAGTGCTTGAGCTGCTCACGCTCACGGGTCGCAGCCTGCCGCACGCCATCATGATGATGGTGCCGGAGGCCTACGAGAAGCAGTCGGACATCTCGCCCGAGCTGCGCTCGTTCTACGAGTACCACTCGAACCAGATGGAGCCGTGGGACGGCCCGGCCGCCCTCATCTTCACCGACGGCACCGTGGTCGGAGCGACCCTCGACCGCAACGGTCTGCGCCCAGGGCGCTGGACCGAGACGACCGACGGCCTGATCGTCATCGGTTCGGAGACCGGCGTGCTCACCTTCGAGCCCGAGCGGATCAAGCGTCGAGGACGCCTGCAGCCGGGCAAGATGTTCCTCGTCGACACCTCGCAGCAGCGCATCATCGAGGACGAGGAGATCAAGCGCGACCTCGCGACCCTGCACCCGTGGCAGGAATGGCTGGATGCCGGATCCGTCCGTCTCGCCGACCTTCCCGAGCGTGAGCACATCGTGCACCCGCCGGCTTCCATCACCCGGCGTCAGCGCACCTTCGGCTACACCGAAGAAGAGGTGCGTCTGCTGCTGACCCCGATGGGTCAGACCGGCGTCGAGCCCCTCGGTGCCATGGGATCGGACACTCCGATCGCGGTGCTCAGCAAGCGCCCGCGTCTGCTCTTCGACTACTTCACGCAGCAGTTCGCGCAGGTCACCAACCCGCCGCTCGACTCGATCCGCGAAGAGGTCGTCACGAGCCTCAAGCTGGGTCTCGGCCCCGAGAGCAACCTGCTCACGTGGGGCCCGGACCACACGCGCACCGTGTCGCTCGACTTCCCCGTCATCGACAACGACGAGCTCGCGAAGATCCGCCACATCGACAAGGCGCTTCCGGATCGCTCGAGCGTGACGATCAAGGGTCTCTACCACTTCGACGCCGGGTCGAACACGCTCGAGAAGCGTCTCACCGAGATGTGCGACGAGGTCGACGAGGCCATCGAACAGGGTGCCGAGTTCGTCATCCTGTCGGACCGCGACTCGAACAAGGATCTGACCCCGATCCCGTCGCTGCTCATGGTCTCTGCGATCCATCACCACCTGATCCGCCGCGAGAACCGCATGAAGGTCGGACTGATCGTCGAAGCCGGCGATGTGCGCGAGGTGCACCACGTCGCGACCCTGATCGGATACGGCGCCTCGGCGGTCAACCCGTATCTCGCGATGGAGACGGTCGAGCATCTCGTGCGCACCGGATACATCACGGGCATCAGCCCCGAGAAGGCCGTCCGCAACCTGATCTACGCGCTCGGCAAGGGCGTCCTGAAGATCATGTCGAAGATGGGCATCTCGACCGTGTCGTCGTACGCCGGGGCCCAGGTCTTCGAGGCCGTCGGCCTGAGCGAGGAGTTCATCGACAAGTACTTCACGCGCACCGAGTCGAAGCTCGGCGGAATCGGCATCCAAGAGATCTTCATCGAGAACCAGGCTCGCCACGACTACGCCTATCCCGAGGACGAAGCCGCTCGTGCGCACGAGCGACTGTGGACCGGTGGTGAATACCAGTGGCGCCGTGACGGCTCACCGCATCTCTTCAACCCCGAGACGGTGTTCAAGCTGCAGCACGCGACGCGCGAGCGCCGCTACGACATCTTCCGCGAGTACACGAAGATGGTCGACGACCAGGCGGCGGAGCTCAAGACGCTCCGCGGGATGTTCACGCTGCGCACCGGCACCCGCAAGCCGGTGCCGCTCGATGAGGTCGAACCGGTCTCCGCGATCGTGAAGCGCTTCTCGACGGGCGCCATGAGCTACGGCTCGATCTCGAAAGAGGCGCACGAGACTCTCGCGATCGCGATGAACCGGCTCGGCGGCAAGTCGAACACCGGCGAGGGCGGCGAGGACACCGACCGTCTGCTCGATCCCGAACGCCGCAGTGCGATCAAGCAGGTCGCGTCAGGACGCTTCGGAGTCACGAGCCTGTACCTCACCGAAGCCGACGACATCCAGATCAAGCTCGCCCAGGGCGCCAAGCCCGGCGAGGGCGGTCAGCTGCCTCCGCAGAAGGTCTACCCCTGGGTCGCGCGCACACGCGGCGGCACGCCCGGCGTCGGCCTCATCTCGCCGCCGCCGCATCACGACATCTACTCGATCGAAGATCTGAAGCAGCTCATCTTCGACCTGAAGCGGGCCAACCCCGAGGCGCGGATCCACACGAAGCTGGTCAGCCAGTCGGGTATCGGCGCAGTGTCCGCGGGTGTCGCGAAGGCGCTCAGTGACGTCATCCTGGTGTCCGGCCATGACGGCGGCACGGGCGCGAGCCCGATGAACTCCCTCAAGCACGCGGGAACGCCCTGGGAACTCGGCCTCGCCGAGACGCAGCAGACGCTCATGCTGAACGGCATGCGCGACCGCGTGGTGGTGCAGGTCGACGGCCAGCTGAAGACCGGACGCGATGTCATCATCGGCGCCCTGCTCGGCGCCGAGGAGTTCGGTTTCGCCACCGCCCCGCTGGTCGTGAGCGGGTGCATCATGATGCGGGTCTGCCACCTCGACACCTGCCCGGTGGGCGTCGCGACGCAGAACCCGGTGCTGCGCGAGCGCTTCACGGGCAAGCCGGAGTTCGTCGTGAACTTCATGGAGTTCATCGCCGAGGAGGTCCGCGAGATCCTGGCGGAGCTCGGGTTCCGCTCGATCGACGAGATCGTGGGGCGTGCAGAGCTCATCGAGGCGAACGCGGCCCTGCAGCACTGGAAGGCGGAGGGTCTCGACCTGAGCCCTGTGCTCGAGGGCCCCGCGTTCCCCGCGAGCGAGCCGCGTCGCAGCCGCCGCACCCAGGATCACGAGCTCGAGAAGCACTTCGACGTGCAGCTCATCGACATCGCGAAGCCCGCCCTCCTCAACGGAGAGCCGGTCGTGGTCGAGCTGCCCATCGCCAACACCGAGCGGGCCGTCGGCACGATGCTGGGTCACCAGGTCACGTCGCGCCACGGCGCCGCGGGCCTTCCCAGCGGCACCATCGACGTCACGCTGCACGGAACGGCGGGTCAGTCGCTGGGAGCGTTCCTTCCCTCCGGCATCGTGCTGCGCCTCGAAGGCGACGCGAACGACTACGTCGGCAAGGGGCTCTCGGGCGGCGACATCTCGATCCGTCCGGCTCGGGGCTCTGCCATCGCGCCGCACGAGAACGTGATCGCCGGCAACGTCATCGGATACGGAGCCACGTCGGGAACCATGTTCCTCTCCGGCGTCGTGGGCGAGCGATTCCTCGTCCGCAACTCCGGTGCCACGGCGGTCGTCGAGGGCGTGGGCGACCATGCGCTCGAGTACATGACCGGTGGAGTCGCTGTGATCCTCGGCTCGACGGGTCGCAACCTCGGCGCCGGCATGTCCGGGGGAGTCGCTTACATCCACTCGCTCGACAGCGCCAAGATCAACGCCCAGTCGCTCGGCAGCGGAGAGCTCAGGCTCGAGCCGCTCGACCGTGCCGACCTCGAAGTGCTGCGCAGCCTGATCGTCGCACACGTGGAGCGCACGGCCTCGCCGCTCGGCTCCGACATCCTGGCGCGGTTCGATGAGACCGCAGGCCAGTTCACGAAGGTGCTTCCGCGGGACTACGCCGCAGTGCGCAGCATGCGCGAAGAAGCAGTCGCCGAGGGCATCGACCCCGACGGCGACATCGTCTGGAACCGCATCCTGGAGGTGACCGGTGGCTGATCCCAAAGGTTTTCTGAAGGTCACTGAGCGTGAGCTTCCGAAGCGTCGTCCTGTGCCCGTGCGCATCATGGACTGGAAAGAGGTCTACGAGGCCGGCGATCAGGCGGTCCTGAAGCGTCAGGCCGGGCGATGCATGGACTGCGGTGTGCCGTTCTGCCATCAGGGCTGCCCGCTGGGCAACCTGATCCCCGAATGGAACGACCTGACCTGGCGCGGAGAAGGGCGGGCGGCGATCGACCGTCTGCACGCGACCAACAACTTCCCGGAATTCACCGGTCGGCTGTGCCCTGCGCCGTGCGAGAGCTCCTGCGTCCTGGGCATCAACCAGCCCGCGGTCACGATCAAGCAGATCGAGGTCTCGATCATCGACGAGGCGTTCGCCAAGGGCTGGGTCGAGCCGCAGCCTCCCGCTCGTCTGACCGGCAAGACGGTCGCCGTCGTGGGCTCCGGCCCCGCGGGGCTCGCGGCAGCACAGCAGCTGACCCGTGCAGGTCACACGGTCGCTGTCTTCGAGCGAGACGATCGCATCGGGGGTCTGCTGCGCTACGGCATTCCCGACTTCAAGATGGAGAAGGGGCAGCTCGAGTCCCGCCTGCGCCAGATGCAGGAGGAGGGGACGAGGTTCCGTGCCGGAGTCGAGATCGGCAAGGACATCTCGTGGTCCGATCTCCGCGCCCGCTACGACGCCGTCGTGATCGCCACCGGATCGACGGTTCCCCGTGACCTGTCGATCCCGGGACGTGACCTCGACGGAGTGCACTTCGCGATGGAGTACCTCGTCGAGTCCAACCATGCGGTCGCCGGAGACAAGGTCCCCGAGCAGATCAGCGCCGAAGGCAAGCACGTCATCGTGATCGGCGGCGGCGACACCGGTGCGGACTGCATCGGAACCGCACACCGTCAGGGTGCGATCAGCGTCACCAACCTCGCGATCGGCAAGCAGCCCGGCACCGAGCGTCCGGGACACCAGCCATGGCCGATGATGCCGACGCTCTTCGAGGTCTCCTCGGCTCATGAAGAAGGCGGTGAGCGCGTCTTCCTCGCCTCGACCGTCGAGTTCCTCTCCAACGACGTCGGCGAGGTTCGTGCTCTGCGTGTCGCGGAGACCGAGTACATCGACGGCCGCCGCGTGCCCAAGAGCGGCACCGAGCGCGAGATCCCCGCAGACCTCGTGCTGATCGCCATGGGCTTCACCGGTCCGGAGCAGGACGGCTACACAGAGGACACGCTTCCCCAGGTCACCGACCGCGGTGCCTTCCGTCGTGATGACACCTACGAGTCGACCGTGCCCGGTGTCTTCGTCGCCGGCGACGCCGGGCGGGGGCAGTCCCTCATCGTGTGGGCGATCGCGGAGGGCCGTGCAGCCGCGGCCAACGTCGATCGCTTCCTCATGGGCACGACCGTTCTGCCCGAGCCTGTGCGACCGCATGAAGTCGCTATCGGTCTCCAGCCCGCGTAGGCTGAGCCGCGGCACCGTCGCCTGATTTCCATCCCCCACTACCCTGGAGCAATCTGTTGAGACGCGCGAAAATCGTCGCCACCCTGGGCCCCGCCACCTCCACCTATGAAACCGTGCGTGCACTGATCGACGCCGGCGTGGACGTCGCGCGCCTGAACCTCAGCCACGGTGACTACTCCGTGCACGAGAACAACTACGCCAACGTGCGCAAGGCCGCCGACGACGCGGGCCGCGCCGTCGCCATCCTCGTCGACCTGCAGGGACCGAAGATCCGCCTCGGCAAGTTCGAGAACGGCCCCTACGAGCTCGCCGCCGGCGACATCTTCAAGATCACGACCGAGGACATCATCGGCAACAAGGAGATCTCCGGTACGACATTCAAGGGCCTGCCCAACGACGTGAAGCCGGGAGACTTCCTGCTCATCGACGACGGCAAGGTCCGCGTCGAGGTCGTCGAGACCGACGGCGTCACCGTCACGACCCGCGTGATCGTCGCTGGCGCCGTGTCGAACAACAAGGGCATCAACCTGCCCGGTGTCGCAGTCAACGTCCCCGCTCTGAGTGAGAAGGACGAGGAGGACCTCCGCTGGGGCCTTCGCATCGGCGCCGACCTCATCGCCCTGTCGTTCGTCCGCAACGCGGAGGACATCAGCCGCGTGCACGAGATCATGGCCGAAGAGGGCGTCAAGGTCCCCGTCATCGCCAAGGTCGAGAAGCCTCAGGCCGTCGATGCGCTCGAAGAGATCGTCGACGCGTTCGACGCGATCATGGTCGCCCGTGGTGACCTCGGCGTCGAGCTTCCGCTCGAGGCCGTGCCGATCGTGCAGAAGCGCGCCGTCGAACTGGCGCGCCGCATGGCGAAGCCGGTCATCGTCGCGACGCAGATGCTCGAGTCGATGATCAACAGCCCGGTGCCCACGCGCGCCGAGACCTCGGACGTCGCGAACGCCGTGCTCGACGGTGCAGACGCCGTGATGCTCTCGGGCGAGACCAGCGTGGGCGACTACCCCGTGGTCGTCGTCGAGACGATGGCTCGCATCATCGAGTCCACCGAGGAGCACGGTCTGGAGCGCATCGCTCCGCTCACGACCAAGCCGCGCACCCAGGGAGGTGCGATCACCCTCGCCGCTCTCGAGGTCGCAGAGTTCGTCGACGCGAAGTACCTCTGCGTGTTCACGCAGTCGGGTGACTCGGCTCGCCGCCTCTCGCGTCTGCGCTCGCGCATCCCGATGATCGCGTTCACCCCCGAGCCGAGCATCCGTCGACGCATGGCCCTCACCTGGGGCATCCGCTCGAAGCTCGTCGACATGGTGCAGCACACCGACCTGATGTATCTGCAGGTCGACGACTATCTGCTCTCGAGCGGACTCGCCGTCGAGGGAGACAAGGTCGTCGTGATCTCGGGTTCCCCTCCCGGAATCGTGGGCTCGACCAACGACATCCGCGTCCACAAGATCGGGGACGCCGTCAACGGCGCAGCGCCGATCTACAAGGAAGCCACGATCTGATCCAGGTCGCACAGCGAAGGGGCGGAACGATTGTTCCGCCCCTTCGTCGTCCGTTCGGCGGTGTTCCAGGGCGGCCATGTCAAGCGTCTGGTGCGGGAGAGCGCGTCGCACCTACGGTGAGCGGATGACCCTTCTCTCTCGGCGCATCGTCGTGGCGGGCCACGCCTTCCGTCTGCACGAGAGCACCGAGACGCACGCGCCAGGCGTCGTCACATATGTGCTGGTCCACGGCATCGGCATGTCCCATCGGTATTTCGCTCCTCTGCACGCGGCCCTGCCGAGGTCTGCACGGGTGATCTCGATCGACCTCCCCGGTTTCGCCGGGCTGCCGCAGCCCGAGCGCGATCTCGAGGTCGAGGACATGGGGCGCCTGCTGGCAGAGCTCGTCGCGGTTTTGGGGCTCGGACGCGTCGTCTACGTCGGGCATTCGATGGGAGCCCAGTGGGTGCTCGAAGCTGCGCGTGCGCGTCCGGAGCCTGTCGAGGGCATCGTGTTGATCGGCGCGGTCGTCGATGAGCGGCACCGCACGCTCGGAGCGCAGGCACGCGCACTCGTGGTCGACACGCTGGGGGAGACCCCGGCAGCGAACGCCGTCGTCCTGGTCGACTACCTGCGCTGCGGCATCCGCCGGTATCTGAAGCAGGCACGGCGGATGATCGAGTACTCGACGGCGTCGACGGTTCCGGCATTGCAGATGCCGGTGCTGGTCATCCGCGGAGGCGACGACCCGGTCGCGGGGTCGGAATGGAGCCACGCTCTCGGCGCCGCGGCGCATGACGGTGTGGTCGTCGAGATCCCCGGACAGCAGCACAACGTGCACTTCTCGGCGCCGCAGGCAGTCGCCGAAGCGATCGAAGGATGGGCGCCATCCGCACGCTGAGACGAGCCGCCTGGTGGATCGCCGACTACACCTATGCCGTGTACTGGCAGTTGCGCGCTGCCGTCGACCGACGCGACGCCGCTTCCTTCGCGACCGGCTCCGAGGCTCCGATCGTGATCCTTCCGGGCGTGTACGAGACATGGCGGTTCATGCAGCCCCTCATCACAGCTCTGCACGCCCGGGGGCACCCCGTGCATGTCCTCGATTCGCTCAGGCACAACCGCCGCCCCGTCATCGAATCGGCCCAGCTCATGACCGACTTCCTCGAGTCGGCGCAACTCACCGATGCGCTCATCGTCGCGCACAGCAAGGGCGGACTCGCGGGCAAGATGGCGATGGCTGGTCCCTCGGGCTTCCGGGTGCGCGCCATGGTGGCGGTGGCCACGCCCTTCGGCGGCTCCCGCTATGCGCGGATGCTTCCCGTCCGCTCTCTCCGCGCGTTCTCACCCTCGGACCCCTCGATCATGCAGCTCGCGCGCCAGGTGGACGTCAACCGTCGGATCGTGTCGATCTACGCGGCTTTCGACCCGCACATCCCCGAGGGAAGCGAGCTCAGCGGCGCGATGAAGAACGTGCGTCTCGACTCCGGCGGGCACTTCCGGGTTCTCGCGGACCCCCGGGTTCTCGCAGAGGTCGCTGCGCTGTCCGAGCGGTGAACGACGTGTCACCCCTCGGGCTTCACCGACCCGTCGTCCACGGCTCCGCGGCTTCTCAGCCGCGGACTAGTACTCTGGTCAGGCGCAGTCCGCCCGCACGGCGGCAGCCCCGCACCCGCACACATGGATGACCTGACCATCGACCCCGCCGTGGCCGAGCGACCCGACCGCCCCCGCCCGCTGGTCGGAGCGCCATCCGCACCTCAGCGGTATCCCGCCGGCGCTCTCCCGGATCCCGACGACACGCCCCTCCTTTCGAGGAAGCCGGGAAGCATCGGCGTCAGGTTCCGCCTCAAAGGTCGCTTCCGCACCCACGAGGCCATCGCGTGCGTCCCCGCCTATCTTGCGCAGAGTCACGCATGCGACACCGTCGTCGACTCCGACGGACACCGGGTGCACGACGGGCAGACATATGAACCGGTGCTGGTCGGCGGACTTCACGTCGATGCAACCGATGAGAACCTCGACGCGATCATCCGGTCCGTGGTTCCGCGAGACGTCGTCACCGCCGACCACCCTGCGGTCGCTGAGCGGATGATCCTCGAGGCGATGAGCCCCGCCCTCGATCGATATCTGTTGATCGACGGTCAGGTATGGATCAGCATCTGAACTGATGTGCCGGCGGTGGGACTCGAACCCACACGCCCTTTCGGACAAAGCATTTTGAGTGCTCCGCGTCTGCCATTCCGCCACGCCGGCTCGTGTGTAGCGTCTTCGACTTTAGCGCAGGCGATCCGTGCTCACCGTCACCCGCCACACCATCGGGGGACCTCAGAGGTGGTCTCCACTAGGATGGGTCTGTGACCGAGCAAGAACAGGCAGCAGAACAGCCCACGTCATCCGCACCCAGACGCGTCGTCGTCGCCGAGGACGAGTCGCTGATCCGTCTCGACATCGTCGAGATCCTCCGCGACAACGGCTTCGATGTCGTCGGTGAGGCAGGTGACGGCGAGACGGCCGTGGCTCTCGCGACCGAGCTCCGCCCCGACCTCGTCATCATGGACGTCAAGATGCCGCAGCTCGATGGCATCAGCGCAGCCGAGAAGCTGCACAAGGGCAACATCGCACCCGTCGTCCTTCTCACGGCGTTCAGCCAGAAGGAGCTCGTCGAGCGCGCGAGCGAGGCCGGAGCACTGGCCTACGTCGTCAAGCCCTTCACCCCGAACGACCTGTTGCCCGCCATCGAGATCGCCCTCGCCCGTCACGAGCAGATCATCACGCTCGAGGCCGAGGTCGCCGATATGGTCGAGCGCTTCGAGACCCGCAAGCTCGTCGATCGTGCCAAGGGCCTGCTGAACGAGAAGATGGGCCTGTCCGAGCCCGAGGCGTTCCGCTGGATCCAGAAGGCATCGATGGACCGCCGCCTCACGATGCAGGATGTCGCCAAGGCGATCATCGAGCAGCTCGCTCCGAAGAAGTAGCCTTTGCTCCCGCTCGACGCGGAGCATCTGCTGCGTCCTGTGCAGGTCGGCGACGGTCCTGCACTCGCCAGGGCGTATTCGGCCAACCGAGAGCACCTCGCACCGTGGGAGCCACTCAGGTCACCGGAGTTCTTCACCTCGGAGTGGCAGGAGTTCCACGCCGAGCAGTGCGTGATCGAAGCCTCTGCTGGCCGGAACATCCGCTTCGTGATCGAGTCGTCCGACGGCGAGATCCGCGGACGGATCAACCTCAACAACATCGTTCGCGGCGCGTTCTGGAACGCCGATCTGGGCTACTGGGTCGATCACACGCGGCTCCGTCGCGGTCTCGCCTCCCGCGGGGTGCGCCTCGTCTCCGCCTACGGGCGGGACGAGGTGCGACTGCACCGCCTGCAGGCAGCGACACTGCTGCACAACTCCGGCTCACAGCGTGTTCTCGCGGACAACGGCTTCGAGCGCATCGGCATCGCACCGCAGTATCTGCGGATCGCGGGGGAGTGGCAGGACCACCTGCTGTTCCAGCTGCTGCTGGACGAACCTCTCAGCGAGCCTCGGGAGCGTCCTTGATCATGTTGGTGATGCGGATCGTCGAGCACCGGCGGCCCTGATCGTCGGAGACGACGATCTCGTGCACCGTGATGCTGCGCCCGAGGTGCACGGGCGTGCACACGCCGGTCACCACGCCGGACGTCGCCGATCGCGTGTGCGTCGCGTTGATGTCGACGCCGACGGCCAGTCGCCCTGGACCCGCGTGCAGGTTGGCGGCCATGGATCCCAGCGACTCGCCGAGCACGACATAGGCGCCGCCGTGCATGAGGCCGACGGGCTGAGTGTTGCCTTCGACGGGCAGCGTCGCGACGCAGCGCTCGGTGGTGAACTCGAGGAACTCCATGCCCATCTTCTGAGCGAGCGCACCCATTCCCCGGGCTGTCGCCCAGTCGAGTCCTGCACTGGTCGCGGTGTCGCTCATAGTTCCTCCTCAGCGGGTGTCCGTCGTCCTCGTTAGGCTGACAGGGTGACGGACTCCGCAAAGCCTACCCTCATGGTCGTCGACGGCCATTCGCTCGCCTATCGTGCCTTCTTCGCCCTGCCGGTCGAGAACTTCACGACCAAGGACAATCAGCACACGAACGCCATCTACGGCTTCCTGTCGATGCTGGTCAACCTCATCAAGGCCGAGCAGCCGACGCACATGGCGATCGCTTTCGACACTTCGCGCCACTCGTTCCGCACGGATGTCTACCCGGAGTACAAGGCGACCCGCTCCGAGTCCCCGCAGGAGTTCAAGGGGCAGATCCCGCTCCTGCAGGACTGTCTCGCCGCGATGTCCATCCCGGTTCTCACCAAAGAAGGGGTCGAAGCCGACGACATCCTCGCGACGCTCGCGGCGCAGGGAGCGGAGCAGGGATACGACGTGCTCGTGGTCTCGGGAGACCGCGACACGATCCAGCTAGTCACCGACGACGTCACGCTGCTGTACCCGTCGGTGCAGGGCGTCTCGCAGCTCAAGAGGTACGACCCGGTGACCGTGCAGGAGCGCTACGGGGTCCGACCCGAGCAGTACCCCGACATCGCGGCTCTCGTCGGCGAGACGAGCGACAACCTTCCCGGTGTGCCCAAGGTGGGCGAGAAGACGGCCGTGAAGTGGCTGACCCAGTTCGGCTCGCTCGACGACCTGCTCGAGCGCTCAGACGAGATCAAGGGCGTCGTGGGCGGCAATCTGCGCGATCACATCGAAGACGTGCGTCGCAACCGCCGCCTCAACCGACTGCTGCGTGACGTCGAACTTCCCGTCGCGCCTGACGACCTCGCCGTCACACCGATCGATGCCCAGGCCGTGCGAGACATCTTCGCCCGCCTCGAGTTCCGCACCCTGCTGCCTCGCGTCTTCGAGGCCGTCGGCGCCGGCGAAGTCGCCGACGATCCGACGACGACAGTGGTGCTGCCCGAGCCGACCGAGGTCACCGCGGCGGAGTTCGTCAGCTGGGCCGAGGCGCAGACCGACGACGTCGCCGTGCGGATCGTCGTGCAGGGCGCGGCTCCGACGAGACTCGGTGCCGCCTCCGGGGACGAGCTCCGTGAACTCGACTGGAACGACGAGGTCGTCGAAGTCCTGCGGCCGTGGCTCGAGTCCGCGAGCCCCAAGGTGCTCCATGACGCGAAGCCCCAGGTGAAGGCTCTGCTCCGCCTGGGGGTGCGAATGAGCGGCCTGGCCTATGACACGAGTCTGGCGGGATGGCTGCTGCGTCCGAGCTTCCCCGACAAGACGCTCGGCGACCTCGTAGAGCGCTACCTCGGCGAGAAGCTGCCGGAGGCAGACCCGACGCAGCTCGTTCCGGAGACCGAGGGCGCGACTCCCTCGCAGGAGGCCTGGTTCGCGCTCCGTGTCGCCGCCGCGCTGCGTGAGGACATTCCCGAATCCGTCGCCACCGTGCTCACCGACATCGAGCTGCCGACGCTGCTGACCCTGGGCGACATGGAGGTCGCCGGTGTCGCGGTGTCGCACGACGTGCTGTCGACCTTCTCCGGCGAGCTGGCGACGCGGGCCGAGGGTCTCGCTCAGGAGGCGTTCGGCATCGTCGGTCGCGAGTTCAATCTCGGCTCTCCGAAGCAGCTCCAGGAGGTGCTGTTCGACGACCTGCAGCTGCCCAAGACCCGCAAGACGAAGACCGGGTACTCGACGGATGCCGCAGTGCTCGCCGACCTGCAGGAGTCCCACCCGCATCCGTTCCTGGGCCTGCTGCTGCAGCACCGCGAGGCGACGAAGCTGCGCCAGATCATCGAGTCGCTCGACACCGCCATCCAGGACGATCACCGCGTGCACACGACGTACGTGCAGACCGGCAGCCAGACCGGACGCCTGTCGAGCACCGATCCGAACCTCCAGAACATCCCGGTGCGCACCGAGGAATCACGTCGCATCCGCAGCGCCTTCCAGGTGGGAGAGGGCTACGAGTCTCTGCTCACCGCCGACTACTCCCAGATCGAGATGAGGATCATGGCACATCTCTCGGGCGACGAAGGTCTCATCGAGGCGTTCAACAGCGGTGAGGACCTGCATCGGTTCGTCGGTGCGCGGGTGTTCGGTGTCGAGCCGAGCGAAGTGACCTCGGCGATGCGCACGAAGGTGAAGGCGATGTCGTACGGGCTCGTCTACGGCCTGTCGGCCTTCGGGCTGTCGAAGCAGCTCCGCATCGAGCAGTCCGAGGCGAAGCAGCTGATGGTCGAGTACTTCGCTCGGTTCGGAGCGGTTCGCGACTACCTGCGGGCATCCGTCATGAAGGCCAAGGAGGTCGGCTACACCGAGACCATCTTCGGCCGCCGCCGCCCGTTCCCCGACCTTGCGAGCCCGAACCGCGTGCTTCGCGAGAACGCCGAGCGCGCAGCGCTCAACGCCCCGATCCAGGGAAGCGCGGCGGACATCATGAAGATCGCACTCCTGCACATCCACGAGGACCTGAGGTCAGAAGGTCTCAGCTCGCGCGCACTGCTGCAGATCCACGACGAACTCGTCGTCGAAGTGGCACCGGGGGAGTGGGACGCGGCGGAGCGGATCGTGCGGACCCGCATGGGCGATGCAGCGGACCTCACCGTGCCTCTCGACGTTCAGGTCGGCCGCGGACACGACTGGAACGAGGCCGCGCACTGAGGCTGGCCGACGCGTCGTGACTTCCACGGTGCAGAGCACGGCTGCGCGGCACACCGATATCCTGCGCCGGGGGTGCGGGGCTACGCTGGAGGGATGACTTCAGCTCCCCGCACTCCGTCTGCCATCGACAAAGTCGCCGATGAGTGGGTCGACACCATCGCGGTGCTCGCCCCGACGCTCGGCACCTACATCGGCAGAGACGAGGTCAACGACCGTTTCGGCGATCTGAGCCCCGAGGGGCACGAGCAGATCGCATCTGCAACGCGATCGACGCTCGCGAAGCTGCAGGCACTCGACCCGGTCGACGCGATCGACGAAGTCACGAAGACCGATCTCTCGGCAGAGCTCAGCCTGGATCTCGAGCTGCACGACGCGAAGTGGCACCTGCGAGACCTCAACGTCATCGCTTCAGCGCCGCAGGACGTGCGGTCGGCCTTCGATCTGATGCCGACGGCCACAGCGGACGACTGGAGCGTCATCGCGACGCGTCTCGCCGCGGTGCCCGATGCGCTCCGCGGATACACCGAGACGCTCCGCGCGGGCATCGCCGCCGGGATCACCCCGGCTCGGCGCCAGGTGGTGGAGGTCGCGACGCAGATCGACCGCTACACGGCCGACGACGGGTTCTTCGCCGCGTTCGTGGCCGAAGCGACTCCTCAGGAGGGCAACCTCCCCGCATCCCTCGCTCGCACTCTGGCCGACAACTCCGCTGCGGCGCGAGTCGCGTACGACGAACTTCGCAGCTTCCTGGCCGAGGAGCTCGCTCCCGTCGCGACGGAGGTCGATGCCGTCGGACGAGAGCTCTATGCGCTGAACTCCCGTCGCTTCCTCGGTGCCACGATCGACCTCGATGAGACCTACGACTGGGGCCGCGAGGAACTGGCCCGCATGGTCGCCGAACAGACCGCGATCGCGAACGAGATCCTCCCCGGCGCCTCGGTCGAAGAGGCCGTCGCCCACCTCGAGGCCGATCCCGCTCGCAAGCTCGTCGGAACAGACGCTCTCCAGAAGTGGATGCAGGAGACGAGCGACCGCGCCGTCGCAGAGCTCGGCGCCACGCACTTCGACATCCCCGAGGCGATTCGCACTCTCGAATGCATGATCGCGCCGACGCAAGAGGGCGGCATCTACTACACCGGTCCGACCGACGACTTCTCGCGTCCGGGGCGCATGTGGTGGTCGGTTCCCGAGGGCGTCACCGAGTTCGACACATGGCGCGAACTGACGACGGTCTATCACGAGGGTGTCCCGGGGCATCACCTGCAGATCGCGCAGGCCGTCTACAACCGCACCGAGCTCAACTCCTGGCGGCGACTGCTTGCCGGCACCTCGGGCCATGCAGAGGGTTGGGCGTTGTACGCCGAGCGTCTGATGCAGCAACTCGGCTACCTCGACGATCCGGCCGACCGGTTGGGCATGCTCGACGGCCAGCGGATGCGCGCGGCCCGTGTCGTGCTCGACATCGGAGTGCACCTCGGCAAGCCGCGTCTCGATGGCGAGGGCACCTGGGACGCCGACTACGCACTCGACTTCATGCGCAAGAACGTGAACATGTCCGATCAGTTCGTGCAGTTCGAGGTCAACCGCTATCTCGGCTGGCCGGGCCAGGCGCCCTCCTACAAGGTCGGTCAGCGCATCTGGGAGCAGGTGCGAGACGCGTATCAGGCAGAGCGGGGCGCGGACTTCGATGTGAAGGACTTCCACAAGCGGGCCCTCGACATGGGCGGGGTCGGACTCGACACACTCCGAACCGCGCTTCTGTCGCGCTGAGGGAATGCGCCGACTGGATCCGCTGTTCATTCAGCTGAATAGAAAGGGCTGACATGAGCATCGAGTTCGGGCTGGACACCTTCGGCGACATCACGAGAGGCGACGACGGCGAGCTGCTCACCGGCGCGCAGACGATCCGCAACATCGTCGAGCAGGCGGAGCGCGCCGACAGCGTCGGTGTCGACTTCTTCGGCGTGGGGGAGCACCACCGCACGGAGTTCGCCGTGTCGGCACCGGAGATGGTGCTCGCCACCATCGCGGGTCGCACGAAGAGCATCCGTCTCGGAACCGCCGTCACCGTGCTGTCCTCGGATGACCCTGTTCGCGTGTTCGAACGCTTCTCCACCCTCGATGCCCTCTCGAACGGACGAGCCGAGGTCGTGCTCGGCCGGGGCTCTTTCATCGAGTCCTTCCCGCTCTTCGGCTACGATCTCCGCGACTACGACGCCCTCTTCGAGCAGAAGCTCGAACTCTTCGTCGAACTCCTCAAAGAGCAACCGGTGACCTGGTCGGGATCGATGCGCGCCTCGCTCGAGAACGCTAACGTCTTCCCGAAGACGGAGAACGGTCTGCGCACCTGGGTCGGGGTGGGCGGCAGCCCTGAGTCCGTCGTGAGGGTGGCACGTCACGGTCTCGGCCTCATGCTCGCGATCATCGGAGGCCCTGCCGGTCGCTTCCGTCAGTTCGTGGATCTCTACCACCGTTCGGTGGCATCCTTCGGCACGACCTCACACCCGATCGCCGTGCACTCGCCGGGCCACATCGCGGACACCGATGAGGAGGCATGGGAGGCCGCGTACTCCGGGTTCGAGGCGATGAACAACACCATCGGTCGCGAGCGCGGATGGCCTCCGTACAGCCGGGCACGCTTCCAGAACGACGTGGGACCTGCGGGAGCTCTGTATGTCGGCTCGCCGGAGCGAGTCGCGGCCAAGATCGCCGACACCGTCACGACGCTCGGACTCGGCCGCTTCGACATGAAGTACGCCACCGGCACGCTGTCTCACGACGCGATGATGCGCAGCATCGAGCTCTACGGCTCAGAGGTCATCCCTCGGGTGCGTCGGCTGCTCGCCGACCGCGACTGACGCACGTGCTCGGCGGCGCGCGCGTCACATCTACGATGTAGCCATGGCCAACACCGCGCTGCCGAGCCGGGCGTCGATCGCCGGACGTCTCGATGAGCTCCCGTTCACGCGCCGTCACCTGCGTCTTCTCACCGGCTCAGGGGTCGGCTGGGCTCTGGACGCGATGGACGTCGGACTCATCTCGTTCATCCTCGCGGCTCTCACCCAGCAGTGGGGTCTGACGAAGACGGATGCCGGATGGATCGCATCGGTCGGCTTCATCGGAATGGCGATCGGCGCGACCCTCGGCGGCCTCCTCGCCGACAGGCTCGGGCGGCGCCAGGTCTTCGCATTGACGCTGCTGATCTACGGCGTCGCCACGGGCGCGAGCGCACTCGTGAGCGGGCTCGCCGCGCTCCTCGTGCTGCGGTTCCTCGTCGGACTGGGTCTCGGCGCCGAGCTTCCCGTCGCTTCCACGTATGTGAGCGAGTTCGCGCCCGCTCGCATCCGTGGCCGGCTCATCGTCATCCTCGAGGCTTTCTGGGCGCTGGGGTGGACGGCGGCCGCCCTGATCGGGTTCTTCGTGATCCCCGCATCCGACGACGGCTGGCGCTGGGCCTTCGCACTCGGCGCGATCCCGGCCGTCTATGCCCTGATCGTCCGGTGGGGGCTCCCGGAGTCGCCGCGGTGGCTCGCCTCGCGCGGCCGCATCGCCGAGGCCGATCGGATCGTGGCGACCTTCGAGGCTGACGCGGGTGTCGAACCGGGCCCTGCGATCAGGAGAGAGCCGGCGTCGCGCGCGATCGCCGTCACCACCCGCGCGCGATTGACCACGCTGTGGAACGCGGAGTTCCGGGTTCGCACCATGTGCCTCTGGCTCGTCTGGCTCTGCGTGAACTTCGCGTACTACGGCGCGTTCATCTGGATCCCCAGCATCCTGGTCGATGCGGGATTCGATCTGGTACGGTCCTTCGGGTTCACGCTCATCATCACTCTCGCTCAGCTGCCGGGATATGCGGTCGCCGCGTGGCTGATAGAGGTGTGGGGCAGGCGCACGACGCTCTCAGTCTTCCTCGTCGGCTCGGCGGTGTCGGCTGTCTTCTTCGGGACATCGACGACCGAGACCGCCATCATCGCCTCGGGCATGGCCCTCTCGTTCTTCAACCTCGGCGCCTGGGGCGCGCTGTACGCCGTGACTCCCGAGATCTACCCGACCTCGTTGCGGGGCACAGGAGCGGGCTGGGCGGCGGGAGTGGGACGCATCGCGTCGATCGTCGCTCCGCTCGCCGTGCCCATCGTGCTCGTCGCGGGCGGGGCGCCGGTGCTGTTCGCGGTGTTCGGCGCGTGCTTCATCGTTGCGGCAGGAGCGGCCTGGGGCTTGGTCGATCGCGGGGGAATGGCGCTCGACGACCGGTGAACGCCTCAGTGTCCGTGCGCGGGAATAGGCTGTCGAGGTGACAGAAGTACGTTATGTGGCCATCGGAGATTCCTTCACCGAGGGAGTGGGTGATGATCTCCCCGACGGCCGTGAGCGAGGGTGGGCGGACCTCGTGGCTCAGGGATGGGCCGATGCCGCCGGTCACCCGATCAGCTACGCGAACCTCGCGATCCGCGGCAAGCTCGCCTGGCCGATCGTCGAGCAGCAGCTCGAACCCGCGCTCGCGCTGCGTCCGACGCATCTGTCGTTCAACGGCGGAGGAAACGACATGCTCCGACCGAGGACCGACCTCGAGCACATCGCCGACGCGTTCAGTCGGGTTCTGCGCCGGTGTGACGAAGAGGGCGTCACCCTGATCCTGCTCTCCGGGGCGAATCCGAGTGGTCAGCTTCCGATGGGGTCGCTCGTGCAACGGCGCGGCGACCTGCTCTCCGACGCGGTGCTGCGCCGGGTGGAGGGTCGCGACGACGTCGTGCGGGCACTCAACTGGCCAGACCGAGAACTCGCCGATGCGAAGTACTGGTCTGCGGACCGGCTCCACATGAACTCCGCCGGTCACCATCGTGTCGCCGCGCGAGTGCTCCACGGCCTGGGGTTCGAGCCGCCGTCGACGTGGTGGTCTCCGACCGCTCTCACCGCAGGTGGCCCGGCCGGTCTCGCCTACTACCGTGAGTTCGTCGGCCCCTGGGTCCGACGGCGCGTCACACGCACCTCTTCCGGAGACGGCCGCGCCGCGAAGTACCCGGACTGGGTCGAGAGGGTTCCGCACGCGTGACCGACATCGAGATGCGCCGCATCACAGGCGGCTCGGTCACTCTGCATGATGCGCGTCGCAAGGTCGAGCGCACCGTCGCGGTCGAGGACTTCGAGATCGGCGTGTTCCCGATCACCGAGGAGCAGCTCGCGGAGATCCTCCCCATCGCATCACGGCATCCGCGGCGTCCTGCAGTCGATGTGAGCTGGCTCCGGGCGATCCATTTCTGCAATGCCGCCTCCGAATGGGAGGGGCTCGATCCGGTCTATCGCTTCGACGGCGAAGACGTCAGCTGGGATGCGACAGGTGACGGGTATCGGCTGCCCACTGAGGCCGAATGGGAGTACGCCTGCAGGGCGGGCTCGGTCGGTCCTCATTACGCTCCGCTCGCCGACGCCGCCTGGACGAGCGCCGACGCGGTCTCCTCTCCTCAGGATGTCGGTGGCAAGCTGCCGAACCTGCACGGCCTCTTCGACACTCTCGGCAACGTCTGGGAGTGGTGCTGGGATCTTCTGGATCCGGCCCGCTACGACGACTATCGGGTGTTCCGAGGCGGCGGGTTCGCCGACGACTCCTGGAGCGTCCGGGCGTCGGTGCGCCGCGGGGGAGGACCCCGCATGCATCACGAGGACGTCGGCATGCGTGTCGCCCGAGGAGGCTTCAACTCATCGGATGACGCCCAGGGCTGGTCAGCGCGAGCAGATCGTGAGCGTGCAGCGGTCGACGGCCCCGTGCCCTTCGGATGGACACCGTTGAGGCGACCGGGGCGCTGACATCACCCTCGGTCGATCAGCTTCACCATGTAGTGGTCGGGGTCGGCCGACGGTGCGAAGCCGTACTGTGCGTACAGACCGCCGGCAGTGCTGGTGGCGAGCATGATGCGCTTGACGGTCGAGGATTCGCGGAGGTCCTCCAGCACCCCCTCGACCAGCATCCGCCCGATTCCGTGTCCTCGGGCCTTCTCGTCGACGAACACATCGCACAGCCACGCGAAGGTGACTCCATCGGTCACGACGCGGGCGTACCCGACCTGCCGGTCAGCGTCGTCGCGGATCGAGTAGTTGCGTGACGCGTCTATCGCGGCGTCCTGGGTCGCGCGGCTGCGGCCCTTCGCCCAGTACGACTCCTCGCTCAGCCAGCGGTGCACCAGGTCGCGATCGATCAGGGCGCGGTCGTTCGAGAAGGTGAAGCTCGTGGGCATGAGCCTCATCCTAGAAGCAGTCAGCGTCGCCTCTCGGGATCCAAGCCCATCCTGATGCGTGTGCGCTTGCGCTCGATCAGGATGAAGGTGACGCCGAGGATCCAGAGCGGGATGGGCATGAGGAACGCGACCCGGAATGCCTCAAGTGAGTAGGTCTCCGGCGTTCCCGCCCCTTGCAGGTCGAGAGCGAGCCCGATGAGGAAGATCGCGATCAGAGCAGCGATGAACCCGCCCGCATTCGTCACCCCGGTCGCGGTGCTCAGGCGGTGCGAGGGATTATGCGTGCGTGCGTGGTCGAAGGCGATCATGCTCGCCGGGCCTCCTGTCGCGAGAGCCACGGCGAGAAGGTAGAGCAGCCAGAGCGGAGCCGGCTCGGGCAGAGCGAGGACGGCCACCCATGCGACGACCTGCACACCGACGGCAGGCAGGACGAGTGCGAGCGAGCGCTGGTTGGGCAGACGACGAGAGAGGTCGCCGATGATGGGACCCAGCGCCATTCCGGCGACCACGTACACCGAGATGATCCCCGCGGCGTGCGCGGTGTCGAGTCCCTGAGCCGCGGTCAGGAACGGCATTCCCCACAGCAGGATGAAGGCGGTGCCGGCGAACGGCGTCGTGAAGTGCGACCAGAACGCGAGACGCGTGCCGGGGTGGGCCCAGGCCGCGCGGATGCCGACGCCCGTATCGATGGCCGAGGTGACGACGCGGATCACGCCCGTGTCGGTGTCGATCGTCACGTCAGCGCCGCGCTCGGCGGGGTGATTGCGGATGACGAGCGCGACGAGGATCGTGAACAGGACGCCGAGTCCCGCGATGCTGCCGAAGGTGACCGTCCACGTGGTCGCGTGCAGAAGAGCTGCGAGCGGTACGAGTGCGATCAACTGGCCCGCCTGACCGATGATGCCGGTGAACTGCACCATGATCGGTCCCCGCTGCGCCGGGAACCAGGTCGCCACCAATCGCAGCACGGCGGGGAAGATCGCCGCGTCGCCAGCGCCGAGAAGGATGCGGGCGAAGATCGCGATCCCGATGCCGGGGGAGAGGGCCATCGTGAGCTGGCCCGCTGCCATGAGCAGCATGCCGATCGTCATGATGGGGCGGGAGCCGAAGCGGTCGAGCAGGATTCCGACGGGGATCTGCATCCCGCCGTAGACGGCGAGCTGCACCACGGCGAACAGCGCGAGGGTCGACGCATCGGCCTGGAACCGATCAGCGGCCTCCACGCCGACGGCGCCGAGCGACGTGCGGTTGGTGATGGCGAGAACGTAGGCTGCGACACCCACGCCCCAGATGAGCCAGGCCCTCCAACCCGGGGTGGTCACGGGGGAGCGGGGAACCTGTTGCACTCCTCCCACGGTACTCCTCGTGGGAGAGTCTCCCGACGCGAGGACACTCGAGCAGGGGGTGCCGGATGTCCGACGCTCTCGCTACCGTGGCCGCATGACACCTGTACCCGTGCACCACTCCATCAACTACGTCGAGCTCGTCGTCAATGATCTCGAGACGGCGAAGCGGTTCTACCGAGACGCGTTCGGCTGGGTCTTCGTGGATTACGGTCCCGCCTACGCGGGTATCGCCTCGCTGACCGGAGACGGCACGGAGGTGGGCGGTCTGCTTCTCTCCGACCAGGGGCGTCCGCCCGGCGGGCCGCTCGTGCTGCTGTACTCCGACGATCTCGACGCCACACAGAAGTCGATCACCGACGCGGGCGGCGCAGTGGTCCAGGGGCCGTACGAGTTCCCCGGTGGACGGCGACTGCACTTCATCGACCCGAGTGGCAACGAGCTCGGGGTCTGGGCTGCGCGGTGACGCCAGAATGAGTGTGTGACGTCTCATCCTCATCCTCATCCTCCGTATGACGAACTCCGTCGGTCGCTCCGCGTCCGTGCGTCGACGTGGGATGACGCGGACACGACCGCGGTGAGTGAACTCGTCCGCACGTATCTGCTGCAGACCGAGGCGGAGAAGGTCGAGTATGCCGAGGCATCGCCTGCAGGGCTGGCAGCGTTGCCGCCGAGTTACGAGCGCGAGGTGTCCGATCCGGTCGCCGCCTACGCGGACTGCACCACTCTGCTCGCAATGACCGAGCAGGGGCCCGTCGGTGTGGTGATCGTACGGGTCGATGGGGGAGAGGCCGAGATCAAGAGACTCTGGGCAGATCCGAACCTCCGTGGACGTGGTCTCGGATCCGCGTTGCTGGATGCTGCACTGGCGCTGACAACAGGACGCGTCCGGCTGTCCGTCTGGGAGTGGCGGGCGCCGGCGATCAGGCTCTACGAATCGCGCGGTTTCGAACGCGCCGCGTCGTGGGACGACCGAGAGGGGCTCATCTGCATGGAGAGACCCGCAGAAACTTTGCCCTTGCGCTAACTGTTCCCGTGATCAATACTTATCTTCATGGCTAACGATCAGGACGAGAACGCGGTTTTCCTTGCTCTCGCGGATCCGACTCGCCGCGAGGTCGTTCGCACACTAGGTCGCGGCCCGGCGAGCGTGGGCGAGCTCGCGCAGCCCTTCGCGATGACGCTTCCGTCGTTCATGAAGCACATCCACGCGTTGGAGGACAGCGGACTCATCCGCACATCCAAGAGCGGTCGCGTGCGCACCTGCACACTCGATCGCGACCGCCTCGCGGTCGTGGGGCACTGGCTCGACGAGCAACGGCGAGTCTGGGAAGACCGCACTGACCGCCTTGACGCCCTGATGGCCGATCCGGAGGAGAACCGATGACCCGCACCGCACTCGACCCGCGACTCGACCTGACTCTCGAGACGGCGCTGCCTGCGACCCCCACCGCCGTCGATCCGACGCACGGGGGCTCTGAATGACTCACCAAGTCGACATCGTCGAGCATGATGCCCTGTCCGAATCGCAATCGGCGGCACTGAGAGAACTCTTCGATCGTGAGTACCGAGCGGAGCATGGAGAGTGGAACCCCGATCGCCCGTACGGGTATTCGCCCGCAGATGTGCACGCGATCGTGTTCCGTGGCACCATCGCTGTCGCGCACGTCGGGTTTCAACGGCGCCTCATACGCGTCGGCGCACGCGAGGTCGCGGTCGCCGGAACCGGGGGAGTCCTCGTCCATCCGGACTGCCGCTCCGACGGACTCGGTCGCCTCGTGATGTCGCACGCGCAGCAGGCGATGCGCGACGACGATCGTGTGAGTTTCGGCTACCTCGGGTGCCGAGAGGAGGTCGTGCCGTTCTACGAGCGCACCGGCTGGTCACGGGTGAACGCCGTAGAACGTCATGTCTCGATGATCGACTCGAACGAGACGGTGACATCTTCGGCGGGGCCGATACTCGTCTTCTCGGCCGGCTCGGGCGCTGACGCAGATCTATGGCCGGAGGGTGACATCGACCTGCGAGGCACTCCATGGTGACCGTAACGAGGCGGACACGTGTTCCACAGCCAGATGCAGTCCGCAGACAGCCGGCTCCGTTGCGGGGCGCGCTCGGAGGCGCCTTCACCGCTGCGGGCGCGGGTTTGGTCGTGACAGCTATGGGAGTGTGACTGGCTTCGACACCGCGGGTCCATAAGCGACGGGGAGGCCGATTCTGACGTGTTCTGACATAATGTGCATTATCGGCGTTACTACGTTGCCGCGATCGGAGCGGTCGATAGGCTCGTGACGTGAACGGAAGCAACGTCGAGATCGACTGGGAAGCGGCGCGAAACGCCAACCGACAGAACTGGGATGATCGCGTCCCGTTGCACGAAGCGGCATACGGTCTGGACGCGTACGACGAGCCGACTCACATCAGCGACGTCGTGAGCGACGACCTGCCGGTGCTCAACCGTTTCGTGCGCGGCGGAACGCTCGCGGAATTGGACGTGTGCCACCTCCAGTGCCACATCGGCACGGACACGATCTCCTTGGCGCGTGCCGGGGCGATCGTGACCGGCGTCGATTTCTCGGAGCCGGCGCTGCAAGCCGCAGAGGCACTCGCGAACCGCGTCGGGGTCTCGGCCACGTGGGTCCAGACCGACGTCCTCGATGCGAGCAACGTGGTGTCAGGCGACTTCGACATCGTCTACACGAGTATCGGGACGATCTGCTGGCTCGAGGATCTCGACCGATGGGCGGCCCAGATCGTCGCTCTGCTGCGTCCGGGTGGGACGTTCTTCATCCGCGACGGCCATCCTGCGCTGCTGGCTCTCGACGAGGGCGCCCAAGAACTCACGACCCGCTACCCGTACTTCGGCGACGGCCGTGCGCAGCAATGGGACGACGAGTCGACCTACGCCGGAGACGGCAAGGTCGCTCACCCGCGCACCTACGAGTGGCCGCACCCCCTCTCCGAGATCCTCGGATCGCTGTTGAGAGCCGGTCTCCGCCTCCTGCACTTCGATGAGGGACGAACACTCCCCTGGCAGTTCAGCCCGCGGATGGTCGAGGTGTCCGGCGGCTACGCGTGGCCAGAGGCGGAACGGAACCTCATCCCCTGCACCTTCACCATCGTCGCGCGCCGGGACTGAGGCAGGCCCCTCCCCTACGCGCCGACGTACTCCGCCAGGTGCTCCCCCGTGACCGTCGACTTGGCCGCGACGAGATCCGCCGGGCTTCCCTCGAAGACGACCCGACCTCCGTCATGGCCCGCGCCCGGTCCGATGTCGATGATCCAGTCGGCGTGAGCCATCACCGCCTGGTGGTGCTCGATCACGATGACGGTCTTGCCGGATTCGACGAGTCGATCAAGAAGGCCGAGGATGTTCTGGACGTCCGCGAGGTGCAGGCCCGTGGTCGGTTCGTCGAGCACGTACGTGTCGCCCTTCTCCCCCATCTGGATGGCCAGCTTGATGCGCTGACGCTCGCCGCCCGACAGCGTCGACAACGGCTGCCCGAGGGAGAGATACCCGAGGCCGACGTCTTCGAGGCGACCGAGGATCGTGGCGGCGGCGGGCAGCTTCGCTTCCCCTTCGGAGAAGAACACCCTCGCCTCGGCGACAGGCAGGTCCAGCACCTCGGTGATGTCCTTGCCTGCCAGCTTGTACTCGAGGACGGCAGCCTGGAACCGCTTGCCGCCGCAGTCCTCGCACGGCGTCTCGATCGTGTCCATGAACCCTAGCTCGGTGATGATCACACCGGCGCCCTTGCATGTCGGGCACGCTCCTTCGGAATTCGCGCTGAACAGCGCGGGCTTGACGCCGTTGGCTTTCGCGAACGCCTTGCGAATGGGCTCGAGCATGCCGGTGTACGTGGCGGGGTTGCTCCGTCGTGATCCCTTGATCGCACCCTGGTCGATCGCGACGACGCCCTCGAGCTTCGACACCGATCCGTGGATCAGCGAGCTCTTGCCCGAACCGGCGACCCCAGTGACCACAGTGAGAATGCCGGTGGGGATGTCGACGTCGACGTCCTGCAGGTTGTTGGCGTTGGCACCGCGGATCTCGATCGCACCGGTGCTGCTGCGCACCGATTCCTTGAGCACTGCTCGATCGTCGAGATGATCACCCGTGCGCGTGCCACTGGCCTTCAAGCCTTCTACGGTTCCCTCGAAGCAGATCTCGCCTCCCGCGCTTCCCGCGCCGGGACCGAGGTCGACCACATGATCACCGATCACGATGGTCTCGGGCTTGTGCTCCACGACCAGCACCGTGTTGCCCTTGTCTCGCAGGCGCAGAAGCAGCGTGTTCATGCGCTGGATGTCGTGCGGATGAAGGCCGATGGTCGGCTCGTCGAACACATAGGTGACGTCGGTGAGAGACGACCCCAGATGGCGCAGCATCTTGATGCGCTGCGCCTCTCCGCCGGACAACGTACCGGAGGGCCGTTCGAGGCTCAGGTACCCCAGGCCGAGCGTGACGAATGCGTCGAGGTTGGCACGCAGCGCCTCGAGCAGCGGAGCTGCGCCAGGGAGCTCCAGACCGCGCACCCATTCGGCCAGATCCGTGACCTGCATGCGGCACGCATCCGCGATGCTGATGCCGTCGATCTTCGACGACCGAGCCCCCTCGGTGAGACGGGTGCCGTCGCACTCCGGGCAAGTCGCGAACGTCGCCACGCGCTCGACGAAGGCGCGGATGTGCGGCTGCAGGGCGTCGAGATCCTTCGACAGCATCGACTTCGTGATCTTGGGGATGAGTCCTTCGTAGGTCATGTTGATTCCCGAGATCTTGACCTTCGTGACTTCGCCGTAGAGGAACAGGTGGCGCTGCTTCTCGGTGAACTCGGCGACCGGCTTGTCGGCCGGGTAGAACCCCGACGCGGAGAAGCCCTTCACCATCCAGCCGTCCGCGGTGTACCCCGGGACCATGATGGCCCCCTCGTCGAGGGACTTCGACTCGTCGACGATCTGAGTGAGGTCGAGGTCGGACACCGCTCCCCTGCCCTCGCACCGAGGGCACATGCCACCAAGGTAGATCGCGTCCTTGACGATCTTCTTCTCGCCCCCCGGCCCTGTCATCACCCCGCTGGCCCTCTGGGTGGGGATGTTGAAGGAGAAGGCTGTGGGGCCCCCGATGTAGGGCTGGCCCAGTTTGCTGAAGAGGATCCGCAGCATCGCGTTCGCATCGGTGACCGTGCCGACCGTTGACCGCGGATTCGCCCCGAGTCGCTCCTGATCGACGATGATCGAGGTCGTGAGTCCCTCGAGCACATCGACGTCGGGGCGAGGCACCGACGGCATGAATCCCTGCACGAACGCGCTGTAGGTCTCATCGATCATGCGCCGCGACTCGGCGGCGATCGTGTCGAAGACCAGTGAGCTCTTGCCCGACCCCGAGACACCGGTGAACACCGTGAGACGACGCTTGGGGATGTCGACGCTCACTTCTTTCAGATTGTTCTCGCGCGCACCCTGCACGCGGATGATGTCGTGGCCGTCAGCGGGGTGCGTCGTCATGAGGATCCTCGAGTAGCGACCGGGGTCAGCCGGCCTGGTTGATTCGGAGAAGGTTGCCCGCAGGGTCGCGGAACGCGCAGTCGCGCACGCCGTACGGCTGGTCCATGGGCTCCTGGACCACGTCCGCGCCGCTCTCGACGAGACGCTCGAACACGGCGTCGAGATCGTCGCTCGCAAGCGTCAGCGCGCCGTAGCTGCCCTTGGCGATGAGTTCGAGGATCGTCTGTCGCTCGGCGTCGGTGATCCCGGGGTCTGTGGCCGGCGGGTGCAGCACGATCGACGTCTCCGGTTGTCCTTGCGGGCCGACCGTGAGCCATCGGAGACCGTCGTAGCCGACGTCGTTGCGCACCTCGAACCCGAGGGCGTCCCGATAGAAGCCGAGGGCCGCATCGGCGTCGGTGTGCGGAAGGAATGCGTAGTGGATGCTGATTCTCATGGGATTCACGTTAGGTGCGCGCCCGTGCGCGGCGCTTCTTGATTCCTGATCGGTCTGATCACGTGCTTCGCCTGGAAGGTGGGGATGCCGTCGACATCCGCTGCGCGCTCACGATACACGCGGGGTGAGACACCGACGAGCTCGGTGAATCGTGTGCTGAAGGTGCCGAGCGATGAGCACCCCACTTCGAAGCACACCTCGGTGACGCTGAGGTCGCCGCGGCGCAGCAATGCCATGGCCCGCTCGATCCGCCGCGTCATCAGATAGGAGTACGGCGATTCGCCGTAGGTCTCCTTGAACTGCCTGCTCAGATGCCCCGCCGACATGTGCGCGCCGCGCGCCAGAGCCTCGACATCGAGAGGCGTCGCGTACTCGCGATCGATGCGATCCCGCACTCTGCGCATCACGACGAGCTCGCGGAGCCGCGCATCGTCGTCCGGGGTCACCCCCCGATTTTCGCATGACCTCGCGTAACAGCGTGTGAACGTCCGCGACATATCGATATCGACCTCCCCCCATCCCGCCCCGGACAGCGCTACTCTGTGACCATCCCTCACAGGATTTTCTCAGAAAGGGGTCCCCCACCATGTCTGATCCACTCGCAACCGAAGCGAAGTCACTGTTCAAGTCCATTCGCGTGGTGCTGGCGGTCTCGGGCGCCATCGCCCTCATCGCCGGCATCGTCCTGCTCGTCTGGCCGCTCAAGTCCGCCGTGATCGTCACAGGCATCTTCGCCACCTACCTCGTGATCGCAGGTCTCGTCTACATCGGCCTGGGCATCTTCTCCAAGGTCAAGGGCGGATGGGCTCGAGTCGGCCACATCGTGCTGGGCCTCGTCTACATCGTCGCCGGCGTGATCGCGTTCGCGAACCTCGGAGTCGCCGCGGCGACCCTCGCGCTCGTCGTCGTCATCTTCATCGGCATCAGCTGGATCGTCGACGGAGTGGTGGCGCTGTCCCTCCTCGGACAGGACGGCTCGCGGGTCTGGACGCTGCTCTACGCACTGCTCAGCATCATCGCCGGTATCGTCGTGCTCTTCTCCCCGCTGTACGCGGCGGCGGTGCTCTGGCTGGTGCTCGGCATCTCGCTCGTCGTTCTCGGAATCGTGCAGATCGTCCGCGCGATCACCCTCGGTAAGGACGCGAAGGACTTCGTGGCCTCGGCGAAGGCCGACTCCGCGATCTGACTCGCCTCCAAACGCAGAGAGCCCCGTCCATCCGGACGGGGCTCTCTCTGTTGGTCTCAGAGACTCACTCGGCCTCGAAGGCGCTGACGTCGCCGACCAACCGGGTGTTGTCGGCAGGAACGGCGTCGACTGCCGCACGTGCGATCTCCGCTGCGAACTCCGACACGTTGTAGAGCTTGCCTGCGGACTCGCGGCGCTCGGCGATCGCGCCGGGGTTGGCGCGCTCGAGAAGCGTCGCCGTGATGGTGCCCTCGATCATGTCGCCGGAGACGACGGTGAACCCGATGCCCTTCTCGGCGAGACCGGGGATGCGCTCGCGGAGCGCATCCTCACCTGCACGCTTCGACAGCGCGACCGGCTCGTACTCCGGCATCGTCGGCGTGGTGCGGATGAAGTGGGCCTGGTGGCTCGTCACGAAGACGACCCGCGACCCATCGCCGAGCAGAGGGGCAGCGGCGTCGAGGACGTTCAGCTGCGCGTCGCGGTTGAGCGTCAGCGCGTAGTCCTCAGCCATCCCGGATTCCATGCCCCCTGATGCGTTCAGCACGAGCACATCGAGGCGACCGAACTCGGCCTTCACCGCATCGAACATCTCGCCGACCGACGAGGGGTCGGTGAGGTCGGCGCCGACGACGAGCACGCGTCGCCCCAGCTCGCGCAGCTGAGCGGCGAGCTTCTCGGCGCGCGGCGCCTTGTTGCGGAAGTTGATGACCACGTCCGCCCCCGCCTCGGCGAGGTAGCGCACGGTGTCTGCCCCGATTCCTCGAGACGAGCCGGTGACGAGGGCGACCTTGCCCTCTAGAGAACCTGCGGGAAGAACGTCGGTCACGGTGACTCCTCTGATGCGTGAATCGCCGTGATGACACGGCGCTTTCAGACTATCAAGCCGGCCCCTTCGAACCGGGAACCGGCTCGTGCCGCGTGATAGGTTGACCGCAAAGGAGGCCGCATGGACAACTTCGCGACATTCGTACAGTTCATCGACCAATGGGCATGGATCGGGTGGCTGATCCTGATCGCCATCTTCCTCGTGATCGAGATGCTCACTCTCGACTTCACCTTCCTGATGCTGAGCTTCGGCAGCGCAGTCGGCCTCGTCACCGATTTCCTCGGCATCCCGGTGTGGGTCCAGGTGCTGATCGCCGCGGCGGCGGCCGCACTGTTCATCCTCTTCCTGCGTCCGCCGCTGATCAAGCGTCTGCATCGCGGCGAAGACCCGACCAAGTCCAACGTCGAGGCCCTGCTGAATCTGCGAGGCACGGCCCTGCAGGACATCACCCAGATCTCCGGACAGGTGAAGCTGAGCAACGGCGACACCTGGACCGCCCGCACCGCAGGGGCCGTGCCGATCCCCCAGGGCTCACCGATCGCAGTGATCGCGATCAACGGCGCGACCGCGACCGTCCGTCCCGTCAACGACTAGGAGAACCTCTTGGACGATGCATCGTTCATCCCCGCCGCGATCGGGTGGATACTCGTCATCGCGATCATCATCTTCGTGGTGGTCACGCTGGCTCGCTCCATCCGCATCATCCCGCAGGCCACAGCCGGCGTGGTCGAGCGCCTGGGCCGCTATCACAAGACGTTGATGCCCGGACTCAACATCCTGGTGCCCTTCATCGATCGCCTCCGGCCCCTCATCGACATGCGCGAACAGGTGGTCTCGTTCCCGCCGCAGCCTGTGATCACCGAGGACAACCTCGTGGTCTCGATCGACACCGTCGTCTACTTCCAGGTGACCGACGCTCGCGCCGCGACATACGAGATCGCGAACTACCTCGGTGCGGTCGAGCAGCTCACGACGACGACCCTCCGAAACGTGGTCGGTGGCCTCAACCTCGAAGAGGCTCTGACGAGCCGCGACAACATCAACGGCCAGCTCCGCGTCGTTCTCGACGAGGCGACCGGCAAATGGGGCATCCGCGTCGGGCGAGTGGAGCTGAAGGCGATCGACCCGCCCATCTCCATCCAGGATTCGATGGAGAAGCAGATGCGCGCCGAGCGTGACCGCCGTGCGGCCATCCTCACGGCCGAGGGAACCAAGCAGTCCGCGATCCTCGAGGCGGAGGGCGCACGGCAGGCGGAGATTCTCCGCGCAGAGGGTGACAAGCAGGCGGCTGTGCTGCGCGCCCAGGGTGAGGCCGAGGCGATCCAGAATGTCTTCACCGCCATCCACCAGGGTGAGCCGGATGACAAGCTGCTGGCCTACCAGTACCTGCAGATGCTGCCGAAGATCAGCGAGGGACAGTCGAACAAGCTCTGGATCATCCCGAGCGAGCTGACCGAGGCGCTCAAGGGCATCGGCACCGCGTTCACGCCGAAGCCCGGACAGCCTCCGACGAACCACCCGGGCGCGTGACGCACCCCTACTTCGAGAAGGCAGCCCACCCCCGAGTCCTCGCTCACCGCGGTCTGATCACCACGGCGGGCGAGGACTCCGGCGTCTGGGAGAACTCGGCAGCGGCCTTCGCCGCGGCTCACGCCGCCGGCGCCGAGTACATCGAGACGGACTGCCGGATGACGGCCGACGGTGACGTCGTTCTCTTCCACGATGCGACGCTGCAGCGCCTTGCCGGCGACCCCCGACCCGTGCGGGATGTACGCACCCGTGAGCTCGCCGCGATCTTCGCCGATCACGGCGGTCTCCTCACCGTCGCCGAGGCCCTGTCGGCATTCCCGACGACGCGCTTCAACATCGATGTGAAGACCACCGAGGCCGCCGAGCCCCTCGGCCCGATTCTCGAAGATCACACGCACCGTGTGCTCGTCACCAGCTTCTCGGATTCCGACCGTCGCGCCACGATCGCATCGGTGCTCCGTGCCGGTGCCGCTCTCAGACCGGCCACATCGGGTGGCAGTCGCACCATCGCCGCAGTTCGCGCCCTCTCGGCTGTCCGCGTCTCCCCCGGCCGCGCGCTGCGCGACATCGACGTCCTCCAGATCCCCGAGCGTCACCGCGGTGTGAAGGTTCTCACTCCCCCTCTGATCAGCGCCGCGCACCGACGCGGCGTCGAGGTTCACGTGTGGACGGTGAACGACGCCGACTCCATGCGACGGCTGGTCGATGCAGGTGTCGACGGGATCGTCACGGACCGCGCGGACCTCGCGCTGGCGACGATCGGCCGCTGATCGCGCCACGCCGCCTCTACGCTGTGGCGCTGGGATTCCGCTGTGAATCGCGCCGAGATTCCGCCCGCGTGGATGAAGCGCACAGGCTGGAGCGTTATACCTGACAGCGACGAGAGGACCACACAATGGCAGATCGCAGCCTACGCGGCATCCGACTCGGCGCCCAGAGCCTACAGAGCGAAGAGGGCGTCGTTTTCATGGAGCGCCGTGAAACCACCTACATCTGTGACACCTGCGGCCATGTCACGAACCTGATGTTCTCGGCGGACGCAGAACCGCCCCAGACCTGGGAATGCCGTGCCTGCGGAGCGGACGCCCGCCTGAACGTCGACGGCCAGGCCGTCACGCTCGACGCGACCGACGAGAAGGCAGCCCGGACGCACTGGGACATGCTTCTCGAGCGTCGTACACGCGCAGAACTCGAAGAACTGCTCGAAGAGCGACTCGCCTTCATCCGCGCGCGCCGCGGTGCAGGTGAAGACCCGACCCGCGAGAAGATCGGCGCCTAGCGCCGACGGGCGCGCAACCGCCCGAAGGCCAGCGCGCCCAGCCCGCCCCACAGCAGCAGCATCTGGATCCAGGGGCCGGTGACGACACCGGCTGTCAGGCCGGAGCGAAGCTCGACATCCTCGAGCAGCGCTCCGGCCTTTCCTGCGTCGAGGCTCGATACGGTGGACCCATCCGGGCGGATGATCTGGCTCGTGCCCACCGTCGAGATGTTCACGACGCTGCGGCCGGTCTCGATCGCCCGCATCCTCGCGAATGCCAGCTGCTGCAGATTCTCGTTGGTGCCTCGGAAGTCGGCGTTGTTGGTCTGGAAGACGAGAACCTCGGCTCCTTCGGCCATTCCCTCGCTGATCACGTCGTCGTAGATGACGTCGAAGCAGATCGCCAATCCGACCCTCACGCCGTCGACATCGATGACCGGCGGGTTCGTTCCCGGGGTGTATTCGCGTTGGATGAGTCCGATCAGATCGGGCGCGAGTGCATTGAAGAAGGCACGGTCGGGCACGTACTCGCCGAAGGGAACCGGGTGCCGCTTGTCGTGCAGCTGCCCGTCCCCGCCGTCTTCCGTCCACAGCAGTGAGGTGTTGTAGAACAGGCCCTCTCGCTCCGTCGCGGCGTTGGCAAGCAGCGGCGCGCCGATTCGCGAGGTGATCGCGCTCATCCTCCGCGCCAATGAATCCGACTGGAACGGGTCGAAGTCGAGCGATCCCTCGGGCCAGACCAGCAGATCGACGTCTTCGCCGTAGAGCGGTTCGGTCGCGTCCGTCTGCGCGTCGATGAGCGAGTAGGGCTGGCGCTCGTCGAAATACCCGCTCGGCCCGTTCCCCTGCACCGCGGCGATGCGCATCGACCCGGTGACGGTCGTGGGGAACAGGGGCGTGATGAGCAGGGCCACCGTCACGATGACCGGTGCGATCAGCGCGGTCGGGCGTCGCCAGGCACGTTCGCGAATCACCTGGATGAGGAGGGCGACGAGGAACACCATCAGGAAGCTGAGACCGCTGACGCCGATCCACGAGGTGACCGGGGCCAGCGGGCTCTCGGCCTGGCTCATGCCCAGACGGGCCCACGGGAAGCCTCCGTACGGCCAGGAGCCGACGAACACCTCGCGCCCGACCCACAGCGCGGCCACGACGGCCGGAAGAAGCAGGAGGCGCGCCCAGGCGCCAGGGAAGGCTGTGGGGATCCATCGATAGGCGAGCGTGATCAGGATCAGCGCCACCGCCGTGAGGACGCCTTCGAGGACGCTCAGTGCGGCCCAGGGCAGCGGGCCGAGGTAGCGCGAGGTGAACGACACGAGCAGTCCGAAGAAGATCACCCCGTAGACCAGCCCCACCGCGAGCGCGCCTCCGACCCGACGGCCGATGAGCGCGACGAGCAGCAACGCGGTGGCCGGGAACGCCAGTGCCCACACCGCGGCATCCGGGTAGGAGAGATTCATCAGGAGCGCAGCCAGGGCCGCAACGGGAAGGGCGAGCGAAAGCGGCAGAAGAGGGCGCTGTCGCGCTGGGGAATCAGGCATCGGTCCCGTTCTCACATCGAGGAGTAGGCGACGATGCCGCGGCGCACGCCGTCGAGAGCGACGCGGGCATTGCGCGCCAGGGCGCCGTCCTCCGCGACGATCGAGAGCTGGTCGAGCAGGTCGATCGTCTGCTTGGCCCACCGGACGAAGTCGCCCGCGGCCATGTCGGCGTCGATCAGGACGCGATCGAGCATCCCGCCCCGGGCCCACGAGTGCATTGCGCCCGCGAGACCGGCAGCCAAGGGCTCGGACCCCGGAAGATGGTGATCCTTCTCGAGGTCGTCGAGCTCGGCCCAGAGAGTCGTGGTCTTCTCGTAGGCTGCGCGGAAAGCCCCTCTCGGCAGATCGCGCTCGCCCGCGTTCGCCTCGTCGCGTCGCGGCTCGTAGACGAGGCAGCAGGCCATGGCGGCGAGCGACGGAGCGTCCAGGCCGCTCCAGAGACCCTGCCGCAGGGATTCTGCGACCAGGAGATCACGCTCTCCGTAGATGCGACGCATCGTCCGACCGGCCTCGGTGAGAGTGGTCTCGTCGTTCTCGTCTCGGTGGAGGTAGTCGAGCGTCTCAAGCACCTCGACGACACGATCGAAGACGCGAGCCACCGTTCCGGTCCTCGTCTCGATCTGACGACGGATGCGGTCGTTCTGCCTCTTGAGCTTCCAGTACCGCTCCGCCCAACGGGCGTGGGCCTCGCGATCGGGGCAGCGGTGGCAGCCGTGCCGCTGCATCCGGGTGCGCAGGCTCTGGATCTGCTTCATGCGCTTGTCGCGCGATGCCCGCGGAGCGCTCGAGTCCTGACGGTTCTTCTTCTCGAGGTCGCTGAGCTCTCGGCGGATCGAGGCATAGTCCAAGAAGTCGCCGTGGTCGCAGACCATCGCCGCCTTGTAGCCGTCGAGGGATTCCTCGGCCTCACGCACCTGCCTGGCGAGTCCGACCACCGCGCGATCGGCCTGGAACTGAGCGAAGGACGATTCGAGCACCTCGCGCGCCCGCTGTTTGCCGAACAGGTCGATCAGGTTGACCGCCATGTTGTACGTCGGACGGAAACTGGAGTTGAGCGGGTAGGTGCGACGTGAGGCGAGTGCGGCGACCGCCTGCGGATCCATCCCCTCGGTCCACTGCACCACGGCGTGGCCTTCGACGTCGATGCCCCGTCGCCCGGCTCGTCCGGTGAGCTGGGTGTACTCCCCCGAGGTGATCGCCACCCGGGCCTCACCGTTGAACTTCTCCATCTTCTCGAGCACCACGGTGCGTGCGGGCATGTTGATGCCGAGCGCCAGGGTCTCGGTCGCGAACACGACCTTCACGAGCTTGCGCTTGTAGAGCTCCTCGACGACCTCTTTGAAGGCGGGCAGGAGCCCGGCGTGGTGGGCGGCCACGCCGCGTTCGAGGTTCTCCAGCCAATCCCAGTATCCGAGAACACCGAGATCCTCATCCTGCAGGGTCCGCGTCCTGTCTTCGACGATCGCGCGGATCTCGGCCCGCTCCTCGGTCGAGGTCAGACGGACACCCGATCTGCGGACCTGCTGCACCGCAGCGTCGCAGCCTACCCTGCTGAAGATGAAGAAGATCGCCGGCAGCAGGTTGGCCGCCTCGAGCAGCCGCACCACGTCGGGGCGGTCCATGCGCTCGATCCGCTGCACGTTCGCCGAGCGGACCGCACGGCGTCCTCCGCGTGGCGGACGCTGCGCCTGCCGTCCCGCATGACGATTGCTGCGGTAGGACTGCGCCTCACGGTTGTTGTCGTAGTTCGAACCGGTGGACGAGCGGATTCGCATCAGCTCCTGATTCACCAGAGCCGTCGCGATGCCCGCGCGGTCGTCGAAGAGCGGGAGCAGATCATCACGCACCAGCACGTGCTGCTCGAGCGGCACCGGTCGGATCTCCGAGACGATCACCTCGGTGTTTCCGCGCACCGTGTCGAGCCAATCGCCGAACTCCTCGGCGTTCGACACCGTGGCGCTCAGCGACACCAGCCGCACCTGCTGCGGGAGGTGGATGATCACCTCTTCCCACACCGCCCCGCGGAATCGGTCGGCGAGGTAGTGCACCTCATCCATCACCACATACCGAAGGTCGCGCAGCGCTGCGGAATCGGCGTAGATCATGTTGCGCAGCACTTCGGTCGTCATGACGACGATCCGAGCGTTGCCGTTGATGTTGGTGTCACCCGTGAGCAGACCCACGTCATCGGCGCCGTAGACGTCGACCAGCTCGCGGAACTTCTGATTGGAGAGGGCCTTCATCGGCGTCGTGTAGAACGCCTTGTCGCGCGGCGTCTGCATCGCGAGATGGATCGCGAACTCTCCGACGATGGTCTTTCCCGCCCCGGTGGGAGCGGCGACCAGCACGCTGCTCCCGTCTTCGAGCGCGTGGCACCCTTCGATCTGGAACGGGTCGAGCTCGAACTTCTGATTCGCGGCGAAGGCGACCGTCGCCGGGTGCCCTGCGGCTTCGCGAGCCGCGGCGTATCGCTCTGCCGGCGAGCTCATGCGCTCACGGGTTCGATGCCCGCGGCCGCATCAGCCTTGCGCTTGCGCCGATCGAAGAGCATCGAGATCAATGTGGCCGCGAAGTACAGCACGATCATGGACCCCATCAGCAGCAGCATCGAGAAGACATCGGCGGGCGGTGTGGTGACGGCCGCGAAGATCGTGCACACGAGTATGGCGACGCGCCATCCCTTGAGGATCTCCTTGCCCGAGACGACCCCCGCGAGGTTGAGCGCGACGAGGAAGACCGGGAGCACGAAGGCGATGCCGAGCACAAGCAGGAACTTGAAGACGAAGTCGTAATAGGTCGCGTAGTCGAAGAACTGCGCCATTCCCGTCGGCACGAAGCCCGCCATGATCTCGATCACGTGCGGGAGGACGAAGAATGCGACAGTGCATCCGCCGAAGAACAGCGGGATGGCAGCTCCCAGAAATCCCCAGGTGTACTGGGTCTCCTTCTTCGTGAGTCCAGGCATCACGAACGCCCAGACCTGCCAGAGCCAGACCGGGGCTGAGATCAGCAGACCGATCGCGAACGCGATGCGCATCCGGAGATCGAACCCGCTCGTGACGGTCGTGAAGTTGAGGCCGACGTACTCGCGACCTTCTTCTTCGGCGATCGCAGCGATCGGAATCGACAGGAGATCGATGACCGGTCCGGTGATGATGAACGCGATGATCATGCCGACCACGAGAGCGCCGGCCGCGATGAACAGTCGCCGACGCAGCTCGATCAGATGCGCGCCGAGAGACATCCGCCTGTCGCGGCCCGGCGTCCCCGGATCGGCGGATTCGAGAGCGGACACGAACTATGCGGATCGAGGAGGCTGACCCGGATCCGTGTCGCGAGCCGTCACCGTGGTGTCCGCGGTGGTGGCCGCGGGAGTCGGGGATGCCGGATCCGCGGCGTCAGTCGCGTCCTCGTTCTTCATCGCCTTCATCTCGCCCTTGAAAACCCGGGCGGACTGCCCGAGGCTCTTCGCGAGTGCCGGCAGCTTCGCCGCACCGAAGAGCAGCAGGATGACGGCGAGGATGATCAGCAGATGTGGCCAACCGAAAGCGCCCATGATTCTCCTTCGTCGTTTAGTAGCAGTCTAACCGGCGTTGTCGCCGTCTGGTCGGCGATACAGCGCGAGTCCTGCGGCGGCCCACTCGCGTGCAGCCGTGCGGGCGACGCCGGGATCCACGACTTCGAGGGCTCCGCCGAACTTCGCCGCCAGTCGTTTCACACCCCGAGGGTCGGCCAGGTGCAGCCGCACGGTTACGATCCCGTCACTGACGTCGGCGTTGTCCGCGGTGAGGAAGTCACCGAGCAGAGGCGCCATCCGCTCGGGCACACGCACTCTGACCTCGCCCTCGTCCTCGACGGCGGTGAACGCCTCCGGGACGTGGTCACCGGCGTGTGTGATCGGAATGTCCGTCAGACGCGCATCGCTCACCCGATCGAGGTGGAACGTCCGCATCGCCTGTCGCATGTGGCACCACCCCTGCAGATACCACTGTGCGTTCGTGATCAGCACCTGCACAGGATCCACGGTTCGCGTGGTGGGTGCGGCATCGGGCGCCTGGTACGTGAACGACACGGCGACACCGTTCTGCACACCGCGCGACACGACCTGGCGCACCTCGTCGACAGCGCTCGGCGCGACGACGACCTCTGCCGGGGCGTCTGCCGCACCGCGCGACAGCTTCGAGATGAGACCGCTGACGAGTCCGGAGTCGGAGACCGCCGGCACGGCGGCGACCATCTGCAGACCGGCGAGCAGCGCTGCGGCCTCGCGGGCGGTGAAGCGCGGAACCCGCCGTAGGGCGACATCGTTGGTGATCTCGATGACGTCCTCTTCGTCGAGGAGGTCCCAGTTGATGTCGAACATCTCCTGCGGCTGCTGCCAGAAGCCGGAATCACCGGGCAGGCCGATGACGGTCAGCTTCTCGACCATCTGTCGCATCTCCGCCGGAGTCACCCCGAACTCCGCAGCCGCCTCAGCGAGCGAGACCTGGCCGTGCTCGAGAAGGTAAGGCACGAGCGTCAGGTAGACGCGGACGCGGTCGGCGGCGAGCAGCGGCTTCGCCTGAGCGCTCATCGTGACTCCCCTGCGTCCGAGTTGGTCGCGACGACCGCGCTCAGGCGATCGACGACTGCGGTGCGCAGCGCGACGGGCTCGACCACCCGCACCTCGGGGCCGTACGAGGCGAGTTCGTCGGCGAAGATATGCAGGTCGACGAACGGCACGAGGATTCCCTGGGTCGCCGCAGGCGTCGCACGGCGGCCCAGACGCAGCGAGGCCTCGGTGCCAGGGGTGACCTCGAGCAGCGCCGAGTTCTGAGAGGCGACGCGCTCGAGACCACTCAGTGCACGCTCCCCCGCTCCCTCGCGCAGGGCGGAGTCGAAGGCCCTCGTCGTGATCCTCACGTCCCCGACGATCCTGCTGAGCAGGAACATGCGGTCCTCCTCGATGTCCACGTCGACGCCGAAGACATGCCATCTCGCCTCGTAGTCGACGAGAGCCAGCGGACGGATGCTGCGGCGGCGCGGCGCGTGCTCCCCCGGCTTGAGGTAGTCGAAGACGACGACGCGGCTCTTCTCGATCGCGTCCTGCAGCTGCGGGAACGCCGCATCGCGAGCGGTGATCCGTGGCGCGAAGCCGATGATCGGCTCGTCGCCGTCGATCCCGAGTGCCCGGATCTTGCGCACGCCGGCCTTGGCGTCGCCCGATGCGGATTCGGCACTCCAGACGCTGCCGGCCAATTGCAGCACAGCGAGCTCAGCAGCGGTGAATTCGATGTCGCTGGGCAGGTCGTATTCCGCCTGCGGAATGCGATAGCGGGCTTCGCGGAGGTCATTGGGATCAGCCTGGTCGCCGATCGTCTCGACGGGGACGCCGAGAGTACGCAGCTCGTCCTTGTCGCGCTCGAACATCTTCTCGAGCGCATCCGAGCGCACGCCCGCATCGGCACGCTGACGGTAGCCCGACACGTTGTCGAGGATCTGCTGCTTGGTGAGCCCGATCTCCGTGGCCATGAGCGCCACGACGAGGTTCGTCAGACGCTCTTCCGCGGGAATACGGGCGGCCATCACTGCTCCGGAACGGGAACGATGCCGAGGATGTCGACCACGATGGCGGTCGCCGGGTTTCCGTCGGCTTCGGGCACGACGACGAGCAGCTGCGACCCGACGGTCGCGCCGACGAGCTCCTCCGCTGCCGGACCGATGTTGGGCTCCGCGCCCCAGCTGCTCGATGTGACGGTCTTGTCATCCCAGCCCAGGGCCATGATGTTGGTCACGATCGTCGAGTCCTTCTCGACCTTCGCACCGTCGCCCTTGATGAGCGTCTGAGTCACAGCCTCCGTCGGAGCATCGCTGTCGGGGATGATCACGCCAGGGGTCCCGTCAGGAGCGCGCACCACGGTCGGCAGGCCACGGGCGTCGTTGAACTGGGATGCGCCTTCGGCGTGGGCCAGGTAGACATCCTGCAGGTCGACGATCGCGACGACGTTCTCGTCCTTCGCGAGTCCGAATGCCTCGGCATTGGCTTCACCGAAGTCCTCGGGGGTCAGCACGGCGACGATCCGGCTTCCGCCGGTGGCGCACTCGAGCACCGTCTCGAGTCCGGCGGACCGCTCGGCCCAGTACGAGATGCTGTGCACGCGGCTCGGGTCGCCGTTGAATTCGGACTCGTACAGCTTCTCGCCGCTCTCTCCGCCATAGAAGGCGATGTCGAGCACCATGGGCTGAGAAGTCGAGGTGAGGGTGTTCCCCTCGCCGGTGACGATGTCGGCGAACGAGGTCTCGTCCGCCTTCACGGGGCTGTAGACCGTGACGTCGGGCGCCTCACCCAGATCGCCCTCCACGGACACCGAATCCTTGATGGATGGAGTAGACGCGGCCGCACGATCGCAGACGTCACCGGCGAACGACGGCGCCGAAGCGCATCCGGTCAGAGTGAGGACGGCGAGGCTGAGGGTGGCCAGAACGGCGGACGTTTTACGCACGCGCTCCAGTCTATTCCGTCGGTGGCTCGGATTCGCGCGAACCAGACGCCAGACGTGCCCCTTCGGCGGCCTTCGCGGCCTCCCTGGCACGCTTGCGGAGGTTCTTGTCGTTGATCTCGCGATCGCCTACGGCGCCGGGCGTCCACGCGTCGACATCCGCATCGCCATAGCTGCTCTTCGAGGCCCTGCGCTTCACCTGCGGCGCCACGGCACCCGGTGCCAGCCGGCGCGCCGTGAGGAGGAAGCCGGTGTGCGCCACCATGCGGTGATCGGGCCTGACGGCGAGGCCTTCGACGTGCCATCCTCGCACCATCGTCTCGGACGCCTCGGGGTCGGTGAACAGCCCGGTGCCGCGGATGTACTCGGCGACGCGCGAGAGCTGCGTGGCCGTCGCGACGTAGCAGAGCACGACGCCGCCGGGTGTGAGTGCGTCGGCGACGACGTCCATGCATTCCCACGGTGCGAGCATGTCGAGTACGACGCGATCGACCGTGCCGGCCGGGAACTCGGCTGGAAGCGCATCGGCGAGATCCCCGACGACCACGTTCCAGGTGTCCGGCGTCTCGCCGAAGAATGTCTCGACGTTCCCGCGGGCGACCTGGGCGAAGTCCTCACGACGTTCGAACGACACCAGTCGACCGACCGGACCGATGGCCCGGAGCAGCGAGAGCGAGAGGGCGCCCGAACCGACGCCCGCCTCGACGACGACCGCGCCGGGGAAGATGTCGGCCTGCATCACGATCTGCGCCGCATCCTTCGGGTAGACGATCGCCGCGCCGCGCGGCATCGACATCGCGAAGTCGCGCAGCAGCGGCCGCAGCGCGAGGTACTCGTGCCCCGAGCTGTTCGCGGCGACCGAACCGTCGGGAAGACCGATGAGGTCACGATGCCGCAGCACTCCCTGATGGGTGTGCAGCTCGCCGTCCTCGCGGAGGGTCACGGTATGCAGACGACCCTTGGGGCCGGTCAGCTGCACCCGATCGCCCTCCCGGAACGGCCCGCTCGGCCGCGGTGAGGTGATGTCGGTCATCGGGTGGCTCCCGTCATGGAGGTCTTGCGGTCGAAGAGTTCGATCAGGTCTGCGGCCGTGCGACCGTCGAGGGTCGGCCAGAGCTCGTGAGCGCCCACGTCGTCGAGGGAGACGATGTGCGGCACGCCGAGAGCGACGGCGCCGGAGGCGATGCCTGCACGGAGTCCGGTCGGCGAGTCCTCGATGACCACGGCCTCGGCGATGTCGATCTCGAGCAGCGACGCCGCGTGCAGGTAGGGCTCGGGGTGAGGCTTGGGGTGGATCACGTCATCGCCGGCGACGACGATGTCGAAGGCGTCGAACTCGATCAGGTCGACGACGCTCAACGCCATACGGCGCAGCGACATCGTGACGAGGCCGGTGGGGATCCCCGCCGACTTCAGGTCCTGCAGCAGCTCGCGGGCACCGGGGCGGAAAGGCACTCCCTGTGTGCGCAGCGCCTCCTGCACTCCATCGGTGAGGAGCGAGATGATCGCGTCCGCGTCCATATCCACCCCCGCGTGCTGGAGGATGATCGCACTGTCGATGAGACCGTTGCCGACCAGCTGAAGGGCGTCCTCGTGGGTCCATGACCCGCCGAAGGATTCGACCAGCGCCGTCTCGGCTGCCATCCAATACGGCTCGGTGTCGACGAGGGTTCCGTCCATGTCCCAGAGGATCGCGCGGGGCTGTCTGCTCACCGAACCATGTTACCCGTGGCTCCGCCCGGTCCCCGCGCGGTCGGACTAGCCTGGAGGGATACCGATCCGGAATTGGCGAAGGGAGCCCACGATGGATGTCCTCGGTTCACGCATCGTCATCGTCGCCTTCGATGGCTGGAACGACGCGGGTGAGGCCGCGAGCGGCGCGATCGCCGCGCTGCGTTCCGCGAACGACTACGACCTCGTGCACTCCATCGACCCGGAGCTGTACTTCGACTATCAGTACACCCGCCCGGCCACGAAGACGGACGCCGAAGGCCGCCGCCAGCTCACCTGGCCCGAGGCCGGTCTGTGGCGCCCGCGCGACCCGGGGCCCGGTCCCGAGTTCTGGGTGCTGACGGGAGTCGAGCCCGCGCGCACCTGGCAGTCGTTCGCTGCGGAGTTCATCGACGTCGCTCTTCGCGACGACATCACCGGGTTCGTGACCCTCGGCGCGATGCTCTCGGATGTGCCCCACACGCGACCGATCTCGATCTTCGCGTCGAGCCAGAACGAGCAGGTCCGCGCAGCGCATGGCCTCGAGCGGTCTCTCTATGAGGGCCCCGTCGGCATCCTCAGCGTGTTCGAGCACTTCGCCGAGAGCGCCGGAATCCCGACCGCGAGCCTGTGGGCCAGCGTGCCGCACTACGTCGCCTCCGCCACTCCGTCACCGAAGGTCACCCTCGCTCTTCTGGACAGGCTCGAGGAGCTGACCGGCGTCGACGTCCCGCGAGACCACCTTCGCACCGAGGCCGCCGCGTGGGAGGCGTCGATCGACGCCGCCGCCGCCGATGACGAGGACATGACGGAGTACATCCGCCAGCTCGAGCAGACCCGCGACACGTGGGACTCCCCCGATGCGTCCGGCGATGCGATCGCTCAGGCCTTCGAGCGCTATCTGAAGCGCAGAGGCGACGGCCCCGGAGACCACAAGCGCTGAGCCCGGAGGTCTCCGGTGCCGCGCTGCTATGCCGCGATGACGCCGGTGCCGAGAAGGACCAGGAGCACCGTGCCCAACAGGATGCGGTAGATCACGAACGGCAGGAAACTGCGCTTCGAGATGTAGTTCATGAAGAACGCGATCACGCCCAGTGCCACGACGAACGCGATGCCGGTCGCTGCGAGCGTGTCGCCGAACGAGAAGAACGAAGGCTCGTCCCAGCTCTTGAACAGCTGATAGAAGCCACTGCCGAACACCGCGGGGATCGCCAGGAGGAACGCGTAGCGCGCGGCAGCCGCGCGCTCATAACCGAGGAACAGTCCCATCGTGATCGTCCCGCCCGAGCGCGACACACCCGGGATCAGCGCGAGCGCCTGCGCGAAGCCGTATGCGATGCCATGCGGATAGGTGAGCTGATCGAGCTTGCGTCGCTTCGCGCCCACGTGGTCGGCGACGCCGAGCAGGATGCCGAACACGATCAGCATGATCGCGACGATCCAGAGCGACCGGAAGACGGTCTCGATCTGATCCTGGAAGAGCAGGCCGAGCAGCACGATCGGGATGCTCCCGATGATGATCATCCAGCCCATCCGGGCATCCGGATCGCTGCGCGGCACTCTGCCCGTCAGCGAGCGGAACCACTGCGCGATGATGCGGACGATGTCGCGCCAGAAGAACACCACGACCGCCGCCTCCGTGCCGATCTGCGTGATCGCGGTGAACGCGGCACCAGGGTCCTCGCCGGACGGCAGGAACGTGCCGAGGATGCGCAGATGGGCGCTGGAGGAGATCGGGAGGAACTCGGTGAGTCCCTGGACGATGCCGAGGATGAGCGCTTCGAACAAGTGCATGGAGGAGCTTTCTGATTCGTGGTGCGCGGACGTGGAGCAGAGAGCTCAATACGTGCGCAGCAGATCGGCCAGCACCCGCTGACCGAAGACAAGCGATTCTACGGGCACTCGCTCATCGACACCGTGGAACATCCCCGTGAAGTCGAGGTCGGCAGGGAGGCGGAGTGGCGCGAATCCGTACCCGGTGATCCCCAGATAGGCCAGCGCCTTGTTGTCGGTTCCGGCGCCGAGCAGATACGGAATGACCGGCACTCCCGGGTCGTGCCGCCCCAGACTCGCCACCATCGCCTCGACGAGTTCGCCCTCGAACGGCGTCTCCATGCCGATGTCGCGAACGACGGTCTGGATCTCGATGTCATCGCCGACGATCTGCTGCAGCTCGGCGAGCACCTCGTCCTCGGTTCCCGGGATCACCCGCACGTCGATCAGCGCTTCGGCTCGTTCGGGGATCACATTGTGCTTGTACCCCGCGGTGAGCGCCGTGGGGTTCGTCGTCGTGCGGAACGATGAGCGGAGGAACGCCTCAGCGGGGCCGGCGGCGGCAGCAAGCGCGTCCGGGTCGTCGATGGAGCGGCCTGTGAGAGCGCTCAGGCCCTGCAACAGCGCCTCCGTGGTGGGAGTGAGACGAAGGGGCCATCGAGTGCGCCCGAGGGCCGCCACAGCTTCTGCGAGCTTCGTGACGGCGTTGTCGTCGTGCAGTCGGCTTCCGTGGCCGGCACGCCCTCGCGCGACGAGGCGGATCCAGATGAGCGCCTTCTCCCCCACCTGCAGCAGGTAGGCGCGGCGATCGTCGACCGTGATCGAATAGCCTCCCACCTCGCTGATGGCCTCGGTCGCTCCCGCGAACCACTCCGGGTGGTTCTGGACGACGAGCGCCGAGCCCTCGACGCCGCCGTTCTCCTCGTCGGCGAAGAATGCGAGCACCAGATCGCGCTCCGGCTGCTCCCCCGCACGCAGGAGGTCTGCGACGGCCGTGAGGATCATCGCGTTCATGTTCTTCATGTCGACCGCTCCACGCCCCCAGAGCATGCCGTCCTTCACGATGCCCGCGAACGGGTCGACGCTCCAGTCCTCGGCCATCGCCGGGACGACGTCGAGGTGTCCGTGCACGACGAGAGCCGGCTTGCTCCGATCGCGCCCCGGCACGCGCGCCATCACGTTCGTGCGCCGCGGGATCGGCTCGTAGTATTCGACATCCAGACCCAGGTCCTGCAGATAGGCGCCGACATATTCGGCTGCCTCACGCTCACCCTTCGCGTTGCCTCCGCCGAAGTTCGAGGTGTCGAATCGGATCAGGTCGCTCGCGATGCGAACCACCTCGGGGAGAGCCACGTCAGTCATGAGGTCCAGGCTATCGAAACGTCGTGGCGCGCCCGGGCGTCACCGCCGGTTTCTGAGTGCCTCGAAGCTCGTGCTAATGTAAATCTTCGTTCGGCAACGAACATCCAACACCTGCGCGGGTGGCGGAATGGTAGACGCGCTACGTTGAGGTCGTAGTGCCCGTAAGGGCGTGGGGGTTCAAGTCCCCCTCCGCGCACAGACAGGCCTCGGATATCCATACGATATCCGAGGCCTTCTTCGTACCTTCGGTGTCGACGTGTCGTCCGGCAGAACCCGAGGTGAACTCCCCGAGCCCTGCCCCACGGGCCGGCGCGCGTCAGAGCGTGCTCACGCCGAACACCAGCCCGAGCACGTACGTGACGGCCGCAGCGCCGAAGCCGATCGCCAGCTGCCGCAGCGCGCGACGCAGGGGCGGTCCCCCCGACAGGATGCCGACCATCGCTCCGGTCGACAGCAGAGCGACCCCCACCAGCACGAGCGCGACGACCACCGCAGTCGTCCCATCGAGTCCGAAGATCCACGGGAGCACAGGGATGATCGCGCCGGACGCGAAGAGCAGGAAGCTCGAGATGGCCGCCGTCCAGTCGCTGCCGACGATCTCGTGGTCGTCTCCGGCGTGGAGGTGGATCGGCCCCGTCGTCGTGCGCTCGACTCCGGCTCGCGCGGCGTCCACTATCCGCCGTGCGCGCTCGAGCGCCTCCTGCTGGCCGATTCCGCGCGCGCGGTAGACCAGAGCGAGTTCGTTCTCGTCGATGTCGAGATCGGCGGCGGATGCCGCGGCATCCTCGTTGGCTTCCGTCGACGCCAGCAGCTCGCGTTGGGAGCGCACGGAGACGAACTCCCCCGCGCCCATCGACAGAGCCCCGGCGAGCAGACCCGCGATCCCGCTGAACAGGACGAAGGCGGAGCTGACACCCGTAGCGCCGATGCCGAGCACGAGTGCGAGGTTGCTCACCAGGCCGTCGTTCGCTCCGAAGACGGCAGCACGGAACGACCCGGACAGACGGCGCCTCCCACGAGCGGCGAGACCGCGGACGACTTCGGAGTGCACCTTCTCGTCTGCGCGCATGGCAGGAGTCGCGTACTGCTCGGAATCGTACGGAGATCTGTCCTCGGCGCTCTGCGCGAGTGCGAGGACGAAGATGGATCCGAACCGCCCGGCCATCCAGCCCAGCAGGCGAGACCGGATGCCGGCTCGCGGCAGTCGCGCCGGTTCTGCGCCCAGCAGATCGAGCCAGTGCTGCTCGTGGCGACGCTCGGCATCGGCGAGGCTGAGCAGGATCTCGCGCTCCTCGCCCGTGCGACGGTTCGCGAGCTTCTGGTACACGAGCCCTTCGGCGCGTTCTTCCACGAGGTAGCGCGCCCAGCGGCGACGGTCTGCGGCGGTCGGCTCGGCGGCAGCGGGGGCTGTCATGAAGTCTCCTGATCGACGATCCCCGGGAACGGGGCAACCGTTCAACGCTAGCTTCGAGCCACTCTCTCGGCGGCACTGGGAGCAGGATTGCCAGCTTTTCGGGCCTCCGAACCGAAGGCGCGATTCAGGATCGGACGCGCTTGCGGAGCACGTCGATGCGCGACTGCAGCTGCGTGACGGTCGCCTGCGCGACAGCAGGCCCGCCGCAGATCCGGCGCAGCTCCGCGTGCACGGCCCCGTGCGGCTCGCCCTTCTGTCGGGCGTACAGGCCGACGAGGCTGTTCAGCAGCTGGCGCTGCTCGCGAAGCGTGCGGTGCAGCGGCGCCGGGAGCGTGGTCGTCTCGGTCGGCCCTGCCTCGGCCTCCCGTGTCTCTCGCAGGCGAGTCTGACGTGCCTGGCGTTGCATCAGCAGCTCGTGCACGTGCTCCGGCTCGAGAAGACCGGGGAACCCGATGAACTCCTCCTCCTCGGGAGTGCCCGGCTCGGCGAGCTGGCCGAACTCCTGTCCCTCGAACACGACCCGGTCGAAGTGCGCAACAGACGAGAGCGCCTGATAGCTGAACTCCTGTGTCAACGCATCGGAGGCGTCGTCTTCGCGGTTCGCCGACTCGAGCAGCGAGTCCTCGAGCCCGTCGTCGTCCTTCGACTGACGATCGAGAGCGTGGTCGCGCTGCTTGTCCATCTCGTTCGCGAGTCCCATGAGCACCGGAACCTGCGGAAGGAAGACACTCGCCGCCTCACCCCGTCGACGCGCCCGCACGAAGCGACCGATCGCCTGGGCGAAGAAGAGCGGCGTCGACGACGACGTCGCGTAGACCCCGACGGCGAGTCGGGGCACATCGACGCCTTCCGACACCATGCGCACCGCGACCATCCAGCGATCCTCGCTGTTGCTGAACTTCTCGATCCGCTCCGAGGCTGTCGCGTCGTCGGACAGGACGATCGTCGGCTGCTGTCCCGTGATGCTGTGCAGGATCTTCGCGTAGGCGCGTGCCACCGTCTGGTCGGTCGCGAGCACCAGTCCTCCGGCGTCGGGCACGTGGTGCCTGATCTCGGTCAGACGACGGTCCGCAGCCGAGAGCACGGCAGGCATCCACTCGCCCTCGGGGTCGAGCGCGGTGCGCCAGGCCTGCGACGTGACGTCTTTCGTGTTGTCCTGACCGAGATGCGTCTCGAGCTCGTCGCCGCTGCTCGTGCGCCACCGCATCTTGCCCGCGTACATGTGGAACAGCACGGGCCTGACCACGCCGTCTGCCAGCGCCCGGCCGTAGCCGTAGTTGTAGTCGGTGCGGGAGATGCGCGCGCCGGACTCGTCAGGGTGGTACTCGACGAACGGGATCGGTGCGGTGTCGCTGCGGAACGGCGTGCCGGAGAGCAGCAGTCGGCGCTTCGCCGGTCCGTAGGCGTCGCGGATCGCGTCGCCCCAGCTGAGCGCGTCGCCACCGTGATGCACCTCGTCGAGCACGACGAGCGTCTTCGCGTCTTCGGTCAGATGACGGTGGACCGACGACTTCGCCGCCACCTGCGCGTAGGTGACCACGGCGCCGTGGTAATGCCGTGCCGGCGCCCAATGACTGTTGCGGAACCGGGGGTCGAGACGGATGTGCACGCGAGCGGCGGCATCGGCCCACTGCGTCTTCAGATGCTCGGTCGGGGCGACCACGATGATGCGGTTGACCTCGCCCATGCGCATGAGCTCGACCGCGAGCGTGAGGGCGAACGTGGTCTTTCCTGCACCCGGTGTCGCCGCCACGAGGAAGTCTCGCTGATCGGCCTGGAAGTACTGCTCCAGCGCTTCCTGTTGCCAGGCGCGCAGCTTGTTCGCGGTTCCCCAAGGGGCACGCTGAGGAAAGGACGGAGAGAGCATCGAGACAACGATAATCGCTGCCGCCGGCACTCGGCACGCTCACGAGTTCCGCCGCGCGCGTCTCGCCCGGACGCTCGTACCCGGGTAGGCTCGGTCACTGCGCGGCCTCCACCGCACGGCTGCGCTCGTCGTGAAGGAGAGCTGGATGACAGATCAGGATTCGATCCGAACCCCGGAGCTCGACAACGAGAATCCCCATCCCTGGCGGAGATTCGTCGCGATCGGCGACTCGTTCACCGAGGGCATCGGCGACCCGGACCCGTCGCAGCCGGGCAGCCACCGTGGCTGGGCAGACCGTGTCGCCGAGGTGCTCTCGCGCCAGGTCGACGACTTCGCCTATGCGAACCTCGCCGTGCGGGGCAAGCTGATCTCCCAGATCGTGCGCGATCAGATCGAGCCCGCCGTGGCGCTGCATCCCGACCTCATCTCGATCTGCGCCGGGGGCAACGATGTGATCCGACCGGGAACCGACCCCGACGCGATCGCCGCCCAGCTCGAGGACGCCGTCGCGCGTCTGTCGTCGACGGGCGCCGCGATTCTGCTCTTCACCGGAGTCGACACGGCCTTCACCCCGGTCTTCCGGGCTTTCCGCGGCAAGGTCGCCATCTACAACGAGAACGTGCGCGCGATCGCCGAGCGACACGACTGCATCGTCGCCGATCAGTGGGCGCTCAAGGTCGTGCAGGACATGCGGTTCTTCGACGACGACCGCCTGCACTACAACTCGCTGGGCCACCACGAGGTCGCCCGCATGGTTCTGCGCGCGCTCAACGTGCCCAACGATCTCGAGGCCATGCAGCCCGAGACGATCCCGCTCCGCACCTGGCGCGAGGCCCGCACCGAGGACTTCGGCTGGGCCCGAGAGCATCTCGTGCCCTGGGTCCTGCGGCGTCTGCGCCACCAGTCATCCGGCGATCACATCGTGGCCAAGCGCCCCGAGCCCTCCCCGATCATCCTCCCGAAGTCAGACTGACGACGGCCAGCGGTCAGGGCGAGGTGAGCGCCCACAGCGCCACTGCGGCGGCAGACGCGACGTTCAAGGAATCCACACCACCGGACATCGGAATCGTCACGACCGTGTCGGCGTGGTCGAGGGCCGTGCGGGAGAGCCCGTCGCCCTCCGACCCCATGACGATGGCGACTCGCTCGGGGCGGTTCGCGACATAGGCATCGAGCGTCACGGCGTCATCGCTGAGAGCGAGAGCTGCGATGTCGAACCCCGCCGCGTGGAGGTCCGCCACGGCAGACTCCCAATCCGTGATGCGAGTCCATGGCACCTGGAACACCGTGCCCATGCTCACGCGCACGCTGCGTCGGTACAGCGGGTCCGCTCCCCCGGGCGACACCAGCACCGCGTCCGCCCCGAGGCCCGCGGCCGCACGGAACGCCGCACCGACGTTGGTGTGATCGCCGACGTTTTCGAGGATCAGCACGAGGTTCGCGGCGTCGAGGACCTCGCGCACGGTCGGAAGCACGGGGCGATGCATCGACGCGATCGTGCCCCGGTGAACGGCGAAACCGGTCACCGATTCAGCCACCGCGTCGGGGACGACGTACACCGGCACGTCGAGGTCGCCGACGATCTCCCGAATGTCGTCCACCCGCCGCTCCTGCACCAGCACGGAACGCGGACGATAACCAGCCCCGACCGCCCGAGCGATCACCTTCGTCGATTCGGCGATGTAGAGCCCACCCGCCGGTTCTCTCACGGTCCGGAGCGCGGTGTCGGTGAGCCCGCGGTAGTCGTCGAGTCGTCGGTCGTCCGGATCGGTCACGCGCAGCAGTTCCACGCGGCCCAGTCTGCCATCGCTTGGTCGACCGGCTCCGCGGTCAGCCGCGACGCGTCGACCACGCTGCGCACGTCGTAGACTCGCACAGGGAGGTCCTGTGAGCGCATCGAGTCCGGTCGAACTGTCGGCCACCATCGCTCGCACCGCTGAACTCCTGCGTGGTCGCAAGATCGCACTGCTCACGGGCGCCGGCATCTCCACGGACTCGGGGATCCCCGCCTACCGCGGCGAAGGATCCCGCAACCGGTCCGATCCGATGACGATCCAGCGGTACCTCGCCGACGAGGCTGCACGGCGCCGCTACTGGGTCGGCGGCCATCTCGGGTGGCGGGCGTTCGCTCGGGCCGAGCCGAATCCGGGTCATCTGTCGCTCGCCGACATGGAGTCGTCGGGTCACGTCAGCGGCGTCATCACCCAGAACGTCGACGGCCTGCATCTGCGTGCAGGCAGCTCTCATGTGATCGAAGTGCACGGAACGATGCGCAGGGTCCTCTGCCTGAAATGCGGTCAGGTGTTCGATCGCCGCGACGTCGCGGTGCAGATCGAAGAGCGCAACCCCTGGATCACCGTCCCCGAGAACGTGGCATTGAACCCCGACGGCGATGTGCTCCCGGAGAGCACCGACGGCTTCATCGTCCCCGTGTGCACTGTCTGCGAAGGGATGCTGAAGCCTGACGTCGTGTTCTTCGGCGAGTACGTCCCGCAAGACCGCTTCAAGGCTGCCGAGTCCCTGCTCCGTGCCAGCGACGCTCTGATCGTCGCCGGCTCGTCTCTCGTCGTCAACTCCGGCGTGCGGCTCGTCGAACGCGCACGACGACGGAGCATCCCGCTCGTCATCATCAACCGTGAGCCCACGCGCGCGGACGTCTGGGCCGATGCCACCATCGCCGCAGGCACCAGCGATGTGCTCCCCGCGATCCAGGAGCTCCTCGAATGACTCTGCTCACGCTCATCCGCCATGGCCAGACGGACTGGAACCTGGCACGCCGGATCCAGGGCTCCACCGACATCCCGCTGAACGAGAAGGGCCGCGAGGATGCTCGGACCGCCGCAGGTCTCCTCGAGGGCACCACGCACCATTCGATCTACGCCAGCCCGCTGAAACGCGCGCGGGAGACGGCCGAGATCATCTCCGGGAGTCTCGGCCTCGGCTCACCGGTGCTGGTGCCGGACATGCGCGAGCGCGAGTTCGGCGAGGGCGAGGGCATGCTCGTGTCGGACTACATCGAGAAGTACGGCGACTGGCTGTCTCCGGTCCCCGGGGCGGAGACATTGGAGGGGGTCGCAGAGAGAGCGCTCATCGCACTCGACACGATCGCTCGTGACGCTCGGCGTCGTTCCGCACCGGTGGCGGAGTCCGTCATCGTCGTGACGCACGGAGGCGTGATCCGGTCGCTGATCGACCATGTCTCCGGAGGCACGCTGCCGCGCGTCGGCGAGGTCCTCGCGAACGGTTCGGTCCACCGTTTCGAGGCCTCCCCCGGCTCGCTGCGCCTGATCGACCAGGGCATGCTCGTCTGACCCGGGAACCCGTGCAGCACCTCTGATCAGCGAACGCGGCTGAGCACCGATCGCGCGTGCCTCAGCACGGGCTCGTCGATCATGCGTCCTCTGAAGCGGAAGACGCCTCGTTCGCGCCCGGCGGCTTCGAGCACTCCGCGGGCCCACTCGACGCTGGCTTCATCCGGTGCGTACGCGGCGCGGATCACCGCCACCTGACTCGGGTGGATGCACGCGGTGGCGACGAACCCCGAAGCGGCCGCATCGACCGCCTCGGATTCGAGACCGGAGACGTCCTCGATGTCGACGTGCACCCCGTCGATGGCTCCCTTGCCCTGGGCTCCGGCCTCGAGGAGCACCCGTGAGCGCGCATAGCGGGCGACGTCGCGATAGCCGCCCGTCGCCGTGCGACTCGACGTGCCGCCGAGGGAGGCGACCAGGTCCTCCGCGCCCCACATCATCGCGACGACCTGAGGGTGGGCGGCGATGCGATCTGCGGCGTGAACGCCCCTCGCCGTCTCGCACAGGGCGACCAGCGAGAAGCTCTCTTCGAAGGCGGAGAGACTCTCCGCGCTCTCCGTCTTCGCGACCATGACGGTGCGGAGATCGGTCTGGGCGAGGGTCGCGAGATCGGCGGTGAAGGCGGCGGAATCCGGCGCGTTGACGCGGACGATCACCCGATCGGGGTCGAGGTCGGCCTCGATGAGATTCTGCCGGGCGCCGGCCTTCGCCTCTGGCAGCACGGCATCCTCGAGGTCGATGATGACCGCATCCGCCTTCTCGAGGGCTCCGCGGAATCGCTCGGGTCGGTCGGCAGGGCAGAAGAGCAGCGCGGGTCCCAGGCTGAAGGTCATCGTCCCCCCTCCGGCAGGCAATGGACGAGGACGGTGCGGGTCGCCGTCGCGACGACTGTGGCGTCCTGGTTGCGTCCGGTATGGGCGATGGTCACGATTCCCTGACCCGGGCGTGATGTCGAGAGCCTCTTCTCGACGACGACGCTCTCGGTGTACAGCGTGTCGCCGGCGAACAGCGGGTGAGGGAACGCGATCTCCCCGAATCCGAGCTGAGCCACCAGAGTGCCCTGGGTCAACTGCGCCACGGATGCCCCGACCATCGTCGAGAGCGTCCACATCGAGTTGATCAGACGCGCACCGAAGGGGCGCTGCGCATCGGCGAAGGCCGCATCCAGGTGGAGCGCCTGGGTGTTCATGGTGAGCGTCGTGAAGAGGACGTTGTCGGCCTCGGTCGCGGTGCGTCCAGGGCGATGCAGGTAGCGCGCGTCTGTGACGAACTCCTCGAAGAAGAGTCCCCGCTGGACGATGTCGTGCACGGTCATGCCTGCCACGCTACCCGGCGAGTCCCAGCGCCCGCGCGATCACGAGCAGCTGCACCTCCGTGGTGCCTTCACCGATCTCGAGGATCTTCGAGTCGCGGTAGTGACGGGCCACCGGGAACTCGTTCATGAAGCCGTTTCCGCCGAAGATCTGCGTCGCATCCCTCGCGTTGTCCATGGCCGCTTCTCCAGCGACGAGCTTCGCGATCGCGGCCTGCTCGGCGAACGGTCGTCCCGCGTCGCGCAGACGCGCAGCGTGGTGCCAGGCGAGTCGCGCGGTGTGCACACGGGCGCGCATGCGCGCGAGGGTGAACTGCGCGTTCTGTCGCGTGCTGAGGGCGCTGCCGAAGATCGTGCGACTCTTCGCATAATCGACGGCGGCTTCGAGACATCCTTCCGCCGCACCGGTCGAGAGCGCGGCGATCGCGATGCGTCCCTCGTCGAGGATGCTGAGGAAGTTGCGGAAGCCGCTGCCCTGCTCCCCCAGCAGGTTGCCCGCGGGCACGCGTGCACCGGCGAAGCTGAGCGGATGTGTGTCGGACGCGTTCCATCCGACCTTGTCGTACGGGGCCTCCACGGTGAATCCGGGGGTGCCGTTGGGAACGATGATGGTCGAGATCTGCTTGCGTCCGCCTTCGTTTCCGGTGACGGCCGTCACGGTGACGAAGCGGGTGATCGGCGTCCCTGAGTTCGTGATGAACTGCTTCGAGCCGTCGATGACCCAGTCGTCCCCGTCGAGGCGAGCGGTCGTGCGGGTCGCTCCGGCGTCGCTGCCCGCCTCCGGCTCTGTGAGACCGAAGCCCGCGAGGGCGCGGCCGGCGAGCAGGTCGGGCAGGTACTCCTGCTTCTGCTCTTCCGTGCCGAACCGGAACACGGGCATCGCCCCGAGGCTGACTCCGGCCTCGAGCGTGATGGCGATGGACTGATCGACGCGTCCGAGGGCCTCGATCGCGATGCCCAGGGCCATGTAGTCGCCCCCCTGGCCGCCGTACTCCTCGGGGAACGGCAGACCGAACAGCCCGAGATCACCCATCTGCGCCACGACGTCCATCGAGAGGGTGTGCGTGCGGTCAGCTTCGTAGGACTGCGGTGCGACGACCGTCTCGGCGAAGTCACGCACCATCGCGGCGAGCTCGCGTTCCTCATCGGTCAGCTCGAACATGCTCAGTTCTCCTCTGTCGTCATGTGCGCGACCTGTTGATCGCGTCGTACCTGATCGCCGACGGCGACCGTCAGGTGCACCGTCCCGTCGTGCGGTGCCAGCACCGGATGCTCCATCTTCATCGCCTCGATCGAGATGAGAGGGGTGCCGGCGGTCACCTCGTCGCCGTCTCGGACGTGCACGGCGACGACGCTTCCCGGCATCGGGGCCCGCGCCTCCGGCCCGCTCTCGGTCTCGCGCTGTTCCCGCGCCTGCAGGCGGTGCAGCATGCGGGCCCGGCGATCCAGCGGCCGCAAGTGCACCGTGCGTCCGTCCTCGCTCACCCAGACACCGCCGTCGACGTCCGTCGCGACAGCCGCGCGGGATCGAGGACCGTCGGTCCCAGGGGCACGGATCACCTCGCCCCGGTCGGTGAGGAACCACACTTCGCGTCGGTCGTGCCTGGTGAGAGACTCCCACACCCGGCCCGCTCGTCGAGCCCTCCTGGCTTCGCCGAGGGCGTCATCGACGTGAGACACAGCGCGACTCGCCGCCATCAGCATCGTCGGCGACGGCGGCTCGTCGTCGAGCGGCAGAAGCGTCTCGATGAGTCCGGTGTCGAGGTCTCCGGCCCTCACCCGCTCATCGCGGCAGAGCAACCGGAGGAAGGCGATGTTCGTGTCCACGCCCAGCACGACGGTTCTGCCCAGGGCCTCGTCGAGGCGGCGGAGGGCAGTGCTCCGGTCATCCGCGAAAGCGATGACCTTGGCGATCATCGGGTCGTAGAAGCCGGTCACCTCGCTGCCGGTCTCGACCGCCGCATCGACTCTCACCCCCTGAGGGGGGTCGAAGAGCAGAATGCGGCCGGTCGACGGAAGGAACCCGCGCTCGGGCGACTCGGCGTACACGCGCGCCTCGACTGCGTGCCCGCGCACCGTGGGTGCGGAGTCGAGACGTCCTCCTGCGGCGACAGCGATCTGGAGGGCGACGAGGTCGAGTCCGGTCACCTCCTCCGTGACGGGGTGCTCGACCTGCAGGCGGGTGTTCATCTCGATGAAGAAGACCTGGTCGGGAGCATCTGCATCGATGAGGAACTCCACCGTGCCGGCGCCGACGTACGAGACACTCGCCGCGGCCTGGGTCGCGGCCTCGAGAAGACGGTCCCTTGTCGTGTCGGGGATGCCTGCAGACGGAGCCTCTTCGATGACCTTCTGGTGGCGGCGCTGGAGCGTGCACTCGCGCTCGCCGAGGGCGAGCACCGTGCCGTGCGTGTCACCGAAGACCTGCACCTCGATATGTCGTGGCCGCCGGATGAGCCTCTCCAGGATCAGCGAGTCGTCACCGAATGCCGATAGCGCAACGCGGCGCGCAGAGGCCAGGGCGGCGCTCAGTCCGGCCGGCGTCTCGACGACCTCCATCCCCTTGCCGCCACCCCCCGCGCTCGGCTTCACGAGCAGGGGGTAGCCGACAGCGTCCGCCTCCTCGGCGATCTCCGCGTCCGACAGTCCTCTCGCGTCGAACCCGGGCACCACGGGGACTCCTGATCGGACGACGTGATCGCGGGCCTTGGCCTTGTCGCCCATGATCTGGAGCGCGTCGATCGGCGGCCCGATGAAGACGACACCGCTCTCGGCACATGCTTCCGCCAGCCCGACGCTCTCGGAGAGGAAGCCGTACCCGGGGTGGATGGCCTGCGCCCCGGTCGCACGCGCGGCCGCGATGACGGCGTCGATGTCGAGGTAGGACTCGGCGACCGGCGCCGGACCGATCCGCACGGCGTCGTCGGCCTCGCGCACATGGGGTGCATCGGCATCCGCATCGCTGTAGACGGCGACGCTGCGGATGCCCATGGTCTGCAGCGTGCGGATGATGCGGCGTGCGATCTCGCCCCTGTTGGCGACGAGCACCGTGTCGAATTCGCGGGTGGCAGAGGTCGTCATCGCGGTCACATCCTGAAGAGGCCGAAGTGCGGCTCGGGAAGGGGGGTTCGGGCGACCACGTCGAGGGCGAGCCCCAGCAGGTCGCGAGTCTCGGCCGGATCGATGATGCCGTCGTCCCACAGGCGAGCAGTGGCGTAATACGGCTCGCCCTGGGTCTCGTACTGCTCACGGATGGGCTGCTCGAAGGCTGCCCGCTCCTCGGAGCTCCAGGCCTGGCCGCGTGCTGCGAGCTGGTCGTCCTTGACCGTCCCGAGCACGGACGCCGCCTGGGCGCCGCCCATCACCGAGATGCGGCTGGCCGGCCACGTCCACAGGAATCTCGGCGAATAGGCCCGTCCGCACATCGAGTAGTTGCCTGCGCCGAAGGATCCGCCGATGATCACGGTGAGCTTCGGCACGCGCGTGCTGGCTACGGCGGTGACCATCTTGGCTCCGTCCTTCGCGATGCCCCCCGCCTCGGCGTCCGACCCGACCATGAACCCCGAGATGTTCTGCAGGAAGACCAAGGGGATGCCGCGCTGGTCGCAGAGCTCGATGAAATGCGCGCCCTTCAGCGCGGACTCGCTGAACAGCACGCCGTTGTTCGCCACGATCCCGACCGGATGCCCGTGCAGTCGCGCGAACCCGGTGACGAGGGTCGTGCCGTACTCCGCCTTGAACTCCCGGAACGTGTCGCCGTCGATCAACCTCGCGATGACCTCGTGCACGTCGTATGCGGCGTTGACGTCGACGGGGACGACGTCGTAGAGCGATCCGGACTCCGCGGGCTCACGAGTGTCGTGCACCTCCCACACCGGGTGGAGGGGCGCCGGCAGAGTGGCCACGATGTCACGCAGGATCTCCAGTGCGTGCTCGTCATCTTCGGCCAGGTGGTCGACCACACCGCTGCGACGGGCGTGCAGTTCACCGCCGCCGAGCTCTTCCGCGGAGACGACCTCGCCGATCGCCGCCTTGACGAGCGGCGGGCCACCGAGGAAGATCGTGCCCTGGTCCCGGACGATCACGGTCTCGTCGCTCATCGCCGGGACGTAGGCGCCGCCTGCCGTGCAGGATCCCAGCACCGCCGCGAGCTGCGGGATGCCCTCCGCCGACATCCGCGCCTGGTTGAAGAAGATGCGACCGAAGTGCTCACGATCGGGGAACACCTCGTCCTGCTTGGGAAGGAATGCTCCGCCCGAATCGACGAGATACAGGCAGGGCAGTCTGTTCTCGAGCGCGATCTCCTGCGCGCGCAGGTGCTTCTTGACCGTGAGCGGGTAGTAGGTTCCCCCTTTCACGGTGGCGTCGTTGCAGACGACCATCACGTGGCGTCCGTGCACGAGGCCGATCCCGGCGATCACTCCGGCGGCCGGCGCGTCTCCCCCGTACAGCCCGTCTGCGGCCAGAGGGGCGATCTCGACGAAGGGACTGCCCTCGTCGAGGAGCCTGGTCACCCGGTCTCGCGGAAGCAGCTTGCCCCGAGCGATGTGCCTCTCACGAGACGCTTCGGGACCGCCCCTGGAGGCGACCGCCAGTCGTTCGTGCAGCTCGGCGGCGAGGGCCTGCTGGGTTGCGGGCATCGTGACGTCCTCCTCGACCACACGGCGCCGGCGTCATCGCTCTGGCGCACTGGATGCTTTCTCGGTTAGTGTTCACTAACCGATCGCATCAGGTTAGCGAGGATTAACTGAGATGACAAGCCCCCCGACTGCGCGAGATCGCGCGAAGGCAGAGAGGTCGGACGCGATCCTCCGAGAGGCGGCCCGGCTCTTCGCCGAGAGCGGGTACAACGGGGTGAGCCTCGAGGACATCGGCGCCGCCGTGGGCGTATCCGGCCCTGCGGTCTACCGTCACTTCGCCGGCAAGCAGGCACTGCTCGGCGCCGTGCTGATCAAGGTGAGCGACGATCTCGTCTCCGGAGGAACCCGGGTCGCGGCCGACGGGTCCACGCCCGAAGAGCGCATCCACGCACTCGTCGCCTTCCACGTCGAATTCGCCCTCGGCAACGCCGACGTGATCCGCGTGCACGATCGAGATGTCGTGCACCTTTCGGCGCAGGATCACTCCGCAGTCCGACGCCTGCAACGCGCCTACATCGAGCTCTGGATCGACACTCTGCACCCTCTCGTCGAGGCCGATGCCGACGAGCTCCGCCTGCGGGTGCAGGCGTGCTTCGGGTTGATCAACTCGACTCCGCACAGCACGCGGGCAGCAGCCAGACACCACTCCGCCACCGCGGCCGTGCTCGCCGCGATGGCGGAATCGGCGCTCCGAGCGACTATCTGAGAAGCATCGCCCGGCCGGGTTCCTCCAGCACGTCGGCGACGTCCTTGAGGAACCTCGCGCCCTCCGCTCCGTCGACGATCCGGTGATCGAAGGAGAGGCTGAGCGTCATCACGTGGCGAAGGGCGATCTCGCCGCGGTGCTCCCACGGAAGACGCCGGACCGCGCCGACCGCGAGGATCCCCGATTGCCCGGGCGGGAGGATCGGGGTGCCTGCATCGACGCCGAACACCCCGATGTTCGAGATCGAGAAAGTGCCGCCGGACAGCTCCACCGGAGACGTCCTGCCCTCACGCGCCGTGGCGGCGAGAGACCTCACGGCATCCGCGAGCTCGATGAGGCTCATGGTCTCGGCGTCACGGATGTGCGGCACGATGAGTCCGCGGTCGGTCGCGGCCGCGATTCCGAGATCGACGTACCCGAACTGCACGATCTCTCCCGCGGATTCGTCCCACCGCGCGTTCAAGCCGGGGGCGCGGGTCAGCGCGAGACACACCGCCTTCGCCACGACGGCGAGTGGGCCGATCCGGTGCTCGGACAGCGACCGGTCGCCGCGCAGCGACTCGAGAAGGTCCATGGTCGCTGTCACATCGACGGTGTGGAAGACCGTGACGTGCGGAGCGGTGAAGGCGCTCTCGACCATCGCTGCGGCGGTGTGCTTGCGGACTCCGCGAATGGGGATGCGCGTCTCGCGCGAATGCTCCCGGAGCCCGGTCGCGTCGTCCGGAACAGCAGTGCGTCGTGGCGTGGGGTCCGCCTGCTCGACAGTCACCCCGGTGCGGGAGACGTAGTCGTCGATGTCGGCGCGTGTGATCACGCGATCTCCGACCGACGCGGCGACCAGGGCGAGGTCGACGCCGAGACGCTTCGCATACGCGCGCACGGGAGGGGTGGACCGAGGCCGTTCGGTGACGACCTCGACGCTCACAGTCGGCGAGGCGTCATGCGGTGCCGCCTCGAGCACAGCCGTGTCGGTCGTCGCTCTGGCTCCGGCCGCGCGCCTGGCGCGCCGAGCGGGCCGCCCGGATGCCGTAGGGGCGGCTCCGTAGCCCACCAGGTTGGGCTGCGCCTTCTCCTGCCCATCGACTCCGCTCGAGTCCGCGGTGGACGGGCCATCGGCTCCCTCCACGTCGAACTCGATCAGCGGAGCACCGACCGCTATCGTCTGTCCCGCCTCGGCATGCAGGGCGGCGACGACGCCTTCGTAGGGAGATGGCAGCTCGACGATCGCCTTGGCCGTCTCGACCTCCGCCAGAGTCTGGTTGAGCGTCACTGTGTCGCCGGGTGCGACGAGCCACTGGACGACCTCCGCCTCTGTCAGCCCCTCGCCGAGATCCGGCAGTCGGAACTCCGCGTTCATGCGTCTGCTCCCGTCAGGCTGTTCGGACGGTCGAGCACGCGATCGACGGCATCCAGCAGCCGGTCGAGGTCCGGCAGGTGGTACTTCTCGAGCTTCGCCGGCGGATAGGGGACATCGTGTCCGGTCACACGCAGTGGAGCAGACTCGAGGTATTCGAAGCATCGCTCCGTGACGCTCGCGATCACCTCGGCGGCCATGCCTGCCTCGCGTGAGGCCTCGTGCGCCACGACGACCCGCCCGGTCTTGCGGACCGACGTCGCGACCGTGTCGTAGTCGACGGGCGACAGCGAACGCAGATCGATGACCTCCAGCGAGATGCCCTCGTCCTCCGCAGCCTCGGCCGCCTGCAACGCGGTCGTGACCATCGCCCCATAGGTGATGAGGGTCGCATCGTCACCTGCTCGGACGACACGTGCGAGTCCCATCGGCGCGGCATCCGCCAGCGGTGCGTCGAGGTCGACCTCGCCCTTGTGGTGGTAGAGCCGCTTGGGCTCGAAGAAGATCACCGGGTCGTCCGACGCGATGGCCTGACGCAGGCTCCGGTACGCGTCCTCGGGATTCGACACGGCGATCACGCGCAGTCCTGCCGTGTGCACGAAGTACGCCTCGGGCGATTCCGAGTGGTGCTCGGCCGCGCCGATCCCGCCGGCCCAGGGGATGCGTATCGTGATCGGCATCCGTACCCGACCCTGCGTGCGGTAGTGCAGCTTGGCCACCTGGGCGACGATCTGATCGAACGCGGGGTACACGAAGCCGTCGAATTGGATCTCCACGACCGGCCGATAGCCACGGAACGCCAATCCGACAGCCATTCCGACGATGCCGGACTCTGCGAGAGGCGTGTCGATCACGCGCTTCGCACCGAACTCGTCGAGGAGTCCGTCCGTGATGCGGAAGACGCCGCCGAGTCTGCCGATGTCCTCGCCCAGCAGCACGACCTTCTCGTCGTCTCGCATCGCCTGGCGCAGACCCGCGCCGAGCGCCTTCCCGAGAGTGATCTGAGTCATGTTCACACCTCCCCGTCGAAGGATGCCAGGTACGCGGCGTACTCATCGCGCTGACGATCGAGCCCGGCGTGCGGCTCGGCGTAGACGCCGTCGAAGACGGCGAGCGGAGGGCGGGTCACCATGCTCAGGCACTCGGCGCGCATCTCCCGTGCCGCGACGTCGGCGGCCTTCTGAGTGTCGGCGATCTGCTCGTCGCTCAGCTCGCCCAGCGACCGCAGATGCGCTTCCAGGCGAGCGATGGGGTCGCGACGACGCCATGCCTCGAGCTCGTCATCCCTGCGGTAGCGAGTCGGATCGTCGGCCGTCGTGTGCGGGCCCATCCGGTATGTGACGGCTTCGATGTAGGCGGGGCCCTTTCCTGATCGGGCGTGCGCGAGGGCCCAGCGCATCGCAGCCACGCATGCGAGGACATCATTGCCGTCGACCCGGAGGCTCGGGATGCCGAAGCCGGGCGCCCGCCCGGCGATCGGATACTTCGACTGCACCGACACGGGCTCCGAGATCGCCCAGTGGTTGTTCTGGCAGACGAAGACGACCGGAGCCTGATAGGAGGAGGCGAAGATCATCGCCTCGTTGACGTCGCCCTGACTCGTGGCACCGTCGCCGAAGTAGGTGACGGCGACTTCGTCCGCGCCTTCATGACGGATGCCGAGCGCATAGCCGACGGCATGGAGCGTCTGCGCTCCGATGATGATCTGCAGCGGAGCGACCCGGAGTGCTGCAGGGTCGTGACCCGCGCCCTCCTCGCCGCGCCACATGCGGACGAAGTCGCCGGGCTCAGCGCCACGCGCGTAGATGACCCCCGTCTCCCGATAGCTCGGGAAGACGTAGTCCTGAGGCGCGAGCGCCCTCGCGGTGCCGATCTGGGTCGCCTCCTGTCCCTGGCACGGAGCCCAGAGCCCGAGCTGCCCCTGACGCTGGAGCGCGACGCCCTCGGCGTCGATACGACGGAGGATGACCATGTCGCGATGCAGCGCCCGCAGCTGTGCGGCGTCGACGTCATCGACATAGGAGTCGAGCAGCGGGTTCGAGATCCGCTCGCCCTCCGGTGAGAGGATGCGCTCGGCGAGTTCGAGATCCTGCGCCGTATCGACGATCGGGGTGATCTGCGGTGACATCATCGTCCTCCTCATTCGTGGCCGTCGTCACGGGTTCTACGCTCGGCCCCGGCCTCATCGCCGGTTGAGTCGAGAGTACGTCCGCTCATCACCTCGCTCAAGCAACCGCGATCGGCTTGAGCATGTTGCCAAATCCGGGCATCCCCCACCCTGCTATCGTTTGGCACTATGGCCGGACTTGACCGCATTGATCTCGAACTGCTCGCCGCGCTCTCCGATGATCCCCGCGTCACGATCGTCGCGCTCGCGGAGAACCTCGGGCTGTCCCGCAACACCATTCAGGCGCGGATGGCGAGACTCGAGCAGACCGGGATATTCCAGTCGTACGAGCGATCGTTCTCGACAGACGTGCTCGGATTCCCGCTTCAGGCGTTCGTGAGCATCGGGGTGCGTCAGACCGAGCTGCCACGCATCATCAACGAGCTGGCCCGCATCCCCGAAGTCGTGCAGGCGCATGGACTCAGCGGGTCCATCGACCTGCTCGCGCGCGTCGCGTGCAGGGACGCCAGACACCTCTTCGACACCGACGCGCGCATCCTGTCGATCGAAGGCGTGGAGCGCACCGAGACCTCTCTCGCGATGGGCGAGGTGATCCCGTTCCGTGTCGCCGGCCTCATCGGCCTCGCGCGACGGGAATCCTGAGGAATCGGCGAACGGCACCTGCGGCTTCGGCGGGCGTCTCGTAATGGATCAGGTGTCCGACCTCGGCGATCTCGACCAGAGTGGCGTCGTCGAAGCGCTCCGCAAGCTGTCGCTCGACCTCGATGGGGGTGATGTCGTCTCGCTGGGCGGCGATGAGAAGCGTGGGCGTCGAGATCGAGGAGGCGAACTCGCTCACGTCATGCGACACGCTCGTCACGAACGCATCCCGGAGGACGTCGCGGTCGGCGAACCGCGAGAAGTAGGTGTCGTGCTGGTCGTGGATGAACCGCCGCAGCTGCGGGTCCGACGTCTTGGCCATCGTGATGCTCATGACCCTGACGATCAGACGGTTGCGCAGAAGCGCCGTTCCCGCTCGTTCGGGCAGGCGCGCTCCGAGCGAGTAGTACAGGACCGCGAGACGCGTCATGATGCCCTTGGGTCCCTCGAGTGCGGGCGCTCCGATGGGGTTGATCAGGATCAGCCGCGGGGTCTCGAGACCCGCTGCGACCGCCGCAGAGGCGACGATCGATCCGAAGGAGTGCCCGAGTATCACCGCCCCGGGAGCCACCGTCGCCGCGAACTCCTTCAGCCACGCGACGTATTCGTCGAGATCGTAGGAACGGCCGGCGACTGGCGCCGTCTCGCCGAATCCCGGGAGATCGGGAGAGATCACGCGAACCTCCGGAAGGAACGCGAGGATCGGCTCGAGGCCGTGGTGCTCCCCTCGGAATCCGTGCACCGCGACGATCGTCACGTCAGCGTCGGCGGGTCCGTACTCCCAGAACACGGTGGTCCCACCTCGAACATCGACCTCGTGGCGCACGACCGGCAGTCGGCTCAGGCGGTCTGCATAGGGAGAGGGGGCGGTCATGGACCAAGTCTAGAGTCGGCGGATGCATGCTCTCCGTGTGCCTCCGCCCGGATGTCGGAGCCCGGATCTACGGTGAAAGCATGCCCCCGGCCCCCTCGCTCCCGCACTGGATCACTCGTGTAGGCGTGTTCGACCTCGAGACCACGGGGATCGACGTGGAGAAAGACCGAGTCGTCACCGCGCATGTGGGGCTGCTCGACGCAGACGGACGTGAGATCGCCGCGAGGGACTGGCTGTCTGATCCTGGAGTGCCGATACCCGAGGGTGCCACGGCCGTGCATGGAGTCACCACCGAGCATGCCCGCCGGCACGGGCGTCCGGGCGCTGAGGTGGTCGGAGAAGTGACCGCTGCCCTGCGGTCCCTGCTCTCACAGGGGGTTCCGATCGTCGCGTACAACGCGGCATACGACTTCTCCCTCCTGGCTCACGAGGCGCATCGCCACGGAATCGCACCGCTGGAGGATCCCTCCCCGATCATCGACCCTCTCGTGATCGACAAGGCCTACGACCGGTATCGCCCTGGCAAGCGCACTCTCGAGGTCGTCGCCGCCCTCTACGCGGTACGACTCGAGGATGCCCACGAGGCGGCCGCGGATGCGGTGGCCGCAGGCCGGGTCGCGCAGGCCCTGGCGCGCCAGTTCGTGCTTCCCGAGACGCTCGAAGAGCTGCATACGCGCCAGATCGGGTGGGCGCGTTCTCAGGCGGCGAGCCTGACGGAGTACTTCATCCGGATCGGCCGTCTCGAGCCGGAGGAACGCCTCGACGGCACCTGGCCTGTCCGCGCACACCGCACCCGAGGGGAGGAGCCTCGCGATGCGGTTCCGAACCAGTGACGTCTCACGCGTCGAGAGCACCTGGAAGCAGTTCGTCCCGTCTGCGGTCCTGCACGACGTCGACCCGGAGCGCTTCCGCTTCGATTGGCACTCTGCGGATCTCGGCGGCGTGAGCCTTGTTCGCTACGACCTGGCAGCGGAGGTGCGTTCGACCGCGGAACCACTCGACCAGGTTCTGGTGTGCCGGGTGGACGGTCCGGATGCGCGGGTGTACTCCGATCGGGGCGATCTCGATGCGAGCCGCCCGTGGATCTCGGACGGACCCCGAGTGCATGCACGATGGGACGCGGGGGCACGTGTGGCGGCGCTCGTGTTCGACCGCGACACCCTGTCGCGCCTCGCGCGGCGGATAAGCGGTGACGACGACCTCTCCATACGTATCGAGGACCTCTCCCCTCGCTCCGCTTACGCGGCCGCGGCATGGGATCGCATGTTCGCGTATCTCGAGCAGAGCGCCGCACCGCTCGATGACACCACGGACGATCTCGAACTCCTGCGCAGCGAGTTGGCGCGCCATGCGGCGGCCACGACGCTCGCCGCGTTCGCGACGACGAGCCGCCTCGAACGCCATCGCCCGGCGCAGACCACAGCCGCTCCGGCGACCGTGCGCCGTGCTCTCGATTTCATCGCCGAGAACTCGCACCGGCCGATCACCGTCGATGATGTCGCCGCGGCCGTGCACATCTCGACGCGGGGACTGCAATACGCCTTCCGACGAGCGCTCGACACGACGCCGGCCGAGTCGCTGCGACGGGCGCGGCTGGACGGCGCCCATCGCGACCTGCAGTCCGGGGCGCCCTCGACCGTCGCGGCGGTGGCCCGCCGATGGGGTTTCTCACATCCTTCGCGATTCGCCGCCGCGTATCGCGACAGCTTCGGCGTGCTTCCCTCTGTGACGGCCGCGACGCATCGCCGATGACATTATGCGAACAGATTGTTCGCTCCCCTCGCGCGCCGAGGGTGGCCGGTGCGATGGTTCGCCCCCTGGCGCATATATTCCGAGATATGGGTTCTCTCTACTACGGCGCCTCCGAGCCGATCCATATCGACGATCGTGCACTCGCGCACCTCAAGGTCGTCGTTGCGACGAAGCTGCGTCGCAACGAGAGCTTCACACTCACCTGGAAGCACCCGGACGGAGACCCTGAAGGCCGCTCGACGGTCTGGCTGCATCCGTCGATCCCCCTGAGGTTCGTCTTCGACGAGAGCGAGGCGCCCGAGCTCAGCCGTCGATGGATCGAGGATCTCGCCCATTCGGCCAACTCGAGCGGCGGCATCACGCTCGTGGAGGAGCTGATCGAGCCTTCGTCCGACCTGCAGGCTGCAGACGCTCGCTGATCCGGGCGCGGAGGGTCGGGCGGGCTCCGCAGTGTCAAGTCCCTCGTTCTCTCCGCCGATCGATGACATGATCGCGCCGATGACGGAACGCAGCGAAGGGCATGTGGTCGACAGTGCCGCCACGGTCCGGTCACGGATAGGGCCCGCCGACTCCCCCACCATCTCGGTGGTCGTGCCTGTCAAGGACGACGCGGCTCTGCTGGCACGGTGTCTGCGTGCCCTGCACGCCCAGGAGTCGCCGGCGGACGAGATCATCGTTGTCGACAATGACTCGTCCGATTCGTCGGCCTCGGTCGCTCGAGCCTCGGGCGCGCGCGTGCTCACCTGCATCGAGCCGGGCATCCCCGCTGCGGCGTCCACTGGATACGATGCCGCACGCGGTGATCTGATCCTCAGACTCGACGCGGACTGCGAACCGGATGCCGACTGGATCTCCGCGGTCGTCTCGGCATTCGGGCAGGACGAGCGCATCGGAGCCGTCACCGGAGGTGCGCGCTTCACCGACGGGCCTGTGGCGCTCCGCGTCCCGCTCGCTCGGCTCTATCTCGGCGCGTACACGAGCCTCTTGAGCGTGACTCTCGGCCATAGACCGCTGTTCGGCTCGAATCTCGCGTTCCGCAGGGAAGCATGGCATGCGGTGCGTGCGGACGTGCATCGCGGCGATGCACACATCCACGATGACCTCGACCTCGCCTTCCACCTCGGCGAGAACCACCGCATCGCTCGGCTCCCCGGCGAGTCGATGGGGATGTCGATGCGACCGTTCACCGCAGGGCAGTTCGGCCGGCGCGTGCAGCGAGGCTTCCGCAGCGTGCTCGTGCACTGGCCGCGCGACTTCCCCCCTGTGCGGTGGGCACGCCTGGTGGTCCGCCGTCGCCTACGCGGCCCCGCTGCACGGCGAACACGATGACCGTGCCCGCGCTGATCGGCCCTGTGGTCGCACCGGAGCTGCACGCGATGTCGTTCAACATCCGCCGGGCCATGGAGGGCTTCGCGCGTCCGAAGCAGGACCGCTGGAGTGTGCGCGCCCCGGCAGTCGCTGAGATGCTGCGCTCGGAGCGTCCGACGATCCTCGGGCTGCAAGAGGTGCTTCCCGGCGCGATGAGGGTCGTCACCCGCGCGCTCGGCCCCACTCACAGGTTCATCGGCAGAGGACGAGGCCGCGAAGGCACGGGCGAGGGCACCCCGCTCGTCTACGACGCCGAACGCCTGGAACTGCGCGGATGGGAGCAGCAGGCCCTTTCAGCGCGCCCAGACGAACGGGGCAGTCGATCCTGGGGCAACCTCATCCCCCGCATTCTCGTGACGGCGGAGTTCGCCGACACGTCGACGGGCATCCGGTTCCTCGTCGTCAACACCCATCTCGACCACCTGTCCTCTCGTTCGCGGCGACGATCGGCCGAGGCCATCTCCGCGCTGGTCCGGAAGCGTGCTCTTCCGACGATCGTGATGGGTGATCTCAATGCCGGTCCCCGCTCCCGCGCCGTACGCACGCTCCTGTCGCGGGCGGAGCTCACCGACTCCTGGAGCGCTGCCGAGGACCGGCTGACACCGCTGTGGAGCACGCTCAACGGATATCGACGACCGCGGCTCACGGGGCGGCGCGTCGACTGGATGCTCGTCAGCCGAGACGTCCGGGTGCGTGCTGCCGGCATCAACGCAGGTGTCTTCGATGGGATCAGACCCTCGGATCACCTGGCAGTGCAGGCGCTGCTGCGTCTGCACGGCAAGACACAGTGAAAGAGGACACAGTGAAAGAAGACTTCCTCCGTCCGCCTCGGTCCCTCGCGGAGTGGTGCGCAGACTCTCTGCGAGTTCTGGGGATCGTCGGCGTCGGCGTGGCGCTGATCTGGCTCGCGCCGACGGACGCCGGCATCGCCGCACTCGCTCTTCCGGCCCTGATGCTGCCTCGAGTGCTGGGACTGCGCGGGGGGTTCGATCTGGCGGTCTGCGCGACCGTGCTCGTGGCCGCGTGGAGCAACATATTCGACCTGTACCGGACGATCCCGGGCTGGGATCTGGTCGTGCACCTGATCTGCACGGGTATTCTGACGATCGTCGCGGCGCTGATCCTCACCCGGGCGGAGGTCGTCACGATGACTCGCGACCACGGCGCGCGGCCGCGAACTCCGCTCGTCCTGGCACCGCTCCTGGCCCTCGCACTCAGCGCCATGTGGGAGATGGTCGAGTGGCTGGGCTGGGCCTACCTCAGCGACGAGATCTTCGTCACGTATCAGGACACGATCGGCGACATGGTCTTCGGCGGACTCGGCGGTATCGCCGCCGGCGTCATCCTCGCGACGTCATCTCTGAGACGACCGCGCTCGACAGATGGCGTGGGCGGCTCAGCGAACAGGAGTAGGGCGGGCGGGACTTGAACCCGCGATCGTTGGGTTATGAGCCCACTGCCTTAACCAGCTTGGCCACCGCCCCGTGAGCACCAGCCTATCGGGCCGAACCGGTCAGATCGGTGTGGCGGCGGCGTGCGTCTCGAGGTGCACCAGATAGATCTCGGCGTTGGCGATCAGGTCGGCACGCTCGTCGTCGCTGAGGGATCGACGCACCTTCGCCGGCACCCCCGCCACCAGTGAGCCGTCCGGCACCTCGGTTCCTCCGAGCACGACTGCTCCGCCGGCGATGAGGCAACCCGCACCGATGACCGCGCCGCTGAGCACGACAGCCCCCATGCCGATGAGAGAGCCGTCTCCGATCGTGCATCCGTGCACCACGGCGTTGTGACCGATGGACACCTTGTCACCGATGGTGACGGGATGAGCCGCATCGACGTGGACCGAGACGTTGTCCTGCACATTGCTGCCTCGACCGATCACGATGGATGCCGAGTCGCCTCGCAGCACGGCGTTGTACCAGACGCTCGCGCCTTCAGCCAGCGAGACGTCGCCGACGATGCGCGCTCCCTCGGCGACGAACGCGTCTTCGGGTATCGACGGGATCTTCCCCGGGAGCGCGAGGACAGAAGCTCCGGCTGCGATGCTCATGAGGTGAGACTATCCTCCCAAGGCCGGATTTCCGCATGATTCCGGGGCACTAAGCCGAGCCTTCGCTTGCTTGCGGAATGTTTTCAGACGAGTAGCGTTGTCATCATCAGGCACGAAGAGACAACTCCGGAGGAGTCAAGATGAGCAAGGTACAGACCGTTTCCACCACCGCCAGCGACCCGACAGTGGCAGCTGCAGCGGCTCAGTTCCTCTCCCCCGTCGTGCTCGGACTCCAGGCACTGACGATCGATGGCAAGCAGGCGCACTGGCACGTGCGCGGCGCCAACTTCGTCGGCGTCCACGAGCTTCTCGACACGATCGTCGCGCACGCAGGAGACTTCGCCGACACCGCCGCCGAGCGGATCGTCGCCCTCGGCCTGCCGATCGACGCGCGCATCAGCGCCGTGGCCGCCAAGGGCAGCGCTACGTCGGTTCCCGCCGGCTTCACCCAGTCCGACGAGCTCGTGCGCGCTGTCATCTCCGACATCGACGCGATCCTCATCGACGTGAAGGCTGCGATCGACGGGCTCGACGAGGTCGACCTCACGAGCCAGGACGTCGCGATCGAGATCATGCGCGGACTCGAGAAGGACCGCTGGTTCCTCGTGTCGCACATCGCCGCATAAGCATCCGTCTGACGAAGAAGGGCACCGGGTCTTCCCGGTGCCCTTCTTCGTGTTCCGGATGTCAGGTGCCGTAGGTCAGACGCCCCGCCACCATCGTCGCCGTCACCGGCATCCCTCGCAGATCCGCCCCGGAGGCGGTCAGCGGGTCGTAGCCGCACAGGGCGACATCGGCCAGCTCACCCGGGCGCACAGAGGTGCGGACGCTCGCCCGGAGCGCCTGCTCGCGTGTCAGCCGCTCCTCGGGGTGCCACGGATCACGGTCGTCGTCGGTGCGGGTGACGGCAGCGGCGATCGCCTGCCACGGATCGAGCGGTGCCACAGGCGCGTCCGATCCGAAGCGCAGCTCGACACCGGCGTCCCGCAGGGCGCCGAGCGGATAGCCGATCGAGGTCTGCCCTGCCCAGTGCCGGCCGACGAGATCTCTGTCGTCGAGAGCGTGCTGCGGTTGCACGCTCGCGATGATGCCGAGTCTGCCGAACCGCGCGAGATCGGCGTGACGCACCAGCTGGGCGTGCTCGATGGTGCCCACCGCACCAGACGCGGTGAAGGCATCGAGCGCGCCGGTGACGGCGCGGTCGCCGATCGCGTGCACGGCGACCGCGAGTCCTGCTCCGGTCGCGACGGTGAGCAGCTCTGCGAGCTCGGCCGGGGGCACGGTGAGCACCCCGAAATTCTCGGGATCACCCGGATACGCGTGTGAGCATGCGGCGGTGCGGGTGCCCAGCGAACCGTCGCTGATGATCTTCAGCGGTCCGACATGGATCAGGCCGCGCCCGGCTTCCGGCGCGTCCTCGTCCTGGTGCAGCTCACCCGACCTCAGGCCGGCACGGATGGCTCGCTCGAGGTCGAACGGATAGATCGCGAACTCGACGCGATGCGCGGCGAACCCCGCCGCGACTCGGCGTGGCCACGCATCGGCATTCCATGCCATGTCGAAGTCGACCAGCCCCGTGACGCCGCGGGACGCTGCTCTCTCCCCCGCGTCCCGGACCGCCGCATCGCCGCGAACAGGATCCACGGCATTCAGTCGACGAGAGATCTCGAACGCGTCCTGCTCGCGCAGCATCCCGTCGGCGCTGGCGAACCCCTCGAGTCGCAAGGCAGCCGAGTTGAGCCACGTGCTGTGCACGTCTGCATTTATGAGGTAGGTGGGGACCTCTCCGGTGACGCTGTCGAGCAGAGCGAGCGTCGGGCGATCCGGCCACATCGCATCGCGGAATCCGCTGCCCACCTTCCGTCCATCCGGCAGGGGTGCCGCGGCCGCCATGATCGCAGCAGCCTCAGACGCGGAGGCCGCGCCGCCGAGTGCGACTCGCTCCGCCGCCAGCGCCCACTGGACCGTGTGAACATGGTTGTCCCACAGGCCGGCCACCGCCCAGGCCCCGTTGCCCTCGAGGATCTCGCCCTGCGGCGCGACAGCTCCGGTGGGAGCGATGTCGCTGATGCGACCGTCTTCGATGAAGATGTCCACAGGCTCGTCGTCGATCAGGAACTCTCTTCCAGGGCCGGAGACCCGCACGCCGACGAGGGTGCCGACCCGCTCTCCGATCCCGATCACGAGCGACCTCCGACGCGCGCCTGCTGAACACGACGCATCTCGGCCGCGAGGGCGGGCTGCCTGTAGGGCCCGACGGCCTCGAGCTCGGCGATGACCGTCTCCACGGTCTCGGTCGGCTTGTTCTGACTGAGCTTGCGCTTGGCGACGACCCTGGTCGGGGTGAGTCTGAAGCCCACCGTCCCTGTGGCCAGGCGAGTGACGAACGCGGGATCGTTCGGCCGTTCCCACATGCGCCGTGGCTCCGGCATCCGTCCCTCGAAACGGTCGACCAGCCGGTCGAGCACGGCGAGGTTCTCTTCGTCGCTGAGGATCTCGGGAATCCCTGCGAGATGCACGGCCGTGTAGTTCCAGGTCGGAACCGACGGCACATCGCCGTACCAACCGGGCGAGATGTAGCCGTGCGGTCCCTGGAAGACGACGAGCATCTCCCCATCCCCCAGGCCGTGAATCAGGTCGTCCGGCCGCCCGACATGCCCCACGACCGTCAAGTCGTCATGGTCGTCATCGAGAAGAACGACGTAGTGCGAAGAGACCAGGCCGTCGGGACCGTGGCTCACGATCGTCGCCCAGGGATTGGCATCGACGATCCGACGGATCTCGGCCACATCCGCGAGCGTGAAACTGGGGTTCTGACGCATCCCCTCAGCCTATGGCCGACGGGTCACGCTTGGCAGCGCGGGCACCAGTACAGCTTGCGCGCGCCGATCTCCTCGAGAGCGATCTCGGTGCCGCAGATACGGCACGGCAGACCTGCGCGATGGTAGACCCAGTGCCGGTCGTCGCGGCTCGCCATCGCGGCGCGGTACGCATCGGGCGAGAGATCATCCATGGTCATCATCTGACCGGTCTCGACGCCGACGGCGAGGAGACGCACCCAGTCATGCCACAGGGCTCGCACGACGTCCTCGGGAACCTCTCGGCCGGGGGTATGCGGGTTCAACCGCTGGCGGAACAGCATCTCGGCCCGATACACGTTGCCGATGCCGCTCACCACGGCCTGATCCATGAGCAGGAGAGCGATCACCGTCTGCTTCTTGCGGACCGCCGCGACGAAGCGCTCCTCGTTCTGCACCGGATCGCCCACGAGCGGATCGGGACCGAGCTTCGCGACGCTGGCGAGCATCTCCTCAGGAGTCTGCAGCACGCATGCCGTGGGACCGCGGAGGTCAGCGGCGGTGATGTCGGTCATCAGACGCAGCCGAACCTGCCCGACGACCGGCGGCGGCCACTCGAGCCCCTCGTCAGCGAGACCCTTCGTCTGCTCCGACATGCGAACGTGCACACGGGTTCTACGGGGCGCGCCGATCGACGCCAGCGAGTTCTCTCCGGCATCGTCGAGGATCTCCTCATCCACCACCGTGCCCCTCTGGTTGGTCTGCCCCATGCGACCGTTCGCAGACGCGATGGTGGGGTCCACCAGGATGTCGCCGGCGAAGTCCCAGGCTCCGTAGAGACCGAGGTGCACGCGCAACCACACATCGCCTTCGGCCTCGAGGAACATCTGCTTGCCCACAGCCTGCACGCTGATCGCCTCGCGTCCGTTCAGGACGGCCGCCCCCTCGGCGAATCGTCCCTGCGGGCTCGAGGCGAGCATCGCCTTGCCGACGAAGTTCCGATCGAACTGACGAGCGATGCGATGGACGGAGTGGCCCTCGGGCATGTCAGGCTCGCGGGTCCGGAAGCAGCGAGCCGTCGCGCTCGAAGTCCGCGATCTGACCGATGCGGCGGATGTGACGCTCGTCTCCCGAGAACGGCGTGGCGATGAAGGTGTCGATGAACGAGGTGACCTCGTCGAAGGAGTGCTGACGCGCCCCGATCGAGATCACGTTCGCATCGTTGTGCTCACGGGCGAGCTCTGCGGTCGACGTGTTCCACACCAGCGCGGCGCGGACACCGGCGACTTTGTTCGCGGCGATCTGCTCGCCGTTCCCCGAACCGCCGAACACCACGCCGAGCGTCTCGACCCCGGCCCTCTGGTCCGCCACGACCGCCTGCGCAGCGCGGATGCAGAACGCGGGGTAGTCGTCGAGCGCGTCGTACTCGACCGGCCCGTGGTCGACGACTTCATGGCCTGCGCTGCGCAGATGGTCCTGCAGCTGCGTCGAGAAGTCGAGACCGGCGTGATCGGTGGCGATATGGATGCGCATGGCATCCATCCTAGAAGCGCAGACGGTCAGCGGGTGCTCACGGAGCCACGCCGGCCGCAGCCGGCTTGAATCCCGCCCGGACGTTCTCGCAGCAGCCGGGGCGGCACACATCGAACGCACCGGGCAGAGAGGTGACATGGGGGCGATCCTCGTTCGGACGACCCTCCAGGCGCTCGACGATCAGGTCGACGATTCCGGTGACGAACGACGGGGCGACTCCGGGCGTCGGAGTACGCGTGAAGGCGAGTCCCGCCTCCTCGGCGGCTTCGGCGGCCTCGGTGTCGAGGTCCCAGAGCACCTCCATGTGATCGCTCATGAACCCGACGGGCACCACGGCCACGGCCTTCCGGCCGCGTTCGGGCAGCTCGCCGATGACGTCGCACACATCAGGCTCGAGCCACGGCTGCGAGGCGGGGCCCGAACGGGACTGGTAGACCAGCTCCCACGAGACGTCAGCCGCTGCCGGGATGCTCTCACGGACGCGATCCATCACCCACGCGGCGACGGCGAGATGCTGCGCGGCATACGCGCCGCCCTCGCCCCAGTCGATGTCCCGCGCGCCCGAGCGCTCGGCATCCGCAGTCGGGATGCTGTGGGTGGAGAAGAGGATCTGGATGTCGGCCGGGGCGATTCCCTGACCGAGGAAGGTCTCCACGGCCTCGCGGACACCCGTCTCGAAGGACTCGACGAACCCGGGGTGGTCGTAGAAGGGACGGATCTTGTCGATCGTCACGGTCTCGCCGAGCTTCGTCTCCTCGAGCACTCGCGCGAAGTCCTCGCGATACTGCCGGCAGCTCGAGAAGGAGCTGTACGCGCTCGTGGCGAAGGCGAGGAGCGTCGTCTTGCCGTCGGCTGCGGCTTCGGTGACGACCTCTTCGAGGTAAGGACTCCAGTTGCGGTTACCCCAGTACACCGGAAGATCGATGCCGCGGCGCGCGAGCTCGCCCTCGAGCGCCTCCTTGAGGATGCGGTTCTGTCCGTTGATGGGGCTCACACCGCCGAAATGGCGGTAGTGGTGCGCCACCTCTTCGAGGCGCTCGTCCGGGATCCCCCGCCCCCGCGTGACATTGCGCAGGAAAGGTATGACGTCCTCCTGCCCTTCTGGGCCGCCGAACCCGGCGAGCAGGATGCCGTCATAGGCCACCGGGGTGGTCATATACGGCGCGCCGGAGGAAGCGGCATCGGAGGCAAAGAGGACGGTGTTCTGCTCGATCGCGGTCACCCGTCCATTCTTTCATCTCCTGGAAGTGAGTCAGGCCGCCGTGCTGGCGTAGGCTGTCATGGTTGCCGTGGGCGCCAACTGCGCTGGGTTGCGGCAGCATCCCCTCACCCCTGGGAGTACAGCTGTGCCTGGAGAGAACCTCACCCGCATCGAAGCGCAGGAGCGCCGCGACGTCATCGACACCCAGTCGTACGAAGTCTCGCTCGACCTGACGAAGGGTGCGGAGGTCTTCGGCTCCCGCAGCGTCGTCCGGTTCACCGCGACGCCGGAGAGCATCACCTTCATCGACCTGATCGCACGCGACGTGCGCGAGATCTCGTTGAACGGAGAGCAGCTCGACCCCGACGAGGTCTTCGCCGACTCGCGCATCGCGCTCGCCGGCCTGCAGGCCGAGAACGTCCTCGTGGTCGACGCGGACTGCCTCTACACCAACACCGGCGAGGGACTGCACCGCTTCGTCGACCCTGTCGACGGCGAGGTCTACCTCTACTCCCAGTTCGAGGTCCCCGACTCGCGGCGCGTGTTCGCCGTGTTCGAGCAGCCCGATCTGAAGGCGACGTTCCAGTTCACGGTGACGGCACCGGCGTCCTGGAAGGTCGTGTCGAACTCCCCCACGCCCGAGCCCATCGTCCACGACGACCACTCGGTCGCGACGTGGGGCTTCGAGCCCACGCCGCGCATCTCGTCGTACATCACGGCCCTGGTCGCAGGCCCCTACGAGGCGACGTTCTCCGAGCTCACCAGCTCCTCGGGCCGGGTCATCCCGCTCGGCGTCTACGGACGCAAGAGCCTGTGGCAGCACCTCGACGCCGACTACATCTTCGACAAGACGCGCGAGGGCTTCGCGTACTTCGAGTCGAAGTTCGGCGTTCCCTACCCGTTCGCGAAGTACGACCAGCTCTTCGTCCCCGAGTTCAACGCCGGTGCGATGGAGAACGCGGGGGCGGTCACCTTCACCGAGACGTACGTGTTCCGCAGCAAGGTCACCGACGCCGTCAAGGAGCGCCGCGTCGTCACGATCCTGCATGAGCTCGCGCACATGTGGTTCGGCGACCTCGTGACCATGAAGTGGTGGAATGACCTCTGGCTGAACGAGTCGTTCGCCGAGTGGGCGTCGACGATCGCGACCGCGGAGGCCACCGAGTGGACCGAGGCGTGGACCACTTTCAACGCGATGGAGAAGACCTGGGCCTACCGCCAGGATCAGCTTCCCTCGACCCACCCCATCGTGGCTGAGATCAACGACCTCGAAGACGTGCAGGTGAACTTCGACGGCATCACGTACGCGAAGGGCGGCTCGGTTCTCAAGCAGCTCGCCGCCTGGGTGGGCATCGAGGCGTTCTTCGCCGGCGTCTCGCAGTACTTCCAGAAGCACTCGTGGGGGAACACCGAGCTGAGCGACCTTCTCACCGAGCTCGAAGCCACCAGCGGACGCGATCTGAGCACCTGGTCGAAGAAGTGGCTCGAGACCGCGGGCGTGAACACGCTCGAACCGGTGATCGCAGACGACTCGGACGGCACCATCACACGATTCGCCGTGACGCAGACCGCTCCGGCCGACTACCCGACCATCCGTCCGCACCGGCTCGGCATCGGGTTCTACAACCTCCAGGACGGCGCACTCGTGCGCTCGCACTACGCCGAGGTCGACGTCGACGGAGACCGCACCGAGGTTCCCGAGCTGCATGGCCTCGCGCGTCCCGACCTCGTGCTGCTCAACGACAACGACCTCGCCTACGCGAAGATCCGCCTCGACGAGCGCTCCCTCGCCACCGCGATCGCACACCTCGCCGACATCAGCGACCCCCTCGCGCGCTCCCTCGTCTGGGGCGCCGCCTGGGACCAGACCCGCGACGCCGAGACCGCGGCCTCCGATTACATCGACCTGGTGCTCGGCAACATCGGCCGCGAGACCGAGTCGACCACGGTCCGCACGACGCTCGCGCAGCTGCGCACCGCCGCCACGCTCTATGTCAGGCCAGAGGCTCGTCTCGCCGCTCGCCAGAAGGTCGCAGACGGACTCTGGGCTCTTGCAGAAGCCGCCGAATCGGGCAGCGACAGCCAGCTCCAGTTCGTGACGGCCTTCGCGAACGCCCTGGTCACTCCCGAGCACGCGGGCATCGTGGGGCGCCTGCGCTCCGGCGAGGAGACGCTCCCGGGCCTCGAGATCGACGCGGACCTCAGCTGGCAGCTGCTCGTCGGACTCGCCACGATCGGCGCGACGGATGCGGCATCCATCGATGCCGCGCTCGCGTCTGACAACACGTCGAAGGGCGGCGAGTTCGCCGCGCAGGCACGTGCGGCGCTGCCCGACTCCGCCTCGAAGAAGGCGGCGTGGGCGTCGCTGATCGAACGCGACGACGCTCCGAACACGATCGTGCGGTCTGCCGCGCTCGGCTTCGTGCACCCGGCCGGCGCCGAGGCTCTTCGCGAGTTCGTGCCCGCGTACTTCGACATGCTGGTGCCGATCTGGGAGTCCCGCAGCTACCAGATCGCGCAGTATCTGATCGTGGGCCTGTTCCCCACGGCCATCGCCGATGTCGAACTGCGCGACGCGACACGCGCGTGGCTGTCGGCCAACCAGGACGCGGCACCGGCGCTGCGCCGTCTGGTGCTCGAGAACCTCGCCGACGTCGAGCGCTCGCTCGCTGCGCAGTCCCGCGACGCGGAGGACTGAGCCCGCTTCTCCCATCAGGCCTCTGCGCGATGCGTCCAGCCCGCGCAGAGGCCTGATCGCTACTCTGGAGGGGATGATGCAGCCATTCGACACGACGCCCGACCCCGCAGAGACCGTTCTCCCCTCCTGGTGGATGGACGTCGTCACGGTGCTGCGCGATGTGGGCCTGCAGGCGCTCGGAGTGGTCGCGATCATCGCCGGCTGCGTTCTCATCGCTCTCTTGCTCCGCGTGGTCATCCGCCGCGTCGTGCATCGCATCGTCGACAGCGCGAAGAACAAAGCGGCCGTCGACGACACTCAGGCATTGGAACGCTCGCCGCTCGCTGACATGCGTCTCGTGCAACGCACGCGGACTCTCGGCACCATCCTGCAGAACATCGTCAACGTGATGCTGGTGGTCATCGCGATCGTGCTCGTGGTCAATCACCTCGCGCCGACGCTCCTGGGCTCGCTGACACTCCTCACTGCTGCTGTGGGCGCCGGTCTCGGTTTCGGCGCTCAGAACATCGTCAAGGACGTGCTCAACGGCATGTTCATCGTGGCGGAGGACCAGATCGGAATCGGCGATGTCGTCGATCTCGGCCTCGCCTCGGGCGTGGTCGAATACGTGAGCGTGCGCATCACGCAGGTGCGCGACGTGAACGGCACGCTCTGGTACGTCCGCAACGGCGAGGTGCTTCGCATCGGCAACATGTCGCAGGGCTGGGCCAGGGCGATCATCGATCTCGGCGTGCCGGTGGACGCCGATCTCGAGAAGGTCGAGCAGATCATGCTCGACACGGCTCAGGCTCTCGCGAAGGATCCGAAGTGGCGCACCCGCATCATCGAGAAGCCCGAGCTCTGGGGCCTCGAGTCGATCGACGGCGACGCCCTCGTCGTGCGGCTCGTCATCAAGGCTCGTGCCAACGCCAAGGACGACGTCGCGCAGGAGCTGCGTAAGCGCCTACGGGCCGCGATGCTCGAGAACGAGATCCTCCTCCCGAGCATGACCACCGTCGTCCCCACCGGGCTCGAGGGCGCCCGTCGCGTTCGGGGTGCCAATCCCCCCAAGACACGTCCGAACGCCGTCACCGGCGTTCCCGTCATCCCGGATCGTGGAATCTGGCGGCGCAAGAAGACGAACGATGACGGGAGCTCCCAGAAGTGACGTTCTACGACGAGGTCGGCGGGCACGACACCTTCGCGAAGATCGTGTCGGTCTTCTATCGCGAGGTCGCCCTGGACCCGGTCCTGAAGCCGATGTACCCCGAAGAGGATCTCGGCCCTGCCGAGGAGCGACTGCTGATGTTCCTGGAGCAGTACTGGGGTGGCCCCACGACCTATGGGGAGACGCGCGGACACCCACGCCTGCGGATGCGTCATATGCCGTTCCACGTCGACCCCGACGCTCGTGACAGGTGGCTCCGGCACATGCGAATGGCTTTGGACGAGGCGCAATTGTCGCCACTCCACGAATCGACGCTGTGGGACTACCTCGAACGCGCCGCGTATGCCATGGTGAACACATTCGAGCCGTCCGGCATCGGCGCACCCTCGGCCGGGCGCCCCACGCTCGAGACGCGATCACGTCAGGAATCAACGGAGAGCACATGACGAACACGCCCCTGTCTGCAGACGTACTGGTCATCGGATGGGGGCTCGCCGGTCTTGTCGCAGCGGGTGAGGCGCTGGATGCCGGTCGTCGTGTGATCCTGGTCGACCAGGAGCCGCGCACCAACCTCGGCGGGCAGGCATGGTGGTCGTTCGGCGGCCTGTTCTTCATCGACTCTCCCGAGCAGAGGCGGATGGGCATTCGCGATTCGCTGGCCCTCGCCACGCAGGACTGGTTCGGGACCGCATCGTTCGACCGCCCCGAGGATCACTGGCCGCGTCGGTGGGCCGAGGCCTATCTGCAGTTCGCGGCCGGAGAGAAGCGCTCGTGGTTGCGCGAACGCGGAGTGGGTTTCTTCCCGGTGGTCGGCTGGGCCGAACGCGGAGGCTACGGTGCGCTCGGTCCCGGCAACTCCGTCCCTCGATTCCACATCACCTGGGGCACCGGGCCGGGTGTCGTCGCGCCGTTCGCCGCCGCGGTCGAGCAGGGCGAACGCGAGGGACGGATCACGATCCTCCCCCGCCATCGCGTGACGGAGCTGATCACCACCGACGGAGCCGTCACCGGCGCGCGCGGCACGATCCTGGAGTCGAGCCCCGCCGCTCGCGGCGTCGAATCGACGCGGCGCGCGATCGGCGACTTCGAGATCAGCGCGGGCGCCACGATCGTCTCCTCCGGCGGTATCGGAGGAAATCACGACCTCGTGCGCGCTGCCTGGCCGGCAACCTTGGGCGCGCCTCCTGAGCACATGCTCACGGGAGTGCCCGCATATGTGGACGGATCGATGCACGCCGTCTCGGAGTCTGCCGGTGCGCGTCTCGTCAACGGCGACCGCATGTGGCACTACGTCGAGGGAATCACGAATTGGAACCCCGTGTGGCCGTCGCACGGCATCCGCATCCTCCCCGGCCCGTCTTCGCTGTGGCTGGACGCGACGGGCAAGAGACTGCCCGTGCCGCTCTTCCCGGGCTTCGACACGCTGGGCACACTCGCCCACCTCCGCAGCACCGGCCACGACCACTCGTGGTTCGTCACCTCTCGCCAGATCGTCGAGAAGGAGTTCGCCCTCTCCGGAAGCGAACAGAACCCCGATCTCACCGGCAAGGATGTCGGGCTCCTCGTGAAGTCCCGACTCGCCAAGGGCCCGACGGGGCCGGTGCAGGCGTTCCTCGACGAGGGAGAGGACTTCATCGTCGAGAACGACCTCGAATCGCTGCTCGAGCAGATGCAGCGGCACCCCGGCGGAGAGTCACTCGACATCGATCATGTGCGACGAGAGGTGATCGCGCGTGACCTCGAGATGGAGAACGAGTTCACGAAAGACACCCAGATCGGCATGCTGCGTTCGATGCGCGGCTACCGTGGCGACAAGCTGATCCGCACCGCAGCTCCGCATCGTCTTCAGGACCCGGCAGCCGGCCCTCTCGTCGCCGTCAAACTCCACGTTCTCACCAGGAAGTCACTCGGCGGGATCAACACCGATCTCGACGGCCGCGCTCTCGGTGCCGACGGCGAACCGATCCCCGGTCTGTATGCCGCCGGTGAGGCGAGCGGATTCGGCGGCGGCGGTGTGCACGGTTACCGGGCGCTCGAGGGCACGTTCCTCGGTGGGTGTCTCTTCTCGGGACGCCAGGCCGGGCGCGCCGCCGCCCGTTGAGCTCGTGCTCCGCGCTACTGGGCGGAGCCGGTGCCCCTGACAGCTGTGAGACCGGCCGCGACGGGTCCTCGAGCGAGAACGTGACCGCGCCGGAAGGCGAGTCGAGTCCACCGCCCCGACTGCATCACCGGAACGTCTTCCTCACCGGAGATGAAGCCGAACGCGTCGGCCGCGAATGCGACTCCGCGAGGCAGGCCGCCGAGATCCTCGTCGGGCTCCCCCCAGATGGCTGCACGAAGCGCTCTGACGGCTTCCTCCCCGGACCCGGGCGTCGCTCCGCGCGCAACTGCGCTGATCCCCCACTGCGCGCGTCGAGCGATGACGGATGCCGCCAGGGTCGACGTCGGCTGCCAGTGGCCGCGCGGTGGAGCGACTCCGGCCCACGCGGGTGAGAGCCCTGTCTCCGGCAGGGTCAGCGCGCTGTCATCGTCTGTCGCGGTGAGCGAGGAGACGACGACATCGCACTCGAGCTCAGGATCCACCTGCACGACGCGCATCGCCAGCACTGTCGGGGTCTGATCGAACAGACCGTGGGGCGCTAGAGCGGCTCCTGTGAGCGCGAGAACACCTCTGGCCGCCTGCAGCCGAACCCCCTCATCGGAGATTCGGGTCGCTCGCCCGAGGAAGGTCAGTACGTCCTTCGCGGTCTCGGCGTCTGCAAGAAGAAGCTGGTGGGGCACACCCTCTAAACTAGCAACGCCAGCGGCATCCGCCGTCGCGGGAAGGAACTCATGACCGCCGACGCCCACGCGATTCGCACCGTCGAACAACTCCTCGACGTACTGGACCTCGATTCCACTCAGGCCCGCACCACCGAAGACATCTTCACCGGATCTTCGCATCCGATGCCCTCCGGGCGGATCTACGGTGGTCAAGTGCTCGCTCAGAGCCTCCTCGCCGCGGAACGGACGCTCCCCGAGGATCGTGCGGTGCACTCCATGCACGGGTACTTTCTGCGGCCGGGCGACGCAAGCCAGGGCATCACGATCGCCGTCGACCGCATCCACGACGGCCGATCCTTCTCCACCCGTCGTTCGCAGGCGTATCAGAACGGTGTGCCGATCTTCTCGATGATCGCCTCCTTCCAGGACGACGATCCGGGCATCGAGCACGCGGTTCCCATGCCTGAAGGAATTCCGGGTCCGGACTCTCTGCTGCCCGACGAGCAGCGCGTCGACGGGCTGCCGCCCGGCGTTGTTCGGATGCTCAGCGATCGCGCTGCTGACGTGCGCCACATCGACTCACCGATGTTCCTGCCGAGCGCGGATTCCCGCGTTCCTCAGCAGGGCGTCTGGATGCGCATGAAGGCACCGCTTCCCGACGACCAGCGCATTCACCGGGCGGCTCTCGCGTATCTCAGCGATATGACGATCCAGGAATCGATCCTTCGCGCCCACGGCGTGTACTGGGGGCTCCCGGGGTTGAAGGTGGCGAGCCTCGACCACGCGATGTGGTGGCACCGGCCTGCGCGCGTCGACGAGTGGCTGCTCTACCTGCAGGAATCGCCGAACGCGCGCGGGGGCCGCGGCCTCGCTCAGGGACGCATCTACACGCAGTCGGGCGATCTGGTCGCCTCTGTCGCCCAGGAGATCATGGTCAGGGTGCCGTCCCCGGCCTGATGCCGCGCCTTTCGGCTCAGCGGTGGGTGTACTCGATGGAGGGGCCGACGTACGGCTCCCACGCGTCGCGCATCTCCTGCGTGAGCCGTGTGGGACGGCCCGACTTGGCGTCGACGAGCACGATGATCGCGGTCGACCGCGCATAGATCGTGCGGGGCTCGGCTGCGGGGTCGTTGTGCACCTCGTAGCAGACCTCGACGCTGGAGCCGCCGAGCTTGCCGAACCACATCTGCACTTCGAGAGGTCGACGCTGGTACGGCACCGGAGCGAGGTACTCGATCTCCTGCCGCGCGATGAGCGTCAGCGTGCCCTCGTCGATGCCTGAATCGAGCACAGCGGTCGATGGTGCCTGCTCACCGGGACCCGCACGCCAGAACGCGCGTACGCGCGCCTCCTCGAGGAGCTTCAGCATCGAGGTGTTGTTGACGTGATTGAATGCGTCCAGATCGCCCCAGCGGAGTTGGATCGGGATGTGCAGCCGGGGCCCCGGTGTCAGGTCGGACATCGGCGATCAGTCGCGCGTGAGCTTGCGGTGCGTCGACCGGTGCGGCTTGGCCGCGTCGGCGCCGAGGCGCTGGACCTTGTTCTCCTCGTAGGACTCGAAGTTGCCCTCGAACCAGTACCACTGAGCGGGCTTCTCGTCGGTGCCCTCGTACGCGAGGATGTGGGTCGCGATGCGGTCGAGGAACCACCGGTCGTGAGTGATGACCACTGCGCAGCCGGGGAACTCGAGAAGCGCGTTCTCGAGAGAACTCAACGTCTCGACGTCCAGGTCGTTGGTCGGCTCGTCGAGCAGGAGAAGGTTGCCGCCCTCCTTGAGCGTGAGGGCCAGGTTCAGACGGTTGCGCTCGCCACCGGAGAGCACGCCTGCCTTCTTCTGCTGGTCCGGGCCCTTGAAACCGAACTTCGAGACGTACGCGCGTGAGGGGATCTCCGTCTTGCCCACCGTGATGACGTCGAGACCGTCGGACACGACCTCCCACAGCGTCTTGTCGGGGTCGATGTTCGAGCGCGACTGGTCGACGTAGCTGATCTTGACCGTCTCGCCGATCTTGAGGTCTCCGCCGTCGAGCGGCTCCAGGCCGACGATCGTCTTGAACAGGGTCGTCTTACCGACACCGTTGGGGCCGATCACACCGACGATGCCGTTCGGCGGAAGGTTGAAGCTGAGCCCATCGATGAGCACCCGGCCGTCGAAGCCCTTCTGGAGCTTCTTCGCATCGATCACGATGCTTCCGAGACGCGGTCCCGCAGGAATCGAGATCTCCTCGAAGTCCAGCTTCCTGGTGCGTTCGGCCTCTGTCGCCATCTCCTCGTACCGCGCGAGTCGCGCCTTCGACTTCGTCTGACGGCCCTTTGCGCTGGACCTGACCCACTCCAGCTCCTCCTTGAGGCGCTTGGCGAGCTTCGCGTCCTTCTTGCCCTGGACCTCGAGGCGTTCGCCCTTCTTCTCCAGGTAGGTCGAGTAGTTGCCCTCGTAGCCGATCAGGCGGCCACGGTCGACCTCGGCGATCCATTCGGCGACGTGGTCGAGGAAGTACCGGTCGTGAGTGATGGCGATGACCGCGCCCTTGTATGCCTGAAGGTGCTGCTCGAGCCAGAGCACGCTTTCCGCGTCGAGGTGGTTGGTCGGCTCGTCGAGCAGGAGCAGATCGGGCTTCTGCAGGAGCAGCTTCGCGAGTGCGACGCGTCGCTTCTCACCTCCGGAGAGCGGAGCGATCGCCGCGTCTCCGGGAGGCGTGCGCAAGGCGTCCATGGCCTGTTCGAGCTGCGAATCGAGGTCCCAGCCGTCCGCCGCGTCGATCTCCTCCTGCAGGGTTCCCATCTCGGAGAGCAGGGAGTCGAAGTCGGCATCGGGATCTGCCATCAGCATGGAGATCTCGTTGAACCGGTCGACCTTCGCCTTGATGGCGATGCCGTCCTGGATGTTCTCGATCACCGTCTTGGTCTCGTCGAGCTCCGGCTCCTGCATCAGGATTCCGACCGAGAAACCGGGAGACAGCTTCGCCTCGCCGTTCGACGGCGTGTCCATTCCGGCCATGATCTTGAGGATCGTCGACTTTCCGGCGCCGTTGGGACCCACCATGCCGATCTTGGCACCGGGGAGGAACGCCATCGTGACGTCATCGAGGATGAGCTTCTCACCCACCGCCTTACGTGCACGAACCATCGAGTAGATGTACTCAGCCACCGAAAACCGCTCCTTCTGTTGGCGTCGAAGATCGACACTCCAGCCTACCGGCGATCTCGGGGGCCGCTACCGAAGCCGGATGCCAGCTCCACGACGCGGTTGCGCGCGGTGCCGCACGTGCCACGCACGTGGCGGGTCACCAGTCGATCGCTCGCGTCGTCCCGACGAGACAACGTCCCTCGGCCAGTTGCGGCATGACGACCGTGACGGGCTCGCCCGTCGACGGGCCCACCTGCCCTATGAGGCACTCCGTGTCTCCCCACCGCACGGCGAACATGAGGCTCTCCACCGGGTTGCCGACGGTCGAGACGTCCTGTGTGACCTGCATGGCTGCGCGGTCGAACCCGGCGGCGATCAGGGCGTCGATGTAGGCACGACCCGACACCTTCTGGTCTGACGCCCACACCGCGGCGGTCACGGCCGCGAAGAGCGGCAGGTTGTCATCGGCGGTGCCGTCCGGAACGTACGCGGAACCCGAAGGAGACGCCGACGGACTGGGGCTCACTCCGGCATCCGTCGGCTTCGGTGTGGGCGTTGCGGGCGCACCGCATGAGGTCAGCAGCAGCGCCAGCGTCGTGGCGACGCCGGTCGCGATCGCCGCACGCGATGCGGAGGAGTCCGGTCGTCGAAGCACGAACTGAGTCTAAGGGCGTCCTCCCCCGCAGCGCCCGAGCGCGCTCACGGCTGCCATGTGCGCCGGCGTCGATCGGCCAGGAATCTCAGAGCGTGCTCGCCCCTGCGGCAGCAGAATCCGCGAGGCCGTCTTCGGTGCCCAAGTGCGCGCCGTCCTTCGCCGCCCACGACGTGTCGATGTCCGGACCGTCACCACGCGAGTGCGCAGGCTGCTCGGGGTCATCGTGCGGATCCGATGTCGCAGCGGTTCTGGATGGGGCATCGACCCCCGATCGCGCGCTGCGGCGATACGCCGTCGTCCCCCATCGGAGATCGTGGCCGATCGCATCGGCGTCGATGTCGACGCTCGTGCCCTGCTTGCCGTTGTTCTCCCAGGCGCGAATCTTCATCCTCCCCGTGACGATCACGCTGTCACCGGACCGCAGAGAGGCCTTCGCATGTTCGCCCAGCTGACGGAAAGCCGCGACCGAGTACCAGTTCGTCGTCACATCGACCCACGTCTGGGTCGCATCATCGAATCGTCGGTGCGTGCTCGCGAGTCGGAAGTTCGTGACGGGAACTCCACCTGTCGTTCGCCCCTGAGTGGGATCGGTGGCGACGTTGCCGACGATGGTCACTGTGTCATGCATGTTCTCTCCTCTGTGCCCGGAGCGTGCGTCCGGATCACTTCAGAGTGCGTCCTCTCTCCACCTCGCCGATGCCGAGAACACGGGCATCCTGAACAACTCGGAGCGGCGCGCGAATGTGCAGAACCACTCCGTCGCCGGCAGTCGTCACGTCTGGCCAGCAATGTCGGTGGTCGGTCATACGTTCGAATCATGAAAGGAGATTCGATGTCTGCAACCCTGATCACGTCCACGCCCGAGGTTCCCTACGCGACACCGCAGCTGTCGACCAAGAAGGAGCATCTTGTGCGCGCGTCAGCCCACCTGTGGCGGGTTCACGACGCGCGAGAGAGGGTCCTCGGGCACCTGCGCCTCATCCCGGATCCACTCGGGGTTCGCTACCGGGCGGAGCGCCTGCACCTCGCCACGGCGTCGTTCCGACTCGTCGGCGACTTCTGGAGCGCGGATGACGCGGTCGCCGCTCTCCGCAACGGATGAGCACTGCCCGGCTCAGGCGATCGTGCCCCCGGCAGGATTCGAACCTGCGACCAAGAGATTAGAAGGCTCCTGCTCTATCCCCTGAGCTACGGAGGCGCACACATCTACCGTACCGCGCCAGACTCGGATGTCGGAGCCGTCGATAGGATGGCGAAATGGTATCTGCCTCAGAGAATGACCGCCTCGTATGGATCGATTGTGAGATGACCGGTCTCGATCTGGCCGTCGACGAACTCGTCGAGATCGCCGTCGTCGTCACTGATTTCGAGCTCCGTCCGGTGGACCCCGGCTTCCAGGTCGTCATCCGCCCGAGCGACGCGGCACTCGAGAACATGAATGACTTCGTGACGAAGATGCACGAGACGTCGGGGTTGATCAACGAGATCCCCCACGGCGTATCGTTGGCCGAGGCCGAGGCGCAGACCCTCGCCTACATCAAGCGATTCGCTCCGGTCGAGCGCAAGGCTCCTCTCGCCGGCAACACCATCGGCACAGACCGGATGTTCCTGGCCAAGTACATGAGTCAGGTCGATCAGTGGCTCCACTATCGCAACGTCGATGTCTCGAGCATCAAAGAGCTCTCGCGGCGGTGGTACCCGCGGGTGTTCTTCCAGGCGCCGGCGAAGGACGGCGGACACCGCGCCCTCGCCGACATCCTCGAGTCCATTCGCGAGCTGCGGTACTACCGCGAGGCGGTCTTCGTCGACGAACCGGGGCCCTCGAGTGACGATGCTCGCGACATCGCCGCACGCACGGTGTCAGAGTTCACTCCGAACATGTAATAGACTCGTCTGGTTGCCGATCGCGATCGGCACATGGTGGGTATAGCTCAGCTGGTAGAGCGCTGGCTTGTGGTGCCGGATGTCGCGGGTTCGAGTCCCGTTACTCACCCCACTCTGAGAAGGTCCGAGTCGAAAGGCTCGGACCTTCTCTGCGTCACGAAGCGCTTCCTGCTCCGGGCCCTAACCACGGTGATCGACGCACGGTGAGGCCCCCGTAGGATTGCGGGGTGTCGCTCGCCGTGTGGTTCTCACTTCTGACCGCCTGCGTGGTTATCAGCTTCACGCCGGGGGCCGGCGCCATCAACACGATGTCGAACGCGCTGAGCCAGGGCTGGCGCCGTTCGATCTGGGGAATCCTCGGGCAGCAGCTCGCTCTCATCGTTCATGTCGTGATCGTGGCGGCAGGCCTCGGACTCGTCGTGTCGCAGTCTGAGGTGCTGTTCAACGTGATCCGATACGCCGGCGCGGCATACCTGGTCTTCCTCGGCATACGTCTGATCCTCACCAAGCCGAAGCTTCCTGCCGCTGATGAGGGGACCACGGTCGACCTCTACGAGGGCCACTGGTCGATGATCAGACGCGGGTTCTGGGTGAATCTCCTCAACCCGAAGGCGATCGTGTTCTTCCTCGCGTTCATCCCGCAGTTCATCCGCCTCGATCAGCCACAGCTCCCTCAATACCTCACTCTCATCGTCACGGTCATCATCGTCGACATCGTGGTGATGTGGGGGTTCTTCGCCACCGCGGCACGGCCTTTCCGAAGCCTCACACGATCAGCGCGCGGACAGCGGACGCTCAACAGCGTCTTCGGTGTCCTCTTCATCGCCGTCGCCGGTCTCCTCGTCTTCCTCCACTGACGCTTCGCTCCCCCGCCCGGCAATAGGCTGGACCTGATGGAAATGGATGCTGCGGACTTCGAAGAACTCGTGATCGACGAGCTCGATCGGCTGCCCGACGAGATGGTCGACGGGCTGGAGAACGTGGTGTTCGTCGTCGAGGATCGTCCGGAGGACGGAAGCCTGGACCTGCTCGGGCTCTACGACGGGCTGGCCCTGACCGAGCGCACGCAGTACGGCTCCGGCGAGCTCCCCGACCGGATCGTCGTCTACCGCGAGCCGCATCTGGCAGCGTGCGAGACGGACGACGAACTGCGCGACGAGGTGCACACGACCCTGGTGCACGAGATCGCGCACTTCTACGGCATCGACGACGAGCAGCTCCACACGCTGGGGTGGGCATGAGCCCCCTCGCCACGCCCGACGTCGAAGAGTCGGTCGATCTCTCGGCAGCTCCGCTCGAACCATGGGAGGTCGTCGTGTGGAACGACCCTGTCAACCTGATGAGCTACGTCGTGCGAGTCTTCCGCACCTACTTCGGCTACTCGCTGGAGCGCGCGACGGTGCTCATGCGACAGGTGCACCACGACGGCCAGGCGATCGTCGCGACAGGGCCGCGAGAGACGATGGAGGTGCACGCGCAGGCGATGCACGACTACGGCCTGTGGGCGACCGTCCGAAAGGCCAAAGGATGAGCGAGCCGATGGTGCGGATACGTATGGCTCGGGTCGAGGGCGCGCAGCTCGCGCAGCTGGTCGACGACTTCCGCGATCTCGTGGGAGCGACCCGCGACGTCGAGGATCCCGCGATCGGCCGCCTGGTTCCCGATGCCTACCCCGAGGACGAGGAGTCGTCTCGCGCGTTCCGGGATGCGACGCGAGAAGACCTGCTCGACCGACGCGCTCTGGACGCGGACATCGTCCGCACCGCACTCGCAGGCATGCGCGGTGACCTCGCCGAGATGTCACACAGCGAGGCCTTCGCGGAGCACGACCTCGACATACCTCCGTCCGACATCGACGCATGGCTGCGCACGCTCACCGCATTGCGCCTCGTGATCGCGGAGCGCCTCGGCATCGAGAGCGACGATGACCATGACCCCGACGACCCGCGGTTCGGCGTCTACGACTGGCTGGGGTACCGCCTCGAACTCACGATCGACGCGGCCGACGAGCTCCTCTGAGACCTACGGCACCTCGATGACCCTGGTCGCGAGCGCACGCGGATCGTCACGCACGATGTGATCGCTTTCCTGCTGCGCCCAGCGATCCCAGTGCGGACGATAGGTATCGCCATCGCGCGCCAGCGCTCGGGCCTTGCGACCGACCTCCGCGGACTCGACCCAGACCCGCACATCCGCAATCGCCGCCGTGTCGGGCGTGAGTATCCCGCTCCCTTCGATCAGCACCCCGAGCGCCGGGTCGACCGCGTGAATCTCGGCCTCGCTGCCGCTCCCCCAGTCCCATCGTCGCCACTCGCCCAGATACCCTCGTCCGTGCGGGCGGAGGATGCCGTCCAGAGCGCGTTCGACTCCGTCTCTGAGCCCGTCCCAGCCCGGATAGATCGAATCCAGTGCGACGAGCTGCACCCGTCCTGCTATCGGCCAACGTTCGACGAGCATGCGCGCGAGGGTCGTCTTCCCCGCTCCGCTGCGACCGTCGATCAGGACGACCGGGTTCGCCGCCGCGAGCATGTGGATGTCGTCGACGATCAGGGCCGCAGCTCGCTCGAGGGCGTCAGCGACCGGGTCACTACTTCTTGAGGGCACGGATGATGCGAGAGAGAGCGCGTCCGGTCACCCAGATGAACGGCACAGCGACGACGAGCAGCGTCACGATGTTGGGCTCGAACCGGAGCCCCTCCTCGCGACGGACGTAGACGCCGACCGGGACCGACACGCCTCCGCCTCCGCCGCCCTCGGCACCGTCACCGCTTCCTCCGCCGAAGCCGGAGTAGGTGAACGCCACCGGAGTGATGCTCACGCCGTCGATATCCTGCGGCTCGCCGTACGCGCTCTTCACGCCGAACGAGGCAGCCTGCTGTCCGAGTTCCAGTGCAATGTTGGGCATGGCTCCACGCTAGCCCAGGAATCGGCCGTGGGAAGGGTCAATCGAGCCCGTGCGCCCTGGGATGTTGCGCAGCACCACGGCCGTCGCCCCGCCCGATGTGTCTCGCTCGCCTGATCGTGGCCGTGCCGAAACGTGCGACGGCATCGTCGACCGCGCCCTCGACGCGCCTCCAGTCCTCGTCGTCGTCCCAGAGGCCGAAGCCGCCGCCGCCGGCCGGCCGCAGCTTCTCAGCGCGCACTCCGACCAGACGCACGGGATCCCGTCGATCGATCTGGTCGAAAAGCGCTTGGGCGGCCTCTCCGATACGCTGGCCCACCGCGGTGGGTTCCGGGAGCGTCTGCGAACGGCTGATGGTGCGGAAGTCGTCGAACCTGATCTTGATGGCGACCGTCGACGTCTCCCATTCCGCCTTCCGCAGGCGCGCTGCGACGCGGTCGGCGAGGCGCAGGAGCTCGGCTCTCAGGAAGGACCTGTCTGAGATGTCGGTGTCGAAGGTCTCCTCGTGCCCGACGCTCTTCTCGACGCGTTCCGTCTCGACTGCCCGGGGATCCTCGCCGCGAGCGAGCTCCGCGAGTCGCGCGCTGAGAGCCGGCCCCACGGCGCGGTCGAGCATCGCCGGAGACGAGGTGCGGATGTCGCGCACCGTGCGGATTCCGCGCCCCTCCAATGCCTCGGCCGCCTTCGGCCCCACACCCCACATGGCGCGCACCGGACGCGGGTCGAGGAAGTCCTGCGTGTCGGATGCCGAGACGACGAGCATCCCATCGGGCTTCGAGATCGTCGAGGCCATCTTCGCCACATGCTTCGTGGCTGCGACGCCGACACTGCAGGTGATGCCCACCTCATCTCTGACGCGCTGCCGAACGAGGTGCGCGATCTGTGCAGGGCTGCCCCAGAGCCGTCGGACGCCGCGCACATCGAGGAAGGCCTCGTCGACCGACAGCGGCTCGACCAACGGCGTGAACGACTCGAAGATCGCCATCACCTGACGTGAGACCGCCTGGTAGCGATGGAAGTGCGGAGGAACGACGCGCGCCGACGGGCACAAGCGCAGCGCCTGAGACACCGGCATCGCCGCACGCACGCCGTAGCGGCGCGCCTCGTAGGAGGCGCTGGACACCACCGATCGGCCGTCGGGCGACCCGATGATCAGCGGGAGACCGCGCAAGTTGGGATCATCGAGCACCTCGACACCGGCGTAGAACGCATCCATGTCGACGTGCAGGATGCTCGTGCCGGTGTCGTCGGCATCGGCTGACGACACGATGCGCCCTCTGCCGTCACCGTGTCCCATGAGACCATTCTCCCCCGGACCTCAGACATGAGGTCCGGGGGATCCGATCACTGCGCAGCGCGCTCGAGAACGAGTTCGCGGACCCGGGCTGCGTCGGCCTGGCCCTTCATAGCCTTCATCACAGCGCCGATGACGGCGCCGGCTGCCTGGACCTTGCCGTCCTTGATCTTCGCGAGAACGTCGGGCTGAGCTGCCAGGGCCTCGTCGATCGCGGCGATCAGCGCGCCGTCATCCGAGACGACGGCGAGTCCGCGGCCGTCGACGACCTCCTGCGGCGTCCCCTCACCGGCGATGACTCCCTCGAGCACCTGGCGGGCCAGCTTGTCGGTGAGGGTCCCGGCGTCGACGAGCTTCTGCAGCGCCACGACGTTCTCAGGAGAGATCAGCTCCGTGGCATCCTTCTCCTGCGTGTTCGCGAGGCGGCTGATCTCGCCCGTCCACCACTTGCGGGCCGTGGCAGGAGTCGCTCCGGCCGAGATCGTCGCCTCGACGACCTCCAGCAGGCCGCCGTTCCGCACGTCCTGGAACTCCAGGTCGGTGAACCCCCACTCGCCCATCAGGCGGCGCCGACGCGCCACCGGCTGTTCGGGCAGCTGCGCTCGGAGCTCCTCGATCAGCTCGGCCGCAGGCTCCACCGGAACCAGGTCGGGCTCGGGGAAGTACCGGTAGTCATCGGCATCCGACTTGGGACGACCGGGCGAGGTCGTGCCCGTGTCCTCGTGCCAGTGCCGGGTCTCCTGAGTGATCGTGCCGCCGTCGGCGAGGATCTGCGCCTGACGCTGGATCTCGTAACGCACGGCGCGTTCGACCGACCGCATCGAGTTGACGTTCTTCGTCTCGGTGCGCGTGCCGAGCTTCTCCTGGCCGCGAGGGCGCAGCGAGATGTTGGCGTCGCAGCGGAGGTTGCCGCGCTCCAGGCGGGCTTCGGAGATCCCGAGGCTGCGGACGATGTCACGGATGGTCGCGACATAGGCCTTGGCGACCTCCGGGGCACGGTGCTCAGTGCCGAAGATGACCTTCGTGACGATCTCGACGAGCGGAACACCGGCGCGGTTGTAGTCGACCAGCGAGTACTCGGCACCCTGGATGCGTCCGGTGGATCCGCCCATGTGAGTGAGCTTGCCGGCGTCCTCCTCCATGTGCGCGCGCTCGATCGGGATCTGCACGATGGTTCCGTCTTCGAGCTCGACCTCGACCTCACCCTCGAAAGCGATCGGCTCGTCGTACTGCGAGATCTGGTAGTTCTTGCCGAGGTCGGGGTAGAAGTAGTTCTTCCGCGCGAAGCGGCTCGACGGTGCGATCGAGCAGCCGAGTGCAAGACCGAGGCTGATCGATGAGCGAATCGCCGTCTCGTTCACGACGGGCAGCGATCCGGGCAGACCGAGGTCGACCGGGGCGATCAGCGTGTTCGGCGCAGCCGCGTGATAGGCCTCGTTCGCCGGGTTCGGCGCGTCCGAGAACATCTTCGTGTTGGTGTTGAGTTCGACGTGCACCTCGAATCCGAGAACGGGCTCGAACAGCTCGAGCGCTTTGTCGAAGTCCATGAGCTTGGCAGTGGCCATCAGCGGGTCCCTCCCACGAGCTGGGGTGCACGCGTGAGGAGCGGTGCTCCCCACGAATCGACGAGGAGCGTCTCGACCGCAGCGCCGACCTTGTAGAGTCGCGCGTCCTCCCTCGCCGGTGCGATGAACTGGATGCCGACGGGCAGTCCGTCCTCTGCCGCGAGGCCGCTCGGGATCGAGATGCCCGGGACGCCGGCGAGGTTGACCGGGATCGTCGTGATGTCGTTGAGGTACATCTGCAGCGGATCGTCGATCTTCTCGCCGATCTTGAACGCGGTGGTCGGTGCCGACGGCGTCGCGATGATGTCCACCTCCGCGAAGGCGTTCGCGAAGTCCTGCTGGATGAGCGTGCGGACCTTCTGTGCACTGCCGTAGTAGGCGTCGTAGTACCCCGCCGACAGTGCGTACGTGCCGAGGATGATGCGTCGTTTGACCTCGTCGCCGAAGCCGGCGTCGCGCGTCGCGGACATGACGTCCTCGACGGTCGGGTTGCCATCAGGAGTCACACGGAGACCGAAGCGCACGGAGTCGAACTTCGCGAGGTTGCTGGATGCCTCGGCGGGGAGGATCAGATAGTACGCGGCGACGCCGTACTCGAAGTGGGGCGCTCCGATCTCGACGATCTCTGCACCCTGAGCCTCCATGAGCGCGAGAGCGCTGCGGAACGACTCGGCGACGCCCGGCTGGAACCCGCTGTCGGGCAATTCCCTGATGACGCCGACCCTGAGGCCTTTGAGCACATCTCCGCGCGCGCCCTCACGGGCGGCATCCGCGAACGAAGGCCACTCGTCGCGCAGCGATGTGGAGTCCTTCGGGTCGTGACCGCCGATCGCGTCATGCAGCAGACCTGCGTCGAGCACGGTGCGCGTCACCGGTCCGACCTGGTCGAGGCTGGAAGCGAGTGCGATCGCGCCGTAGCGGCTGACACCGCCGTAGGTGGGCTTGACGCCGACCGTGCCGGTCACATGCGCGGGCTGACGGATGGATCCACCGGTGTCTGAGCCGAGCGCCAGCGGAGCCTCGAAGGCGGCGACGGCCGCGGCCGATCCACCGCCGGAGCCACCGGGGATCCGATCGAGGTCCCACGGGTTGCGGGTGGGGCCGTATGCGGAATGCTCGGTGGACGACCCCATGGCGAACTCGTCCATGTTGGTCTTGCCGAGCGGGATCAGCCCTGCCGCGCGCGATCGAGCGACGACGGTGGCGTCGTACGGCGAGCGGTAGCCCTCGAGGATCCGCGAGCCGCTGGTGGTCGGCTGGTCGGTCGTGACAAGCACGTCCTTGATGGCGAGCGGCACACCGGCGATCGGGCCGAGCTCCTCGCCCGCAGCCCGCCTCGCGTCGACAGCTGCGGCGGCATCGAGCGCGCCCTCGTTCACGTGGAGGAAGGCATGGACGTCGCCGTCGACGGCGGCGATGCGGTCGAGGTGTGCGCGCGTCGCCTCGACGCTGGAGATCTCGCGGCTGGCGAGCTTGTCCGCAAGCTCGGCTGCGGTCATCCGGATGATGTCGCTCACTGTTCTTCTCCCAGGATCGCGGTGACGCGGAACCGGCCATCGGCCTGGTCCGGCGCGTTCTGGAGCACCTGTTCGTGCGTGAGCGTCTCGCCCACCACATCGGGACGGTAGACGTTGCTCAGCGGGATCGGGTGACTCGTCGCGGCGACGTCGGGGCTTGCGACCTCAGACACCTTCGCGATGTTGTCGACGATGGCATCGAGCTGGCCCGTCAGCCGGGTCACCTCGTCGTCGTTGAGCTGGATGCGCGCGAGCACGCCGAGATGGCGCACAAGATCAGGGGTGATTTCAGACACGTCCCAAGTCTAGTTGCCGTGCTCGTCGTCTCCCCGCAGACGGGCGGTGCCGGTCCTATGCTGGGCGGGTGAGCCCGTACCAGCCTCCCCGCCCGTGGATCGCCAGCTATGCGGAAGGCGTCCCCGACGACCTCGCCCCCGTCTCGGGATCGCTGGTCGACATCGTCGCGGCATCCGCTCGCGATTACCCCGACGCCCCTGCACTGCAGTTCTTCGGACGTGAGACGACCTATGCGCAACTGCAGGATGCGATCGACCGCGCCGCCGAGGGTCTGCGCGATCTCGGCGTGCGCGCAGGGGATCCGGTCGCGATCGTGCTGCCGAACTGCCCGCAGCACATCGTGGCGTTCTACGCCGTGCTCCGTCTGGGCGCCGTGGTCGTCGAGCACAACCCGCTCTACACGCCTCGCGAGCTCCGCAAGCAGTTCGAGGACCACGGCGCGAAGCACGCGATCGTCTGGAACAAGGTCGTATCGACGGTGCAGGAGTTCCCGGCCGATCTCGCGGTGACGAACCTCATCTCCGTGGACGTCACCCGGGCGATGCCCTTTCTGACCCGCGTGGCTCTGCGACTGCCTGTGGCGAAAGCGAGAGAGTCGCGCGCGGCGCTCACCGAGCGCGTCCGGGGAACCGTCGCCTGGGACTCGCTGGTGCAGTCGGCTCCGATCTCGGCGACGCACCCGAAGCCGGCCACCGGCGACCTCGCCATCATCCAGTACACGTCGGGCACCACGGGAACCCCCAAGGGTGCGGCGCTGACGCACGGGAACCTGCTCGCGAACGCCGCCCAGTCGCAGGCGTGGGTGCCGTCCATCCAGCGTGGCAAGGGCTGCGTCGTCTACGCGGTGCTGCCTATGTTCCACGCTTACGGCCTCACGCTGTGTCTGACGTTCGCGATGTCGATGGGAGCACGACTCGTGCTCTTCCCGAAGTTCGATCCGGACCTCGTGCTCGGTGTGATGAAGAAGCACCCGGCGACGTTCCTTCCGCTCGTGCCCCCGATCGCTGATCGACTGCTCGCCGCGGCGAACGCCGAGGGCGTGTCCCTCGACGGGATCGAGGTCGCGATCTCCGGCGCCATGGCGCTCCCTCACGAGCTGGTGGTGCCGTTCGAGGCTGCCACGAACGGCTTCCTCGTCGAGGGATACGGACTCAGCGAATGCTCCCCCGTTCTGATGGCGAATCCGGTCGCAGACAACCGCGTGCCCGGAACAGTGGGACTTCCGTTGCCCGGCACCGAATGCCGAGTGGTCGATCCCGACAACCCGACCGTCGATGTCGAACCCGGCGCAGCGGGCGAACTCCTCGTGCGCGGTCCACAGGTGTTCTCCGGGTACTACGGCAAGCCGGAGGAGACCGAGGCCGTCTTCGTCGACGGCTGGTTCCGCACCGGAGACATCGTGACGGTCGACGATGCGGGCTTCATCAGAATCGTCGACCGCATCAAGGAACTCATCATCACCGGCGGCTTCAATGTCGCACCGACGGAGGTGGAGAACGCACTGCGTCAGCACCCGCAGGTCGCCGACGCCGCGGTGGTCGGCCTGCCGAGCGATCACTCCGGCGAGGAGGTGGTCGCGGCGATCGTCATCGACTCCGGAACCGAGGTGGACGTCGAGGCGATCCGCGAGTATGCGCGCAGCATCCTCACCCCCTACAAGGTGCCCCGGCGCATCTTCGTCGTGGATGAGCTTCCGAAATCGTTGATCGGCAAGGTCCTGCGCCGGCAGGTCAGGGAGAAGCTCCTGGCGCTGACCTCCGGTGCCTGAGGGCGCCCTCACAGGCGCGGGAACCCGGGACGCGCTACCCTTGATCAGTGACCCCTGAAGACGCTGTGCCCACCGACGCCCCCGAGACCCCTGGATTCGAGGAGCTCGGCATCACCGGCCCCGTCCTCAAGGCGATCAAGGACCTCGGCTACGAGACCCCCTCCCCCATCCAGGCCGCGACGATCCCGACTCTCCTGTCGGGCCGCGACGTCGTCGGCATGGCGCAGACAGGAACGGGAAAGACCGCGGCCTTCGCGCTCCCCGTCCTGGAGCGCCTCGACGTCTCGCAGAAGACTCCGCAGGCGCTGGTGCTCGCTCCGACTCGCGAGCTCGCACTGCAGGTCTGCGAGGCCTTCGAGTCCTACGCCTCGAAGATGAAGGGTGTGCACATGCTGCCGGTCTACGGCGGCCAGGCCTACGGCGTGCAGCTCTCCGCGCTGCGCCGCGGCGTCCACGTGATCGTCGGAACGCCCGGCCGCATCATGGACCACCTCGCCAAGGGCACTCTCGACCTCTCGCAGCTGCAGTACCTGGTGCTCGACGAGGCCGACGAGATGCTCAAGATGGGCTTTGCGGAAGATGTCGAGCAGATCCTCGCTCAGACGCCCGTCGAGAAGCAGGTCGCACTGTTCTCCGCGACGATGCCCCCGCAGATCCGCCGCCTCGCGCAGAAGTACCTGCGCGATCCCGAAGAGATCAGCATCAAGTCGAAGACCGCAACGGGCACCAACATCACGCAGCGCTACCTCGTGGTGTCGTACGCGCAGAAGGTCGATGCGCTGACCCGCATCCTCGAGGTCGAGAACTTCGACGGCATGATCGTGTTCGTCCGCACCAAGAACGAGACCGAGACGCTCGCCGAGAAGCTGCGCGCCCGTGGATACTCGGCCGCTGCGATCAACGGCGATGTGGCGCAGGTGCAACGTGAGCGCAGCGTCAACCAGCTCAAGGACGGCAAGCTCGACATCCTCGTCGCGACGGACGTCGCCGCTCGAGGTCTCGACGTCGAGCGCATCAGCCACGTCATCAACTTCGACATCCCCACCGACACCGAGTCCTACGTGCACCGCATCGGCCGCACCGGACGCGCCGGTCGCAAGGGCGACGCGATCAGCTTCATCACCCCGCGCGAGCGTTACCTGCTCAAGTCGATCGAGAAGGCGACCCGCCAGCAGCCGACGCAGATGCAGCTGCCCAGCATGGACGACGTCAACACCACGCGTCTCGCGCGATTCGACGATGCGATCACGACCGCGCTCGGCGACAGCCCGCGGATCGAGAAGTTCCGTGACATCATCGCCCACTACGTGCGCAACCATGATGTGCCTGAAGCCGATGTGGCCGCTGCGCTCGCGGTCGTCGCGCAGGGCGACACTCCGCTGCTGCTCGACCCGTCGGATGACCCGCTGACGAAGGCCGTCGAGTTCGACAACCGTCCGCCGCGGGAACGCAACACCCGCGATCAGCGGGAGCCCCGCGAGCCTCGCGAGCGCCGTGGACGGGGCGACTACAAGCCCTACCGCATCGAGGTCGGTCGACGTCACCGGGTCGAGCCGCGTCAGATCGTCGGTGCGCTCGCGAACGAGGGCGGCCTCGGCCGTGACGATTTCGGCGCCATCAACATCCGGCCGGACTTCACGGTCGTCGAGCTTCCCGCCAACCTCGACTCCTCGGTGCTCGACAAGCTCAGGGACACCCGCATCTCTGGTCGACTGATCGAGATCAAGCCCGACCGTGGTCCGGCAGCCCGACGCAACGACGGCCCGCGCGACGCCGGCGCTCGAGGCGGCTTCGACCGCCCCCGCTACGACCGCGAGGACCGTCCGGCCCGCTCCGATGAGCGCGGCGAGAAGCCGTTCCGCAAGCCGCGGCACAAGGACTGATCGACCAATGCACATCGAGCGCGCAGGCCCCGAGGATGTTCGGGGCCTGGCGCGCTTGAAGTGGATTGACAGAGCCGGCGACGACGCCGACACCGCGGAGTTCGACTCGTTCGTGGACGCACTCGGGGCGTGGTGGGAAGCCCATCGGGCCACCCACTTCGCGTTCGTGGCCCTCACCGAGGACACGACGGTGGGTGCCGCATGGGTCGCGCTGCTCCCGCGCGTGCCCAGCCCTGGTGCGAACAACCGCCTCTCGGCAGACATCCAGAGCGTCTTCGTGATGCCCGAGCACCGTGGGGGCGGCGTGGGCGCCGCACTCGTCGACGCAGCTGCCACCCATGCGCACAGAGCCGGCGCCTCCAGGGTCACCGTGCACTCGAGCGAGCGCGCGGTTTCGGTCTATCAGCGGCTCGGGTTCACCGGATCTCCGAAGCTGCTCCAGCGGATCGCCGAGGCATAGTCGCGTCAGGCGCCTGAGGTTCCCGACGCCGCGCTGCGTGCCAGGCGCGCGGCGACGTCGAGCAGGGACTCCGGCCGCGCGAGCAGCGATCGCTGCTCCGGGTGGTCGATGAGGTGCTGCAACAGCCTGTGGGCGCCATCGACTGTCGGAGCCCAGTATCCGCCGACATGGTGACGGCTCAAGGGTGCGGTGGTGGATTCTCCGTCGATCTGCACGTCGACTGTGCCGTCATCCGGGTCCATTCCGAGATCGGAGACGGCGAGGAACGTCAGCGCACCGATGACGATCGTGCTGGCGAGACCCGGCAGCCGGAATCTCGTCACGGGTACGTCGATCAGCACTCGTTCGACCTGAATCCACGGGACGATGCCGCGATTCTCACTGCCGTCGCGGAAGAGCACCGCGTCGGGTGTCAGGCGCAGATGATGCCTCCCCGGATCACCCACCGCCAGCGCGCCCGGAACGACGATCAACGGCCCGTAGCGCTTCATCCGAGCGCGTCCGGCCCCTGGGTCACGAGGATGTGGAACTGAGCAGCGTCGAGGATGCGGATACCGAGCTCCTCCGCCTTGCCCAACTTCGACCCCGCGCCAGGACCGGCGGCGACGAAGTCGGTCTTCTTCGACACGCTCGACGCGGCCTTGCCGCCCGCCTTGATGATGGCCTCCTGGGCACCGTCGCGTGTGTACCCGTCGAGCGATCCGGTCGCGACGATGGTGAGGCCGTCGAGTACGCCGCCCTCGACCACGGCAGCACCCGGACCCGGGTGACCGGGAGTCGCCCACTGGACCCCGGCCTCGGCCCACTGCTGCACGATCTCTCTGTGCCAGTCGACTTCGAACCACGCGAGCAGCGAGTCGGCGATGATGCCGCCGACCCCCTCGACCGCAGCGAGCTCGTCGCGGGAGGCCGCGCGGATCGCATCGAGCGAGCCGAACCACTGCGCGAGCGCTCGTGCCGCGACGGGGCCGACATGACGGATGTTGAGCGACACGAGAAGTCGCCACAGGTCCTTCGTCTTCGCCTTCTCGAGTTCGGCCAGGAGGGTGAGGGCCTGCGACGACGGCTGCGGCCCCTCGAGGCCGGACTTCTTCTCTGCGGCCGTGGGATTGCGGCGGAACGGCGCTCGTGTCTTCACCAGCCCGTCGTCGTCCTCCTTCGGCAGGCCCGTCTCCGCGTCGCGGACGAACAGCTCGATCGGCACGATCTCTTCGAGCGTGAGCGCGAAGAGTCCTGCCTCGGTCTCGAGAGGCGGAACGGCCGGCGACGTCGGCTGGGTGAGCGCCGCTGCAGTGACCTCGCCGAGAGCCTCGATGTCGAGCGCGCCCCGTGATCCGATGTGCTCGACGCGACCGCGCACCTGCGCAGGGCACGATCGCGCATTCGGACACCGCAGATCGATGTCGCCCTCCTTCATCGGGCGCAGCGGGGTGCCGCACTCGGGGCACTCCACGGGCATGACGAACTCGCGCTCCGTGCCGTCGCGCTTGTCGACCACGGGACCGAGCACCTCGGGGATGACGTCGCCCGCTTTACGCAGCACGACGGTGTCACCGATGAGTACGCCCTTCGCCTTCACGACGTCCTTGTTGTGGAGCGTCGCCTGCCTCACCACCGAGCCAGCCACCTGGGCGGGAGCCATCACCGCGAACGGCGTGGCCCTGCCTGTGCGACCCACCGATACGACGATGTCGAGGAGTTTCGTCTGCACCTCTTCGGGCGGGTACTTGTAGGCGATCGCCCAGCGCGGAGCGCGGCTGGTGGCTCCGAGCTCATCGTGCAGGGAGAGCTCATCGACCTTGACCACGATGCCGTCGAGTTCGTGCTCGATGTCGTGCCGGTGCTGGCCGAAATACTCGACGAACGCCGCGACTTCGTCGATGCTCGTGCAGACCTTGGTGTGGGGGCTCGTCGGCAGGCCCCACTCTGCGAGCTGCTCGTACACCTGGCTCTGCGCTGCGACGGGTGGGTTCTGCCAGGCGCCTATGCCGTGCACGTAGAGAGCGAGCGATTCGATGCGCAGCATCCCCGCCTCGAGCTCGAGACCGTTCTTCTTGTCGATCTGCTGCCGGAGGCCCCCGCTCGCCGCGTTCCGCGGGTTGGCGAAGGAAGGGAACCGCCGGGCGGCGGCCGTTCGGGCCTTCTCCTCGTCGAAAGGCTTCTTCGCACCCGATCGCGCCTCCCATCGCGCATACGCGTCGTCGTAGGCACGCTCGCGGAACTCCGCCTGCGCCGCGTTCAGGCGTTCGAACGCCGCAACGGGGATGAACACCTCGCCGCGGACCTCGACGATCGCAGGGTGGCCCGTGCCCGAGAGCTCGAACGGTATCTCGGGCAGTCGCAGCGCGTTCTCGGTGACGATCTCCCCGACGCGCCCATCTCCTCGCGTCGCGGCGGACGTCAGCCGGCCGTTCTCGTAGCGGAGATTGATGGCGAGTCCGTCGATCTTCAGTTCGGTGAGCCAGTCGACGTCACGCCCCGCCGAGGCCCGCGTCTTCGCTGCCCACTCCCGCAGTTCGTCGATCGAGAACACATTGTCGAGACTCAGCATCCGCTCGGCGTGCTCGATCGTCGCCAGACCCGTCGCTTCGGCGGCGCCCACCATCTGGGTGGGTGAATCCTGCCCCTGGAGCTCGGGGTGCAGCCGTTCGAGTTCTTCGAGCCGGCGCATCCATCCGTCATACGTGGCGTCGTCGACGAGCGAGGTGTCACGCCCGTAGTACGCGTCCTTCGCCTCGAGGATGCGAGTGGTCAGCTCGTCCGCTTCGATACGGGCGTCTTCCAACGAGATGTTCTCCGGCACCCCGCCAGTCTACGAGCGAGCACCGACATCCCGAGCGCGGGTCTAGGCGTCGACAGGCACGGCCGACACCGTGCGATCGATCGTGAACTGGCCGAGCACTCTCGTTCCCACGTACAGCACAGCAGTCTGTCCGGGGGCGACGCCGTCGAGGGGGCGATCCGGCACCACTCTCACTTCATCCGCCGAGACGAAAGCCCTCGCAGGTTCCGGTTCCGAATGAGCGCGGATCTGCACGTCACAGCTGAACTCCGCGTCTTCGGGGGCTGCACCTGCCCAGCTGAACCGACCGCCGGAGATCTCGCGCGTCGCGAGCGCCTCCTTCGGCCCGACGACCACGGTGTTCGAGACCGGGCGCACCTCGAGCACGAATCGGGGCTTGCCGTCGGCGGCGGGAACCCCGAGCTTGAGCCCGCGGCGCTGGCCGACCGTGAACGCGTGCGCACCCTCGTGGGACCCGACGACGGCTCCGCTGCGGTCGACGACCTCGCCTGTCGCCGTGCCCACCTTCTCGGCGAGCCAGCCACGGGTGTCGCCGTCAGGGATGAAGCAGATGTCGTGGCTGTCGGGCTTCTGCGCCACGCTCAGACCGCGCGCTTCGGCTTCCGCACGCACGACGGCCTTGGACGGCGTGGTTCCGAGCGGGAAATAGGTGTGCGCGAGCTGGTCGGCCGTCAGCACACCCAGCACGTAGGACTGATCCTTCGCGTTGTCCGCAGCCCTGTGCAGCTCGAGGCCGGCATCCGTGGGGATCAGCGTCGCATAGTGTCCCGTGCAGACGGCATCGAAGCCGAGCTCGATCGCTCGATCGAGCAGGGCGGCGAACTTGATCTTCTCGTTGCATCGCATGCACGGATTGGGAGTGCGCCCCGCCTGGTACTCCGACACGAAGTCGGCGATCACGTCTTCGCGGAACCGCTCGGAGAAGTCCCAGACGTAGAAGGGGATGCCGAGGAGATCTGCTGCGCGTCTGGCGTCGAGAGCGTCCTCGATGGTGCAGCAGCCCCGGCTCCCGGTGCGCAGGGTGCCGCCCGCCCGGGAGAGCGCGAGATGCACTCCAACGACGTCGTGCCCCGCCTCCACGGCCCTCGCGGCCGCGACTGCGGAGTCCACTCCGCCACTCATGGCCGCAAGAATCCTCATGGAACCAGTCTACGAGCGCGCAGCCGAGCCGGAGCCGGACGCTCTCGCATAGGCGTCGGCGATAGCGGCGAGAACCGCGTCGATGTCGGCGTCTGTGGAGGTGCGGCCCAGCGAGAACCGGAGCACGCTGCGGGCATCCTGCTCGCTGCGCCCCATCGCCATCACCACATGCGACGGCTCTGCGACTCCTGCCTGGCACGCCGATCCGGTCGACGCGGCGATCCCTGCCGTATCGAGCAGGAAGAGCAGGCTCTCCCCCACCGCACCGGGGAAGAGAATGTGGGCGTTGCCGGGGAGGCGTCGCGAACTGTCGCCGAGCAGCTCAGCCTGCGGCACTCGTGTCAGGATGCCGTCGACCAGCCGGTCGCGCATCGCTGCGAGTCGAGTCGTCTCCGACTCCCGCTCGGACTCCGCGAGTTCGAGCGCGGTGGCGAACGCGGCTGCGCCCGCCACATCCTGCGTCCCGGCGCGGAGCCCTCTCTGCTGCGCGCCACCGCGAAGGAGCGCCGAGAGCCGAGCGGTGCGAGCGACGACCAACGCGCCGACACCGACCGGCGCTCCGATCTTGTGTCCTGCGACGCTCATCGCGACCAGCCCCAGCGCATCCGGGGCATCGCCTCTCAGCCCTCGGAAGGACAGTGGGAGATGACCGAGCGCCGACACCGCATCGAGGTGAAGGGGCACGAGAGCCTGCGCGGCCGACGAGGCGAGCTCAGCGGCGTCGTTGATCGTCCCCGCCTCGTTGTTGGCGACCAGGGCGGTTGCCAACGCTGCTCCGGGAAGCTGGTCGGCGAACACTCGCCCGTCGATCGCCGCCGTGCGAAATACCGGTACAGCGCGCAGGACCGCTCCCGCTGCGACCAGAGCCTCGATCGTGTCCACGGTCGCGTGATGCTCGGCCTCCGGCATCACGATCGCATCCGTCCCCACGGGCCGCGCCTGCCAGAGTCCCTGCAGCGCGAGATTGATCGACTCCGTGCCGCCCGAGGTGAAGACGACCTCGATGGGATCGCAGTCGAGCACTGCAGCTGAGCGCTCGCGCGCCTCCTCGAGCAGGCGCCTCGCATCCTGCCCCGCGCCGTGGGTCGACGATGCGTTCCCGACCATCTCGCTCGCATCGAGCCATGCATCCCGCGCCTCAGGGCGCAGGGGTGTCGTGGCCGCGTGGTCGAGATAGTGCCGCATTCCTCCACTCTCCCCCATTTTCCCGGTGGTGGCGTGCACATGGAACTGAGTGCATGCGGTCCTGAGACCCGAGTGCAGACCTCTAGTGTGTATTCATGCCCGCGATCCGAGACATCACCGTGCCCGGCGGTACTGCACTCGACAACCTCGGTGTGCGCCTTCACGACGGCGTCGGAACCCTCCGCGTCTGGTCGCAGAACGCGTCCTCCATCGAGCTCGTCGTCTTCGATGCCACCGACCTCGACTGGGTGATCGATCAGGCCGACCTCGCCCGCCTTCCCGGCGGCATCTGGGAAGTGACCACGGAGCTGCTCCAGCCGGGAACCCGGTACGCGATCCGCGTAGGAGGGCCGCACGGTCCGGGCAACACGTTCAACCCCGAGACCCTCCTGCTCGATCCCTATGCCCGTGGTCTCGCGCAGGGCGACGGCTACGAGGAGTGGCGCTCCGTCGTGATCGTCGACGGGTTCGACTGGGGAGAGTCCGTCAAGCCGCGGATCCCGCTCGACCGGACCGTGATCTACGAGGGGCACCTGAAGGGTCTGACCAAACGCCAGCCCGACGTGCCGCCTGCTCTGCACGGCACCTATGCCGGGCTCGCGCACCCGGCCATGATCGAGTACTTCCACTCTCTCGGCATCACCTCGATCGAGCTGCTTCCCGTTCAGGCCTTCGTGCCGGAGCCGCGGTTGCTCGAGCGCGGCCTCACCAACTACTGGGGGTACAACACCCTCAACTTCTTCACGCCGCACAACGCCTACGCGACAGAAGATGCCCGCAAGGGCGGCCCTGAGGCCGTTCTCGCCGAGTTCAAGGGCATGGTGCGACTGCTGCACGAAGCCGGACTCGAGGTCATCCTGGACGTCGTGTACAACCACACGTCTGAGGAGGGCCTCGGCGGTCCTCGCTCGAGTCTTCGCGGCATCGACAACGCGAGCTACTACCGACAGGACGCGTCCGGCGCGTACATCGACACGACGGGGTGCGGCAACACGCTCGACACCTCGAGCGATGCCGGCGCGCGACTCGTGCTCGACTCGCTGCGCTACTGGGCGCAGGAGATGCAGATCGACGGGTTCCGGTTCGACCTCGCCGCCGCGATCGCGCGCGACGACTCGCACACCTACACACCGGAGCATCCGCTGCTCACCGCGATCGCCAACGATCCGATCCTCAGCGAGACCAAGCTCATCGCGGAGCCGTGGGACGTCGGCATGGGCGGGTGGCAGACGGGCAACTTCCCGAACGGCTGGATGGAGTGGAACGACCGCTACCGCGACCGGGTGCGGAACTTCTGGCTGAGCGACATCGATTACGCGCGTCGTGCCTCCGCCCCGGTCGGCATCGGCGGCTTCGCCACGCGTCTCGCCGGCTCCTCGAACACCTTCGCCGCCGAGCGGGGCTCGCTCGCGAGCATCAACTTCGTCACGGCGCACGACGGGTTCACGCTGCACGACCTCGTGTCGTACGACGTCAAGCACAACGAGGCGAACGGCGAGCAGAACCGCGACGGTGCCGACATGAACCGTGCGTTCAACCATGGCATCGAGGGGCCGACCGACGACCCGACCATCCTCGCCGCCCGTCGAAAAGCGATGCGCAACCTGCTCGGCACCCTGCTGCTGTCTGCGGGCATCCCGATGCTCACCGCAGGCGACGAGGTCGGGCGCACCCAGCGCGGCAACAACAACGCCTATGCGCAGGATTCGTCGCTGACATGGCTCGGATGGGACGCGGAGCCGTGGCAGGAAGACCTGCGCGCGCACGTCGCTCGACTGATCCAGCTCCGTTCGGAGAACCCCGCCCTGCGCCCGAGCCGATACGCCCGACTCGGCGAGCACATCCCCAACGCCTC